>NZ_CP076103.1:300736-601473 GCF_018732085.1 Lysobacter capsici | reverse complement strand
CCACTCGCGCGTGCATCGATTACCCGAAACACCGCCTCCCGCGCCTGTATCACCCCCTTCGAACCACTCCCTCTCCCGCTTGCGGGAGAGGGCCGGGGTGAGAGCACGCAAATCTCAGCCGTGCAACGCCTTGGCATGATGCGCGACATGCTCGCCGATATAACTGGCGATGAAGTAATAGCTATGGTCGCACCCCGGCCGAATGCGCAGCTCCAGCGGATGCCTGGCGACCTCACACGCGACCCGCAACAACTCCGGCTTCAGTTGCGACACCAGAAACTCATCATCCCCGCCCTGATCGATCAACAACGGCAACCGCTCACGCGCACCGGCGACCAACGCAGTCGCATCCCAGGCCTTCCACGCCTCGCGATCCTCGCCCAAATACGCGGTGAACGCCTTCTCGCCCCACGGCGAATGCGACGGCGCGGCGATCGGCGAGAACGCCGAGACGCTGCGATAGCGGCCCGGATTCTTCAGCGCGATCATCAGCGCGCCATGCCCGCCCATCGAATGCCCGCTGATGCCGCGCGCACTGGTGGTCGGAAAATGCGCGTCGACCAACGCCGGCAACTCATCGACCACATAGTCGTACATGCGGAAATTCGCCGCCCATTTCGGCCGCGTCGCATTGAGGTAAAACCCCGCGCCCTGGCCCAGGTCGTAGCCTTCCGCATCGGGCATGCCCTCGCCGCGCGGACTGGTGTCGGCCGCGACCAGGATCACCCCGTGCTGCGCCGCGAACTGCTGCGCGCCGGCCTTGGTGATGAAGTTCTGCTCGGTGCAGGTCAGGCCTGACAGCCAGTACAGCACCGGGCAATCGCCGCGCTCGGCCTGCGGCGGCAGGTACACGCCGAAACGCATCGTGCAACCCAGGGTGGTGGCGGTGTGGCTCCAGACTTCCTGGCGGCCGCCGAAGCAGGCGTGGGATTCGATTTTCTGCATGGATCATCCTCCGCGGAGCCGGGTGCCATCGGGATTGATAGCGTGCTCGTCGATGCGATCAGGGTAGTACTGCTTCTTTTCGTCCAGATCGCAAAACAGCAGGCCGTGGATGCCTTTGGCCTGGTGCTTGGGCACGCGCTGCCGCCATAGACGCTCGAACACCGGCTCGAGCAGATGCTCCGGATGCCGCGTCGCCACCTCGTCGGCGAAAGCCACATCCTGCCCCTCGGGAAAGATCAGCGCGAAACCTTCGTCGTCGATGGCGAAGATGTCGTAGACGCAGTTCTGCGCGGGCTCGATGACCTGGATGTTCTTCATGGTCCGTCCTTGTCGGCCGTCAGGCTCAGTAATGAATCACCGTGCGAATCGATTTGCCCTCGTGCATCAGATCGAAGGCCTCGTTGATCCGTTCCAACGGCAGGGTATGGGTAATGAACGGATCGAGATCGATCTCGCCCGTCATCGCCTGCTCGACCATGCCGGGCAACTGAGTGCGGCCCTTGACCCCACCGAACGCCGAACCGCGCCACACGCGCCCGGTCACCAACTGGAACGGACGCGTGCTGATTTCCTGCCCCGCGCCGGCCACGCCGATGATCACCGACTCGCCCCAGCCCTTGTGGCAGCACTCCAGCGCCGCGCGCATCACCTTGACGTTGCCGATGCATTCGAAGCTGAAATCCACGCCGCCGTCGGTCAGCTCGACGATCACATCCTGGATCGGACGATCGTGATCCTTGGGATTCACGCAATCGGTCGCGCCCATCGCCTTGGCCAGTTCGAACTTGCCCGCGTTGGTGTCCACGCCGATGATGCGTCCGGCCTTGGCCTGCACCGCGCCCTGGATCACCGCCAGGCCGATGCCGCCCAGGCCGAACACCGCGACCGTGTCGCCGGGCTGCACTTTCGCCGTGTTGTGGACCGCGCCGATGCCGGTGGTGACGCCGCAGCCGAGCAGGCAGACCTTTTCCAGCGGCGCCTGCGGATTGACCACCGCGAGCGAGACTTCGGCGACCACGGTGTATTCGCTGAAGGTGCTGCAGCCCATGTAGTGATGGATCGGCTTGCCTTCGTAGCTGAAACGCGAACTGCCGTCGGGCATCACGCCGCGGCCCTGGGTCGCGCGCACCGCCTGACACAGATTGGTCTTGCCCGACAGGCAGAACTTGCACTTGCGGCATTCGGCCGTATACAGCGGGATCACATGATCGCCGGGCTTGACGCTGGTGACGCCTTCGCCGACCTCGACCACCACGCCGCCGCCCTCATGGCCGAGCACCGCCGGAAACAGGCCTTCCGGGTCGTCGCCGCTGAGGGTGAACGCATCGGTGTGGCACACGCCGGTGGCGGTGATGCGCACCAGCACTTCGCCGGCGCGCGGCGGCTCGACGTCGATCTCGACGATCTGCAAGGGCTGGCCGGCGGCGAAGGCGACGGCGGCGCGGCTTTTGATGGTCCGGCTCATGGGAAGGATTCTCCTGCGGTGGCGCCGCGTGGGGCGTGAAAGGATGGGGATGGCGACGATGCGATGCGGCTTCGCTTGGATCGATGCGAAGCACGCGAGCGCAGCGGATTCATTTCAGATACGAACGCACCAGCGCGGCGACTTCGTCGATGCTGGCGCTGCGGGTTTTCTGCGACGACACGGCCTGGCCGAGTTCCTCGCGGATATGGCTTTCGAGCACTTCCGACATCAGGCCGTTGATCGCGCCGCGGATCGCCGCGATCTGCTGCAGCACCGCGGCGCATTCGCTGCCCTGCTCGAGCGCGCGCTCCAGGGCCTCGGTCTGGCCCTTGATCCGGCGCACGCGGGTGAGCACGCGTTTTTTCTCGGCGGGGGAATGCGGCATGGCAGCGGTCTCGGACGGCGGCGACAGGTCGGCGCTGGATACTGGGGTATAGTATCAGATCGGTCGTGGAACCGAGATGGCCGGGGTGATGGCCTGCGCGGTTCGGCGATGCGTTGGCCGGATGTAGGAGCGGCATGAGCCGCGACCGCGCCATTGCGGCTACGGCGAAACTTGCGCAATCGGTGTGGATTCGCGGTCGCAGCTTGCGCAGCTCCTACAGGGGCTGCGGGAAGTTTCGGCGGGGGTTGAAGAATCTGTGCGGTCGCGTCATTGGTGCGTCATCCGACTGTAGGAGCGGCGCGAGCCGCGACCGCGCCATTACGGCTACGGCGAAACTTGCGCAATTGATGCGGATTCGCGGTCGCAGCTTGCGCAGCTCCTACAGGGGCTGCGGGGAGTTTCATCGGCAGTTGAAGAATCTGTGCGGTCGCATCATTGGTGCGTCGTCCGACTGTAGGAGCGGCGCGAGCCGCGACCGCGCCATTGCGGCTACGGCGAAACTTGCGCAATTGGTGCGGATTCGCGGTCGCAGCTTGCGCAGCTCCTACAGGGGCTACGGGAAGTTTCGTCGGGGTTGAAGAATCTGTGCGGTCGCGTCATTGGTGTGTGACCCGACTGTAGGAGCGGCGTGAGCCGCGACCGCGCCGTTGCGGCTGTGAGGAAACTTGCGCAATCGGCGCGAACTCGCGGTCGCAGCTTACGCAGCGCCTACAGGCCGCTGCGGGTCGATGCGTCGGTGCGGGCGGCGTTCGTGCTCAACCGGTGTTCTGCACCCCGGCCGCGATGCCGTTGACCGTCGCCACCAAGGCCTGCTGCAAGCCGTCGTCCGGCCGCCCCGCCGCGCGCCAGCGCGCCAGCAGGTCGACCTGCAACAGGCTGATCGGGTCGACGTACGGGTTGCGCAGGCGAATCGACTGACGCAGACGGTGATCGCCCAGCAACAGTTCTTCGCTGCCCTTGATCGTCAGCACCGCGCGGCGGGTGCGCTCGAATTCCTCGGCGATGCCGGGATGGAAACGCGCGTGCAAATCGCCTTCGGGCAAGTCGGCGGCGAGCATCGAATAGCGTTCGAAGATCGCCGGGTCGGACTTGGCCAGGACCATTTCCAGATCGTCGATCAAGGTGCCGAAGAACGGCCAGTCGCGCGCCATCTCGGCCAATGCGTCGCGGCCGTGTTCGGCCAGCGCGCGTCCCAGGCCGGTGCCGACGCCGTACCACGCGGTCAAACCGGCGCGGTTCTGCGACCAGGCGAATACCCACGGTATCGCGCGCAGCGAACCGATGTCGCCGACGCCGGCGCGCTTGGCCGGGCGCGAGCCGATGCGCAGCCGCTCGATCACGTCGATCGGGGTGGCGGCGCGGAAATACGCCGGGAACTGCGGGTCTTCATGCACCAGCGCGCGGTAATGCGCGCGCGCCTGCTGGGCCAATTCGGCGGCGATCGCGCGCCAGCCGGCTTCGCGCGGTTCCGGCGCGCGCGGACGCAGGGTCGCGCGCAGCACCGCGCCGGTGGTCTGTTCGAGATTGCGCAGCGCCAGCGCGCGGATGCCGTACTTGCGATGGATCACTTCGCCCTGCTCGGTCAGACGCAGGTAACCGTCGACCGAACCGCGCGGCGCGGCGATCACCGCGCGCTCGGTCTTGCCGCCGCCGCGGCTGATCGAACCGCCGCGGCCGTGGAAGAACGCGATCCGCACCTGGCTGTCGTGGGCCAGCGCGGTCAGCGCGATCTGGGTCTGCTGCAAGGCCCAGCGCGAGGCGACCATGCCGCCGTCCTTGGCGCTGTCGGAATAACCGAGCATCACCACCTGGCGATTGCCGCGCGCGCGCAAGTGAGCGCGGTACATCGGATCGGCGAACAAGGCGCGCAAGGTGTCGGCGGCGGCGTCGAGGTCGTCGACGGTTTCGAACAGCGGCGCGACATCCAACGGCACGCGGCCGTCGCCATCGACGCAACCGGCGGTTTTCGCCAGCGCGAGCACCGCCAGCGCGTCGGCGGCGCTGCGGCTCATGCTGACGATGTACGGCCCGAACGCGCGCTCGCCGTAACGCGGACGCAGCCGCGCGACCGCGCGGAACACCTCAAGCGTGGACTGCGCGGCATTGGCCGCGGCGCGCGCGGGCGGCGCGTCGCCGTCGAGCAAACTGTGCAGACGGGTGGCGCGCGCGGCCACGTCCAGCGATTCCCAATCGGGCATATCGAGCAGCGCGGCCAGCGCGGCATCGTGGGTGCCCGAATCCTGGCGCAGGTCCAGGCTGGCCAGATGGAAACCGAAGCATTCGGCGCGGCGGCGCAGGCGGCGCACCGCGAAACCGCCGGCATGCTCGCCCTGATTGGCGGCGAGGCTGCGTTCGATCAGGGCGATGTCGGCCAGAAACGCAGGCGCGTCGGGATAGCCATGCACGCTTTCCTCGACCGTGGCCTGCAGGCGCGCGGCCATCAGGCTCAGCAGGTTGCGGTACGGCATGTCGGCGTGGCGCGGCTTGAGCAGCGCGGCCGCCTTCGGCAGTTGATAGCGGTAATCCTCGACCCGCGCGAGCACCGCGTCGTCGATGCGCACGCGGGTCACCGACTGGCTGAGCAGTTCGGCCAGCGAGGCCAGGTCGTTGCGATACGCATTGAGCACCAGCGCGCGCTGGCCGGACAAGGTCGCGGCGATGGTGTCGGCGCCGACGTTCGGATTGCCGTCCATGTCGCCGCCGACCCAGGTGCCGAAGCCGAGCACGTCGGGCAAGGCCGCGCCGCCTTCGAAGCGCTCGCCGTAGATTTCGCGCAGCGCGTCCTCGAAGGTTTCGTAATACACCGGCAGCACCCGGTACAGCACGTCGGACAGGTAGAAGCCAACGTGTTCGAATTCGTCGGCAACGCTGGGCTTGGCCGCGGGCGCTTCGGCGGTCTGCCAGCTCGCGGTCAGGGCCAGGCGGATGCGTTCGCGGTCGGCGCGGCGTTCGGTGGGGGTGCGGTTACGGTCGATGTCGGCGACCAGGCAGCCGACGATGGTGCGTTCTTTCTCCAGCAGCGCGCGTCGCACCGCTTCGGTCGGATGCGCGGTGAACACCGGTTCGATCCGCAGCCGCGGCAGCAATGCGGCCACTTCTTCGGCGCTGACGCCTTGCCGTGCGAGCAGGCCGATCGCGTCGCGCAGGCCGCCGGGCTGTGCGCCGGCGCCGCTGCGTTCGTAGTCGCGGCGGCGGCGGATGCGATGCACGCGCTCGGCCAGATTGACCGCCTGGAAATAGGTGGCGAAGGCGCGCACCAGATCGCTGGCCTGGTCCAGATCGATATCGGCCAGCACTTCGGCCAGGGCGCCGATCGGCGCCTGCGCCTCGCGGCGGCGGATCGCGGCGCGGCGCAGACGCTCCACATCGTCGAGAAAGGCCGGACCGCGCTGTTCGGCGAGGATTTCGCCGACCAGGGCGCCCAGGGTCTTGACGTCGTCGCGCAGCAAGGCGTCGGTGGAGGCGAAATCAACCGCACGCAGCGGTTCGTCGCTGGTATCT
Organism: Lysobacter capsici; assembly: GCF_018732085.1. Taxonomy (NCBI): domain Bacteria; kingdom Pseudomonadati; phylum Pseudomonadota; class Gammaproteobacteria; order Lysobacterales; family Lysobacteraceae; genus Lysobacter; species Lysobacter capsici. Next base: position 595,177 of record NZ_CP076103.1, on the reverse strand, counting down.
AGGAGGACATTCATGCTTGAAGGCTACAGCAGGTCATGCGCGATGTGCCGACGGTTGCAGGTGTGACGGATTGGCGACAGCGATCCGGCCGAACGCCGCCGCGCGCTGCAGGCCCGGGTACGTTCGCGGTCGTGCCTGGCCTACGCCGCGAATGCACGGGCGATCGCGCCGCCGGCGAGGCGACGAGCGGCGCCGCAACCCCCTGGCGCGTTGCGACCGGAATCACGAAACTATCGGCCGTCCGTTTTGCCCCTCTTTCGCAAGGATCGCGTCATGCCGTACCTCGGCCTGGGTTTGCACGTCATCGTCGCGCTGTGCTTCGCCGTGCATGTCGTGCGCAGCGGCCAGGACCGCTACTGGTTGATGATTCTCTTCATGTTCCCGCTGCTGGGCAGCGTGGTCTACGGCGTGGCGATCTGGCTGCCGGACCAGCGCCACACCCGCCACGGCCGCGCCTTGGCCGGCAACGTGCGGCGCCTGCTCGACCCGGGCCGCGAACTGCGCGAAGCGCAGGACGCCTACGAGACCGCGGCCACCACCGACAACCGCATGCGCTTGGCCGATGCGCTGCTCGGCGCCGATCGCGCCAGCGACGCGCTGCCGCTGTACCGCGCCGCGCTCAGCGGCATCCATCGCGACGATCCGCACATCCAGGTCAAGCTCGCCCATGCCCTGCTGGAAGCCGGCGACGCCGCGCAGGCGCGGCAGACGCTCGAGGACCTGATCGCGCGCAAGCCGGAGTTCCGTTCGCCCGAAGGCCATCTGACCTATGCGCGCGCGGTCGCGGCGAGCGGCGACAAGGCCAAGGCGAAGGAAGAATTCGAGGCGCTGGTCGGTTACAGCAGCGGCTTCGATGCGCACGTGCATTACGTCGAATGCCTGATCGGCTGGGGCGACCTGCGCCGCGCGCGCGAGTTGTGCGAGCAGGCGCAGGCGCGGGCCAAGCGCTTGCCGGCGTATGCGCGGCGGATGAACAAGCCGGCGCTGGATCGGCTCAAGGAATTGGGCAAGCGCGCGGAGAGCATGTGAGGCATGACGATCTGAGCGGACAGCGTCGGGGCTGACGCCCCTCCCACAAAAGACCTCGCAGGGTCGACCACTTTTGTGGGAGTGGCCTGTTTTGAAAGCAGCCCCTTCCACCTAAAGACAGGCATCGCCGCGAGATCTTTTGTGGGAGGGGCTTCAGCCCCGACGCTCTTGTTTCAGCTCGCAGCGCTCCCGCCCAGCAACTCGCCCAGCCAATCGCGCACCCGCTCCAGCCGTCCGCTGCCCTGCGCCTGCGGCAACCACGCCAGATACAGCCGCTTGACCTGCGCCGGATACGGCGAAGGCAGCGTGCGCAATTCGCCGCTGGCCAGGCGATCGGCGATCAGCCGCGGATACATCAGCGCGATGCCCTGCCCGGCCAGCGCGGCGCTGATCGCCGGCATCGGCGAGGACAGGCTCAGGTGCGGCAGGGGCCAGGTCGACGGATCGTCGCCGAACCACGCCGGCCAATCGTGACGCCAACCATCGCTGACCACATGCAACACGCGCACGCCCGGCGTCGCATCCTGCCACCAGCGCTGTGGGTCCAGGCGCGCGATCAGCTCCGGGGAGGCCACCGGCAACAAGCCTTGTTCGAACAGCAGCTCACCCTGCAGCCCCTGCTCGCGCGGATCGCCGTGCATCAGCAGCGCGTGCAGGCGCCCCTGGGCCAGATCCGCCGCCGCGGCCGGACAGAACAGCTGCAGGTCGAAGCCGGCGTCGGCGCCGAATTCCTCGATCCGCGGCAGCAGCAGGCTCACGCTGAGGCTGGTCGGCGCGCCGAGCACCAGCCGCCGGCTTTCGTCGCTGCGCAGGCGCAAACGCGCGGTCGCCGCTTCGATCTGCTCGAAGCCGGCGATCAAGGCCTCGCCGTATTCGCGGCCCAGCGCGGTCGGCCGGGCGCGTCCGCCGCCGCTGCGGTCGAGCAGGCGCAGGCCGAAGGCTTCTTCCAGGTGCTGGACGTGCTGGCTCAGCGCGGCGTGGCTCAGATGCAGGTGTTCGGCGGCTCGGCGCATGCCGTCGTGGCGGATTACGGCGGCGAAGGCTTGCAGGGCTCGCAGGGGTGGCAGGCGCCTGGGGGATTGCGGGTCTGTGGTCATTTTTACTTACCACCGGCGTGGGTTTTGTTGATTTTTAAAGGCAGCTGGTGAGCCTATCTTTACCATATGTCTGCTGCTCCTCTGATTTCTTCGGCTGTACCTCCGCCGTCCCGTCCCTTGGCTGTTCGCGCCGGCCTCATGGCCTCCGCCTCGATCTGCCTGGCGCTGCTCGGGTTGCTCAGCCGCTACACCCGCGGCTTGCCGCCGGAGCTGGTCACCTGGCTGCGCTTCGCGATCCCCGGCCTGATCCTGGTCGGGCTGGCCCGGCGCGAGGACTGGCGCGCGGTGTGGTCGTTCGCCGACCGGCCCGGTTGGGTGCGCGCGGTGGCGGTGATCGTGTCGCAGGGCTGCTTCGTGCTCGCGGCGATGCGCGGCGACCTGCTGCACGCGGTGCTGCTGTACAACACCGGGCCCTTGTTCATTCCGCTGATCGCGCGCGCCTGGCTCGGCGAGCGCCTGCAACCTTCGACCTTGTACGGCCTGGCGGTCGGGTTCGCGGGTGTGCTGGTGGTGCTGCAGCCCGGCCGGCACGGGCTCGACGCCAATGCGCTGGTGTCGCTGTTCGGCGGCTTCGCGATGGCCGGCTCGCAGGTGCTGTTCTACCGCAGCGCCCAGCATCAGCCGCCGTTTCGCACCCAGTTCAAGCTGTACCTGCAGGCGGCGATGGTCGGCCTGCCGTTGGCGCTGATCGCGTGTTGGCGCATGCCGGCGCAACCGTTCGCCGCGCAACCGCCGCTGGTGTTGGCGCTGGCCCTGCTCGGTATGGCGGCATGCAGCCTCGGCAGTCAGTCGCTGCGCGACCTCGCGTACCGCGGCATGGACAACGCGTCCACCCTGGCTCCGCTTATGTATGTCGCGGTGCCCGTCAGCGCGGCGCTGGACTGGCTGCTGTTCGGGCATGCGGCGCGCGCGGCGACCTTGATCGGTGCGGCGTTGATCGTGGCCGGCGCGATCGCTGCGCTGCGCGGTAATCGCCGTGCGGCGCCGGTCGCCGCGAATTCGAACGCCGGAGGTTCTGCGTGAGCATCCCGGGTAAGAGCAAATCCCCCCTGCCCCCTTTTTCAAAGGGGGAAAAGGCTCGGGATGGGGAGAGTACGAAGCAAGGACGATGACGCGCGCTTGTTCGTGATGCACGGTTTCACCACGCCACCCCACGATCGCACCGCCTGCGCCCCCTCCTTTGGAAAAGGAGGGCTGGGGAGGATTCGCTTTTCGCGCAGACGCGACACGACCACCAGAAAGCGACCTGCCTTCAACAGCGAAACAAGCTCGCTGCCAGGCAACCGTGTGGCGTACCTCGCGGCCACAGGCGAATGCGCGCACCGCCAAGCGCACGCGGCACCAAAACGCAGTCACCGCCCGCACCCAACCTCAGTACGCGAATTCCTTGAACACCGGATCCACGCTGCCGCCCCACGCCCCATGGAACAGCTCGAGCTTGCGTTCGGCCGGGCTCTTGCCCATCGCGACGAACTCGGTCAGCGGTTCGAGATAGATCGATTCGTCCGCGCCGTTGTGGTTCAAGCGTGCGCGGCGCTTCAACCCGTGCGCGGAAATCTCCAGCGCGCGTCGCGCCAGATCCAGCACCTTGCCGTCGCGGAACGGCAGGTGGAAACCGTGCTGCGGCACGCCGTCGCGCAAGGCGTGGCGCTCGGCCGGGGTGAAGTCGAGCACCAGGTCCCAGGCCGCGTCGAGCGCATCGGCGTCGTACAGCAGGCCGACCCAGAACGCCGACAGCGCGCAGATCCGGTTCCACGGGCCCGAGTCGGCGCCGCGCATTTCCAGATACTTCTTCAGCCGCACTTCCGGGAACGCGGTGGTGGTGTGGTCGGCCCAGTCCTTCAAGGTCGGGCGCTGGTTCGGATACGCCGGCAGCTTGGCTTCGAGGTAATCGCGGAACGACTGCCCGGCCGCGTCGATGTAATTGCCGTCGCGGTACACGAAGTACATCGGCACATCGAGCAGGTAATCGACATAACGCTCGTAGCCGAAGCCGTCCTCGAACACGAAATCGAGCAGGCCGGTGCGGTCGCGATCGGTATCGGTCCAGATGTGCGAGCGGTACGACAGATAGCCGTTCGGCTTGCCTTCGGTGAACGGCGAATCGGCGAACAGCGCGGTCGCGATCGGCTGCAACGCCAGCGACACGCGGAACTTCTTCACCATGTCGGGCTCGTCGCGCACGTCGAGGTTGACCTGCACGGTGCTGGTGCGGGTCATCATGTCCAGGCCGAGCGAGCCGACCTTGGGCATGTAGTCGCGCATGATCTTGTAGCGGCCTTTCGGCATCCACGGCATTTCGTCGCGGCGCCACTTGGGCTGGAAGCCCATGCCGAGAAAACCCAGGCCCATCGGCTCGGCGACGGTGCGCACTTCGCGCAGGTGGGTCGCCGCTTCCACGCAGGTGTCGTGCAGGGTCGCCAGCGGCGCGCCCGACAGTTCCAGCTGACCGGCCGGCTCCAGCGACACCGAGGCGTCGTCGCGGGTCAGCGCGATCACCCGGCCCTTTTCCTCGACCGGCGACCACCCGAACTGGACCAGGCCCTTGAGCAAGGCCTCGATGCCGCGATCGCCGTCGAAGGTCGGCGGCCGCAGGTCGTCGGTGCGGAATCCGAATTTCTCGTGTTCGGTGCCGATCTTCCAATCCGACTCCGGGCGCACGCCCGAGGCCAGGTAATCCACCAGCACGGCGCGCGCGCCGCCCTTGATGTCGGGAATCTCGAGATCCTTGACCTGGCTGGGACCGGACACATCCACCTCGCTGAGAAAAACCTGCTGCAAGGCACTATGCCCTGCTCGCGCATCGCTGCGCGGAATCCGCGCCCGCCAACCCAGCGGACGCGGCCGGCGCCTCAACGGGCGAGGACCGGCGCAAACCTGACGACCTACCTTGCCTCAGTTTCGGGTCTGGATATGCGGCACCTCGCCTACAATCGCAAGACCCCCGGCAGTGTAGACCCCGCCTTGCACCGAACAACGTCCGCCTTGCAACGCTATGGTGCGGCCTTGCCACTGGCGCTGGCGTTGCTGTGGCTGATAGCGCCGGGCGCGCGGGCGCAGGCCGCCGCGACGATGCTCGAACGCGGCAACGGCCCGGAGCCGAGCACATTGGACGCCCACCGCTGCCAGGAAGTCGCCTGCGGCAACGTGCTGCGCGACCTGTACGAAGGCCTGGTCACCGAGGACGCGCGCGGCCGGCTGATCCCGGGCATGGCGCAGCGCTGGTCGGTCTCGGCCGACGGCCGCAGTTGGACCTTCACCCTGCGCGAGGGCCTGCAATGGAGCAACGGCGAGCCGATCGACGCGAACCAGATCGTCGCCAGTTTCCGCCGCGCGTTCGCTCCGGCCACGGCCGCGCCGTTCGGCGAACTGTTCGACGCGCTCGACAACGCGCAGGCGGTGCAGGCCGGCAAACTGCCGCCGCAGCGGCTCGGCGTGAGCGCGAGCGACGCGCGCACCGTGGTGTTCCGCTTGAACCGCAGCGCCGGCTTGCCGGCCTTGCTGACCTTGCCGATCGCGTTCCCGGTGTATCTGCCCGCGGTCGAACAGTACGGCGCGCAACATACGCGACCGGGGCGATTGGTATCGAACGGTGCGTACCGGTTGGCCGCGTGGACGCCGCAGGCCAACCTGGTGGTGGAGAAGAACCCGCGTTTCCACGACGCCGCCGCGGTCGCGATCGAACGCGTGCGCTTCCAGGTCACCGAAGACGCCGCGGCCGAACTGCAGCGCTTCGCCGCCGGCGACCTGCACATCACCGAGGTGGTGCCGCCGCAGCCGTTGCCCGCCTTGCGCAAACGCTTCGGCACGCAACTGCGCTTGTCGCCGTACCTGGGCGCGTTCTGGCTCGGCATCAACCTGACCCGCCCGCCGCTGCGCAGCGCCGCCTGCGCGACGCCGCCTTGCGAGGATCGCGAACTCGCGCTGCGGCGCGCGCTGACCCTGGCGATCGATCGCGACAAACTCACCCGCTACGTCACCGGCCTGGGCGAAACCCCGGCCTACGGCATCGTTCCGCCCGGCATCGCCGGCTATACGCCCGCGGCGATGCCGTGGCGGTCGTTGAGCCAGGCCGAACGCGAAGCGCATGCGCGTGCGCTGTACCGGCATGCGGGGTATTCGGACGACAAGCCGTTGGTGATCGAACTGCGCTACAACACCTCGACCCCCCACCGGCGCCTGACCCTGGCGGTCGCCGCGATGTGGCGGCAGACCCTCGGCGTGCAGGTGCGATTGCGCAACGAGGAATGGAAAGTGTTCGTGCAGAACCGCAAGCAGCGCACCATCACCCAGGTGTTCCGCGGCGGCTGGATCGGCGACCTGGCCGATGCGCGCAACTTCCTCGCCGCGTTCGGCAGCGACGGGCCGCTGAACTGGATGGGCTACGACGACGCGGGTTATCGCGAACGCCTGGCCAAGGCCGATGCGGCGCATTCGGAAGCCGCGCGCAACGCCTGGCTGCGCGCGGCCGAACAGCGCCTGTTGAACGACAACGCGGCGATTCCCTTGTATTTCTACAGCTCCAAACATCTGGTCGCCGGCAACGTGCGCGGCTTCGAAGCCAACGCCCTCGATCGCCACGCCAGCCGCTGGCTGAGTCTGTCGCCATGACCTCACCGCCATGACCAAACCGCAATCGCGCAGCCGCTATCCCGAACGCCATCGCTCCGAGCGCGTGGGCTGGCTGCGCGCGGCCGTGCTCGGCGCCAACGACGGCATCGTCTCGATCGCCGGGCTGGTGGTCGGCGTCGCCGCCAGCGGCGCATCGCCGGCCGCGATCCTGACCAGCGGCATCGCCGGCACCGTCGCCGGCGCGATGTCGATGGCGGCCGGCGAATACGTGTCGGTGCAATCGCAGGCCGACACCGAACGCGCCGACATCGCGGTGGAGCAGCGCGAACTCGACGACGATCCGCAAAGCGAACTGGACGAACTCGCGCGCATCTACGTGCAGCGCGGGTTGAGTCCGGAGCTCGCGCACGAAGTCGCGCAACAGCTGACCGCGCACGATGCGCTCGGCAGCCATGCGCGCGACGAACTGGGCATCACCGACACCTTGCGTGCGCGGCCGGTGCAGGCGGCGCTGACTTCCGCGGCGGCGTTCGTGACCGGCGCGGTGCTGCCGATCGCCGCGGTGCTGCTGGCCCCGACCGGCCGAACCGAAGCGGTCGCGATCCCGATCACCCTGATCGGCCTGTCGATCTCCGGCGCGCTCGCGGCCTGGACCGGCGGCGCACCGGTGCTGCGCGGCGCGCTGCGGGTCGCGTTCTGGGGCGCGCTGGCGATGGCCGCGGCGAGCGTGGTCGGCCGCCTGTTCGACGTACACGTCTGATGCGCGGCGACTCCTTGCCCGCACGCTTCGCCTCGCGCCTGCTGGAAGCGCTGATCACCCTGCTGTTGCTGGCGACGCTGTGCTTCGCCCTGCTGCGCGCCGCGCCGGGCGGACCGTTCGACACCGAGAAAGCCGCGCCGCCGGAAGTGCAGGCCGCGCTCGACGCGCAATACCGGCTCGATCAACCGCTGCCGATGCAATACCTGGGCTGGCTCGGCGACGCGCTGCGCGGCGACCTCGGGCCGTCGTTCCAATACCCCGACTACACCGTCAATCAACTGATCGCCAACGCGCTGCCGGTGTCGGCCTTGAACGGCGGCCTTGCGTTGCTGCTGGCGGTGTTGATCGGCGTGATCGTCGGCGTGTGGGCGGCCTTGCGCGCCGGCGGCTGGACCGATCGCGCGCTGATGCTGCTCGCCGGTCTCGGCCTGGCGGTGCCCAAGTTCGTGGTCGCGCCGCTGCTGGTGCTGCTGTTCGCGGTCACGCTGCACTGGCTGCCGGCCGGCGGCTGGGGCGACTGGAACAACGTGGTGCTGCCAGTGATCGCGCTGGCGCTGCCCAACATCGCCTACTGCGCGCGCCTGACCCGCGCCTCGATGCTCGACGTGCTGTCGGCCGACTACCTGCGCGCGGCGCGCGCGCGCGGCCTGTCGGACACCCGCCTGCTGTTCGCGCACGCGCTCAAGCCGGCATTACTGCCGGTGGTGGCGTGGCTGTCGCCGGCGCTGATCAACGTGGTCACCGGTTCGGCGGTGGTCGAGCAGGTGTTCGGCATTCCCGGCATGGGCCGCTACTTCGTCCAGGGCGCCTTGAACCGCGACTACACCCTGGTGCTCGGCGTGGTGCTGGTGATCGGCGCGCTGATCGTGGCGATCAACGTGGTGGTGGATGCGTTGCGGGGGTGGATGGATCCTCGTTGAAGCGGCGGGAATCGGGAATGGGGAATCGGGAATCGGCTCCGCCTGCCGCGACGCTCAGCTTTCCGATTCCCCATTCCCGCTTCACCGCTACACTCGCCCCATGCGCAAGAAGTCGAAAGCCACCTCGCTCGACATCGCCCACCTGGCCGGCGTGTCCCAGGCCACGGTGTCGCGCGTGCTCAGCGGCAGCACCCTGGTCAACGCCGAGACCCGCAAGCGGGTCGAAGCGGTGGTGCGCGAGCTCAACTACAAGGTCGACCGTCACGCCTCCAGCCTGCGCCGGCAACGCTCCGGCACCCTGGCGATGCTGCTGTTCGAGGACCCGACCCCGGACGAATCGCACATCAACCCGTTCTTCCTGTCGATGCTCGGCTCGATCACCCGCGCCTGCGCGCGTCACGGCCAGGACTTGCTGATCTCGTTCCAGCAGCTGTCCGACGACTGGGCCGGCGACTACGAAGACAGCATGAAGGCCGACGGGCTGATCCTGCTCGGCTACGGCGATTACCTCGCCTATCAGGGCAAGTTGCAGAAACTGGTCGAGCAAGGCACCCGCTTCGTCCGCTGGGGCGCGGTGTTGCCGGACCAGCCGGGGTTGTCGATCGGTTGCGAGAACATCGGCGGCGGCCGCCAGGCCGGCGCGCATCTGGTCTCGCTGGGACGCAAGCGGGTCGCGTTTCTCGGCGACGCGTCCACCCACTACCCCGAATTCCTCGATCGCTTTCTCGGCTGCGAGGGTGCCTTGCGCGACGCTGGTTTGCTGATGGATCGCGCGTTGCAGGTCGACGCGGAAAGCTCCGAGGACGCCGGCCACGCCGCCGCGCGCGCACTGATCGCGCGCGCGCTGCCGTTCGACGCGGTGTTCGCGGCGAGCGACCTGATCGCGCTGGGCGCGATGCGCGCGCTGACCGAAAGCGGGTTACGCGTGCCCGAGGACGTGTCGGTGATCGGCTTCGACGACATCCCGATGGCGCGCTTCGCCCATCCGCCGCTGACGACGATTTTCCAGGACACCAAGCAGGCCGGGGAATTGCTGGTGGACACGCTGATGAGGTTGGTGCGCGGGGAGGCGGCGGAGAGTATCCGGTTGCCTACGACGTTGGTGGTGCGCAAGTCGTGTGGGGCGGAGTGAGGCGGGTGGGTAGTTGGGTTTAGTTGCGTCGTTGGCTGTTGGTTATTGGTCGTTGGCATTTGGTCGTTGGCTGTTGGCTGTTGGCCATGCTGTCCGCCAGTTCGCCAGCTTCACGCTCCGAGTCACCAGTCACCAGTCACCAGTCACGACAATCCTACCTACCGTCATTCCCGCGAAGGCGGGAATCCAGTGCCTTTGGTGCGAGAACGCCTGAAGTCACTGGATTCCCGCGTTCGCGGGAATGACGGTCTGGAAGGATGGCGCTAAAGGCTCTGGATTCCCGCCTTCGCGGGAATGACGTCCTGCAAAGATGACGCTAAAGCCTCTGGATATTCGGCTCCGCCGAAGTAAAGCGGAGCCCGCCTTCGTGGGAATGACATTCTGGTGAGATAACGCCGAACTCAACCAGCCCACTCAACGCCGCCGCGCACGCTTCATCGCATGATCCAGCGCCACCCGAAGATCCTCGCGAACCACCGGCCGATCCAGCACATACACCTCGACCCCATGCGCAGGCACCGAAGCGCGAAGCGCCCCACCCTCGGCCACGTCCACCTCGCCCCCACCCAAGGCCGCACGCCAACGCCCGGCCTGCAGATACTCGCGCACCTCGAACTGCGCCGCCGCATCGCCCTTGTTGAGCAGCACCAGGGCGATCTGCGATTGCCCGGCATGCTCGTACGCCCGATAGAACACCGCCCGATCGCCGCGCAACTCAACATTCAACTGCAGGCCGCGCTGCAAGGCCGGCGAGGCTTCGCGCACCTTCGCGATGCGTTTGAGCGATTCGCGAATCGGATTGCCGCGCGCCGCATCGATGCGCGCCTGTCCGAAATAGTTGCGATTGCCCGCATGCTCCGCATGCCCACGCTCGAACCCGACCTCCGAGCCGTAATAGATCACCGGAATCCCGCGCGCAGTAAACAGCCAATGGTGCGCATCGATGAAGCCCTCGTCGCTGGCATCCAGGCGCGGCATGTCGTGATTGTCGTAGAACGTCATCAGCTCGTACGGGTTCGCGTACGGCCCATCGGTCAGATACAGCCGCTCGGCCAACAGCGCGAAATCGCCGCGCTCGCGCCCGAACACCTGCGCCATCCGCTCCTTGAGCGGAAAGTCGAGCACGCTGACCCCGCCGTTGCTCGCCCAGGTGAACGGCGCGATGTTCTCGGCCTTGTAGTCGAAGGCTTCGCCGAACATGAAGAAGCCCGGCCGCTTGGCGCGGATGCGATCGGAGAATTTCTTCCAGAAGGCCGGCGGCATATGCCGGATGGTGTCGATGCGGAACGCATCGGCGCCCTGGTCGATCCATTGCGAATACGCGCCGACAAAATAGTCCATCACCGCCGGATTGGTGTCGTCGATGTTCGACAGCTGCACCAGGTCCTTTTCGTTATGAAAGAACCGGTGCAACGGGTTGTGTACGGGGTCGAGTTGCTCCGGCGCCAGGTTCTGGTGATCGGCGACCAGCACGCCGTCGCGATAGATCTCGCCGTACTTGGGCTGATCGACCGGCATGGTGAACGACGGCGAGCCGTGATTGGCGACGATGTCGAGCACGGTCTTCAGGCCATGGCGCTTGAGCCCTCGGGTCAGCCCGGCGAAATCCAGGTCGCGGCTCGGCAGATGCTCGTCGAGCCGATAGAAGTCCACGCCCCAGTAACCGTGGTAGCCGGTCTTGCCGCGATCCTGGAACGCGCCGCCCCAGGTCACCGCATCGCCGCCGGTGAAGGCCTGATCCGGGTTGTCGACGATCGGCGTCAGCCACACCGCGCCGAAACCCATGTCGCGAATGTAAGCGGCGTTGTCGAGCAGACCTTTGAAGTCGCCGCCGAGGTAGCCGATGTTGTCGCTCTGTCCGGGCGGCGCGCCCGCAACCGGACGATCGAAGGTCCGCGTCGCCGGGTCCGGCCCGCCCTGCTCGCGCTGGTCGTTGCTGGTGTCGCCGTTGACGAAACGGTCGGTGACGACGAAGTACACCGCATCGCTCGCCATCGGCTCCAAGGTGCCGTAGTAGTCTCGCGACGGTTTCGCGTCGCGCGCGCCATGCGCGCAGGCGGCCAACGCCAGACTCAGGACCGCGATAGTCAAAGCCTTCATGCGCGCGCCTGCGCGGCACTGGCCAAGTCTTCGGCCCGACCCGGCTCGCGTACCCACAGCACGCACACGCCGGCCAGGAACAGGCTCACGCCGCCGATCACCAGCGCCATCGCCGGCTGCCCGCCGAACAGATGCTTGAGCAGAAAACCGAGCAGGCTCGCCGCGACCAATTGCGGAATCACGATGAAGAAATTGAAGATACCCATGAACACGCCCATCTTCGCCACCGGCACGCTGTCGGACAGCATCGCGTACGGCAGCGACAGGATCGAGGCCCAGGCGAAACCGACCCCGAGCATCGACAGCAGCAACCATTGCGGATCGCGGATCAACGCGATCGAGATCAACCCGGCGCCGCCGAGAAACACGTTGAACAGATGGCTCCAGCGCAGGCCCCAGCGGCGGGTCATCGGCGGGATCACGATCGCGGCCAGCGCGGCGAAACCGTTGTAGGCGGCGAACAACACGCCGACCCAGTTCGCGCCGTCGTTGTACGCGGCCGAGGCGGTGTCGCTGCTGTGGTAATGCAGTTGGGTGACCGCCGGCGTGGTGTAGATCCACATCGCGAACAAGGCGAACCAGGAGAAGAACTGCACCACGGCCAGCCGCAGCATCGTGGTCGGCATCGCCGCCAGATCGTCCATCACCGAGGCGAAGCCGCCCGCGTTGCCGACCATGCCGCGCAGCAGCAGCGTCAGCCCGAACGCGGCGATCAACGCGGCCAGCACATACAACTGCTTATCCCAGCCGAGCATCGAGATCGTGGTCGCGGCGATGCCGCCGACCACCATCCACGATGCGCCCAGCAGCAGGCAACGCACGCGGTCGCGATCGGGCCGCGCCAGCACCGGCGCCTCGTCGAAGGCGTGCAGCTGTTCCGGCGGGTATTCGCGCGTGCGCAGCACGGTCCAGCCGACCGACAGCAGCAATACCGCGCCGCCGAAGTAGAACGCATAGCGCACGGTGTCGGGCACCTCGCCGGGCCCGGCGGTGTTGCCGACGCCGAAGTGGGCGAGCGCGAACGGCAGCAGGCTGGCGATCACCGAGCCCACGCCGATGAAGAAGCTCTGCATCGCATAGCCGCTGGCACGCTGCTGTTGCGGCAGCTGATCGCCGACGAAGGCGCGGAACGGTTCCATCGAGATGTTGATCGACGCGTCGAGCATCCACAGCAGGCCGGCGGCGATCCACAACGACGGCGAGTTCGGCATCGCGATCAGCGCCAGCGTCGCGAGCACCGCGCCGATCAGGAAGTACGGCCGGCGGCGGCCGAGGCCGGTCCAGGTGCGATCGGACAGGTAACCGACGATGGGTTGCACGATCAGGCCGGTGAGCGGCGCGGCGATCCACAGCATCGGGATGTCGTCGATCGGCGCGCCCAGCGTCTGGAAAATGCGACTGACGTTGGCGTTCTGCAGGGCGAAGCCGAACTGGATGCCGAGAAAGCCGAAGCACATGTTCCAGATCTGCCAGAACGAGAGCTGCGGCTTGCGGGAGGGGACGCGTTGGCTGTCGGTCATGGGCTCGATACTGGCACGAAGTTAAGCGTGGCTACGCGGGCTTCGGCTGGCAAAAGCGAATCCCCCTCAATCCCCCACACGACGGGGGAAGACAAGCGCGAGCAGGCAGTACTACGACGCGAATCGGAAGAAACGTCGCACGCTCGGATACGACGAATCGTCAAGACAACACTCAACGGTTCTCGCCCTTCGAAAAAAGCGACCGAAGCCACTCCTTCATAGGCGGCGATCGCGACCGCCGATCAAGCCAGACCCCGGCGGTTCCCCCTACTCCCTCTCCCGCTTGCGGGAGAGGGCTGGGTGAGGGCCAACGAACTGGAAACCTACGTCGCAAGCCAGATTCGCGCGCCCTCATCCGGCCCTTCGGGCCACCTTCTCCCGCAAGCGGAAGAAGAATCCGAGAACAGGGCATTTGTCTTTATCCGCAAATCCCGCGCCCATCAGAACTGCGACGAGAACCGCACCCCATACATCCGCGGCGTATTCAAATAACGAATATTGGTCGCGTTGTTGACGAAACCCTTGCCCGAGTACACCTCGTCGGTGAGGTTGGACACGAAGCCGTCGATGCGGAACTGATTGTCGCTGCCGAAGTTCAGGCCGGCCGATACGTTGACGGTGACGAAGCCGTCGACATCGTCGCGCATCGCCAGGCCGTTGGCCGGGCCGCCGCCCGCTGCCGGGTTGGAGCCGTTGTTGAACGGCATGTCGCGCAGCGGGATCTCGATCACGTTGCCGTTCGCGTCCTGACCGAAGCCGCGGCTGTTGAACGCGGTCAGGTAGTAATCGGAGCGGTAGGTCAGGTTGATCGTCCAGTCGAACGAGGACAGCGCGCCGCGGCCGATGTCGATGGTCTGCGACAGGCTGACGTTGGCGTTGTACTTCGAGGTGTTCGGCAGGCGGTTGCCGTCCAGCGGCACGATCAGGCCCAGGCCGCCCGAACGCGTGTCGAGCACGTTCGACTCGTCGAAGGTCGCGTCCAGATAGGTGAAGTTGTAGCCCAGGTTGAAGCCGTGCGGCAGGCCGACCCGGCCTTCCAGTTCCAGGCCCAGCACGCTGGCGTTGGCGGCGTTGTCGTTGAACACCTGGCGGCTGGTCGCGTTCGGATTGGTCGGCGTCGGCGCCGGCACGTCGATCAGGTTCTGCAGCACCTTGTTCTTGTAGTCGTAGTAGAACACCGACGCGTTCAAGCGCACCGGGGTCTCGCCCCAGACGTAGTCGCCCTTGATGCCGGCTTCGTACGAGGTCAGTTCTTCGGGTTCGAAGGTCGGCGCCAGCGCGCTGCCGTCGTTGAGCAGCAACGGCCGGTTGATGCCGCCCGAACGGGTGCCGGTGGACACGGTGCCGTACACCATCACCTGCGGATTGAGGTCGTATTCGAAGCCCACCCGCCAGTCGACGTAGCTATCTTCGTAAATATCTTCGCTGCGGCCATTGGGGAAGTCCGAACGCGCGATCACCTGGATCTGGTCGCGGTTTTGCTGCAGGAACTGCTGCCAGTTGTCTTGGGCACCGAAGTTCTGGATACCGCCGAGGAAATAGTCCAGCGTGTTGCCGCCCGGCCCGCAACGCAGGTCGGCCGGAGACCAGCCGGTGCAGATGCTCGGCGCGCCGCCGCCGCGATTGCCCGGAGGCGCCAGGCGGAAGCCCGGCGAACCCAGGATCAGGCCGGTGGTGTAGGGATTGGTCGCGGTGTTGATCGGCTGGCCGGTGAACTGCGCGAACAGTTCCTCGGGAATGATGAACTGGTATTTGACGTTGGATTCGCGCGCGATCTTCTTGTCGCGGGTGTAGCGGATGCCGCCGATCAGGCGCAGCGAATCGGTCGCGGCGAAACTGAAATCGGCATACGCCGCATTGGATTCGACCTTGGAATTGTCGCCGCGGTTCTCGCCGCCCAGGCCGTCCTGGTAACCGCAGATCGTGCCCGGACGCCACCAGTCGCAATCGCCGAAGTAGCCGTTGCCGACGTCCCACGAGGTGTAGTCGTATTTTTCTTCGTAGTTGAACAGGCCCGCCGACCAGATCACCCGGCCGGTGTCGCCGAAGAAACGCAGTTCGTTGATGGTCGAGCTGGATTTGTCGGCCTGGTAGAACGTGTCGTACCAGTCCAGGCGCTCGGGATTGAAATAGGCTTCGCGCTCGGAGCCGGGGTACACCGGGCCGAGCTGCCACTCGCGCGAGGCGTTGCGGTTGTAGAAATCGTACTTGCGGTACGAGGTGTTGAACTCGACCGAGATCTTGTCGTTGAAGGCGTAGGTGAAGGTGCCGGCGATGCCTTCGATGTCGTTGGTGGTGCTGCCCTGGGTACGGAAGTACTGCTTGAACGGATCGTCCAGGTCCTTGATGTCGTAACCCGCCGACAGGCCGCGCTCGGCGAACAGGCCCGGGTCGCCGGTGCCGCGCTCGGTGACCTTGTCGAGCATCACGAACGCGGAGAACTTGTCGTTGGGTTCCCACAGCATCGACAGGCGCGCGGCCTGGTTGTCGAGCGCGCTCGGGCCTTCGGCGTCGAACAGCGACTTGGGATAGCCGTTGCTGATGTAGGAGGAACGCTCCTCGTCGAACAGCGCCGCGCGCAGCGCGAAGGTCTCGCCGATCGGCAGGTTGAGCACGCCCTCGGCGGTGGTGAAGTCGTAGTTGCCGGCGCCGACCTTGAGCCCGCCGCTGGTCACGCCGAGCTCCGGACGCTTGGAGATCACGTTGATCGAGCCGCCGGTGGCGTTGCGGCCGCGCACCGTGCCCTGCGGGCCCTTGTTGACCTCGATGCGGTCGACGTCGAAGAACATCGGCCCGATCGAGCGCGGACGCGGCAGGTAGATGCCGTTGTAGTAGGTCGCCACCGACGGATCGGAGGAGAAGTCCGAATCGGCCGCGCCGATGCCGCGCAGGAAGATTTCGTACTTGCCTTCCTGTTTGGTGATCTGCAAACCGGGCACCACGGCCTGCAGGTTGCGGAAGTCGGTGTTGATGCCGAGCTTGGTCAGATCCTCGCCGCTGAACGACTGGATCGTGCCGGCGTACTTCTGGATCGACTGCACGCGGCGGTTGCCGGTGACCTGGACCGCGTCGAGTTCGTGCGCGGCGCTTTGCGCGGCCGGCGCCGTAGCCTGACCCGCAACCGGCGCGGCGTCCTGCGGCGCCGGCGCGTCGGCCGCCCACACCGTCCACGAACTGCACAGCCCCAGCGAGGCCAGGGCCATCGTCAACAGATGGCGATTGAATTGCGATTGCGGCGTGGCCGACTTGAGTCTCGACATGCTCCCCTCCAGAAGCGCTGTGTGTCGTCCGCGCGCGCACTGCGGCGCGCTGCGGTTGCCTGGGCGGCGTACGCCCTCGGTCTGAGGCGCATGTTAGGCAAGCGATCGCGCCCGCAGCGGGTTCTGCATACGTATTCATGGGATGAAGTCGCATTCATGTCGCACTTCGTCGGCCCGTTGCCGGGTGAATACGTATGCACAGGCTCGGGGCGCGCCGGTTCGCGGCGGTAAGCTGGCGTCCATCGCGGCGGTGCAGCACGAATGCCGCGACCGACCCCAGCATCGACATCCGAGGCGTCACTTGTCAGCCGTCAGCCTTTCCACCGATCCACACCCGCGCGACGACCTGTGGTGGCGCGGCGCGGTGATCTACCAGATCTATCCGCGCAGCTTCCGCGACCTCGACGGCGACGGCGTCGGCGACCTGCCCGGCATCATCGACAAGCTCGGCTATGTCGCCGACCTGGGCGTGGACGCGATCTGGATTTCGCCGTTCTTCAAATCGCCGATGGCCGATTTCGGCTACGACATCGCCGACTACCGCGCGGTCGATCCGCTGTTCGGCAGCATCGACGACTTCGACCGGCTGCTGGCCAAGGCGCATGCGCTGGGCCTGAAGGTCATGATCGACCAGGTGCTCAGCCACACCTCCGACGAGCACGAGTGGTTCAAGCGCAGCCGCGAAAGCCGCGACAACGACTACGCCGACTGGTACGTGTGGGCCGACGCGCGCGAGGACGGCACCGCGCCGAACAACTGGATGTCGCTGTTCGGCGGCGTCGCCTGGCGCTGGGAACCGCGCCGGCAGCAGTACTACCTGCACAACTTCCTGTCGTCGCAGCCGGACCTGAATTTCCACAACCCCTCGGTGCGCGCGGCGGTGCTCGACAACGTGCGCTTCTGGCTCGACCGCGGCGTCGACGGCCTGCGCCTGGACGCGATCAACTTCTGCTTCCACGACGCGCAACTGCGCGACAACCCGGCCAAGCCGCCGGCGCAGCGGGTGGGCCGCGGCTTCAGCCCGGACAATCCGTACGCGTTCCAGTACCACCACTACAACAACACCCAGCCGCAGAATCTGGCGTTTCTCGCCGACCTGCGCGCGCTGCTGGACGAATACCCCGGCGCGGTGGCCCTGGGCGAGATTTCCTCGGAAGACTCGCTGGCGACCATGGACGAATACACCCGTCGCGGCCGCCTGCACATGGGCTACAGCTTCGAACTGCTGACCGACGACTACAGCGTCGCCCACATCCGCGACACCGTGCAGCGGCTGGAAGGCACGATGCGCGAAGGCTGGCCGTGCTGGGCGATTTCCAATCACGACGTGCAGCGCGTGGTCACGCGCTGGGGCCGCGGCGCCAGGCCGGCGCATTTCGCGACCATGCTCAGTGCGTTGACTTGTTCGCTGCGCGGCTCGGTGTGCGTGTATCAAGGCGAGGAGCTCGGCTTGCCCGAGGCCGAGGTGCCGTACGAATCCTTGCAGGACCCTTACGGCAAGGCGTTCTGGCCGACCTTCAAGGGCCGCGACGGCTGCCGCACGCCGCTGCCGTGGGACGCGAGCGAACGCGCCGGTTTCAGCACCGGCGAGGCGTGGTTGCCGATTCCGGCCAGCCATCGCGGGCTCGATGTCGCCACCCAGCACGCCGATCGCGATTCGATGCTCAACGGCTTCCGCCGTTTCCTGAGCTGGCGCAAACGCCATGCCGCGTTGCTCGACGGCGCGATCGCCTTCGTCGACAGCGCCGAGCCGGTGATCGCGTTCGTGCGCGGCGAAGGCAGCGAGGCGATGCTGATGGCGTTCAATCTCGGCGGCATTGAGGCCGGGCTCGAACTCGGGGCGATGACGGGCTGGTCCGCCGATTTGGGGCACGGCCTGCCGCAGGGCCGGGTCGTCGACGGGCGGCTGATCCTGCCGGCCTACGGCATCTACGCGGCGCGCGCCGGACGCTGATCGGCGCATCGGTTCTGCCTGCGCGCCGCGGCTGATGGCAGCGCGGCTTTCGTGCGTCGCTCCATCGCACCGATGCATACTTCGCCTGCGCGAGCGCGTCGCCGCGCGCCAGGGGGACTCGATGCAGATCGTCTATCACGCGGCCCATTCGGCCGACGCGCAGCTTGTGCGTGGCTTGTTGGCGCAGGAAGGAATCGAATCGTTCGTGTTCGGCGATGTACTGGAAGGCGGCGCCGACGTGTTGCCGGTCGGCGGCTCGGTACGGGTCGAAGTGGCCGACGAACATGTCGTCGAGGCGCGCGCGATCATCGAAAAATGGCAGGCGGCGGTGCCCGACGACGACGAGAAGGACGAGGCGCCCGACGATGGGCGGGGCGACACGGCCGCGGCCAAGCCCGACAAAGACGCCAACCTCTACGCACCGCTGCACCGTTCAAAACCCGCACGCAGCCGCTTCGGCGTACCCAGCCTCGTGCTCGCGCTGGTCGTCGGCGGAATCATCGGCGCCGTGCTGACCGGTGCCGCGAAACGGCCCGAACCGTTCACTGGACGCTACGATTTCGATGGCGACGGCAAAACCGATGAAACGGTCTTCTACAGCAACGGTCTGCCTGAGCGCATGGAAACCGACCGTAACCGCGACGGCAAGATCGACCAGATCGTGTATTACGAAGATGGGCTGACCTCGATCCTCGAACGAGACGACGACTTCGACGGTTACCGCGAAGGCAAAGGCGCCTATCGACACAACCAGCTGTCGAGTTACACCATCGACTACGACGGCGACGGCGAACCCGACTACCGCGATCGGTCCTTGTTCGACGTGGTGCAAGTGCAGGAATGGCAGGACAAGCAGGGTCGGGTCATCAAGCGCATGCGCTATGTCGGCGGTCGCCTGGTCGACGACCAGCTCGACCGCGATGGCGACGGCGTCATGGACATCGAGCGCAGCTACGATGCGATTGGTGAAGTCACAGCGACCCGGGCGCTGCCTCGGCCCTGAGCTGGCCGCGGCGCCTGCGCGCCGCGACGCAACGGGCAACCGTCCCCATCAGTTCGTCGGGACCCCGCGCGCCTCGCGCGGCGCAACCACCGGCGTGAGCGGCCGCACCGGCGTGGTCCGCGGCGGCAGCACCAGCGTGTCCAGCCGCTTCTGCGCGCCGGTGTTGCCCAGATCGGCGGCTTTCTTCAGCACGATCCTGGCTTCCTCGATGCGGCCCTGGCCGACATAGATCTCGCCCAGCCCGCTGAGCGCGGTGGCCCGGGCCTTGGGATCGTCGGCCGGCGCGTCCTTCACCGCCTGGGTCAGGGTTTGCTGCGCGTTGGCCAACTGGCCGTTCGACAACTGCTTCCAGCCGCACAGCGTCGCGTCGCCGCCGCTTTTGCACGGGTCCTGGCCGGCGCTGGACGCGGCGGCGATTTCCTCGGCCAGTTCCCTGGGCTGGCTGGCCAGCGCGGCGCTGCCGAGCGCGTTCTGCAGTTGCTGGTTGTTCTGCTGCAGGCCCTTGACCGACTCGATGATCGAATCGACCGAGATGTTGATGCTGCTGTTGTTGTCGGCGATCCGGATCGGCGCGTTCGGCGCCAGGGTCTGGCCGCTGTATTCGATCACCGGATCGGGCAGTTTCACCGCGGCGAAACGCGGCGAGAAGGTCAGGTAGACATTGGGCGTCACGCGTTCGCCGCCGCGCCAGCTCTTGAGCGTGTCGAAGCCGATCATCGCCACCACGACGATCGCGCCGATGCCCAGATACCAGCGCACGTTCTTGTTCTGTTCGGCGTTCTTGGTCTTGAGCAGCGCGTAGGCGCCGTAGGCGAAGAACAGCAGCGCGGTGCCGTAGGCGCCCGCGGCGAGGATGGTTTGCGGATCGGCAATCGTGTCCATGCGGTATCGCGTCCTGGGCCGGGGCCTGCACGGGCAGGCCGGGTCTTCGCGCCGATGCGCGAAGGTCCTTGAGTCACCCAGTCAGTAACGCGAAGCGTGGTGCGAAAGCGGCCAGCGGTCACAAACGCCGGCGGTCGGGAGGGACGCGGGTTCCAGCGCCTGTGCTTTTCGATCGCAGCGAAGGCACGAGGTTTTTTGTGGGAGGGGCTTCAGCCCCGATGCTTTTCGATCAGTGTTCGACACAAGCCAGAGATTCGCTGGCTGATCGCGATCTGAGAGGAGAGCGTCGGGGCTGAAGCCCCTCCCACATATGCCGTCCCTGCCACGCAGCCCCTGCCACGCAGCCCCTGCCGCGACGGCGATCGCGCGGCGCGATGGCCTACTCGTCCGACGGCGGCGGGAACAGCGCTTCGGGAATGGCCAGCGGCGTCGGTGCCACGCTCGGCAGCAACCCCAGCCAACCCATCACCTTCTCGCGCGCTTCGTCCACGCCCTGCTTGGACTCGCCGGAGAAGGTCTGCACGCTGACCGTGTCGCCGAAGGCCGCGTTCAATTCCTTGCGCACCATCATCAGCTGCTGCTGTTGCTGGCCGCGCCCGAACTTGTCGGCCTTGGTCAGCAGCGCGTGCGCCGGCAGGTCGCGGCTGACCGCGTAACCGAGCATCTGCCGGTCGTAGTCCTTGAGCGGGTGGCGGATGTCCATCACCACGACCAGCCCGCGCAGGGCCTGGCGGGTGCGGAAATAGCGGTCCAGGAACGCCTGCCAGTGCGCCTGCAGGTTCTGCGGCACCTTGGCGTAACCGTAACCGGGCAGGTCGACCAGGAACTTGTCCGGTTCCGGCGCCGGATCGGGGCCGCGGTAAGGCAGGCTGACGTCGAAGAACACCAGTTGCTGGGTGCGGCCCGGGGTCTTGGACACCCGCGCCAGCGCGTTCTGCTGGCACATGGCATTGAGCGCGCTGGACTTGCCGGCATTGGAGCGGCCGGCGAATGCGACCTCGAAACCGCCATCGGGCGGCAGTTGCTTGACGTTGTGCGCCGACATCAGATAGCGGGCGCGGGCGAGGTGGTTGGTCATGCGGGTAGGATCGCACGGCGCACCGGAATACTTGCCCTTCCGGTCACATCCGGGTGAACCCGCGTTGACCCGATCACGGCCGGCGAAGATAATTCCGAGGTTCCGGTGTCGGCCCAGCCGCCCCGTACCGCCTTTCAGCCAGCCTCTTCAGCAGCAAGCCAGCCCTGAAGCAACGAGTAGTTCGGAGCCCAGCTACATGAGCCAAGCCCGCGTCCTGAGCCTCGTCGGCCTCGCCGCCTTCGCGGTCGCCGCCGTTGCGTTCGCCCAGACCACGGTCACCCCGATTCCCGACAAGGAGCCGGTCCAGACCGCGCCGCTCAACGGCGGCCCGAAGGCCACCTGGGGCGACGTCAAGGCCGGCGCGACCAAGGCGGGCACCTGCGCGGCCTGCCACGGTCTCGACGGCAACCCGACCGACCCGCAGTACCCGCGCCTGGCCGGCCAGAGCGAGCGCTACATCGCCCACCAGATCGCCCTGTTCAAGACCGGCGAGCGCAATACCGGCATGGCCGCGGCGATGAAGCCCTTCGCCGACGCGCTCAGCGAGCAGGACGCGCGCGACCTGGGCGCCTACTTCGCGACCCAGAAGTCCGGCGCCGGCGTCGCCGACGACACGGTTGTGGCCTCGGGTCCGAACAAGGACAAGAAGTTCTACCAGATCGGCGAAGACCTGTTCCGCAGCGGCGACAAGGCCCGCGGCATCCCGGCCTGCATGGCCTGCCACGGCCCGGGCGGCGCCGGCAACCCCGGCCCGGCCTACCCGCACCTCGCCGGCCAGCAGGCGGCCTACTCCAAGCGTCGCCTGGAAGAATACCGCGCCGGGACCAGCACCCAGAAGGACCCGCATCTGTTCAACATCATGGCCAGCGTGGCTAAGTCGCTGACCGACGAAGAGATCGGTTCGCTGTCGAGCTACCTGCAGGGCCTGCACGAACGCGCCGACGACGTCGCCGCGGCCGACGCCCCGGCGGCCAAGCCGGCGGCCGCACCGGCTCCGGCGCCCGCCGCGGCTCCGGCCGCTGCGCCGGCGACCGCTCCGGCCGCGCCGGCCCAGCCCGCCAAGGGCTGATCGCCGAGCGTTCAGCGCGTCAAGGCAATACCCGGACGCCGGCCTGGCAACAGGCCGGCGTTTTTGTTGCCGGCGAAGGCGCCAGGCGCAACGCTTCGGCCACGATCCCGGCGCTCGCTTCGGCGATCGGCCCCGCCCGCGAGGCTGGCGCGACGATGTGGTCGAGGGCCAGGGTCGCGGCTTGTGAGCGCAGGAGATCGGCGCGGTGCGCGGCTCTCACCCCTGGGCCGGGATCGCGATCGGCCCTCATAAAGTGACGGCCATCACCGCCTGAGTGATCGGGAACTTCCCCGCCCTGCTTTGATCTCACTGCATACTCTTGGTTCTGCACGCCGGCCGTTATCCTTGGCGCCGGCGTTTTTTATGTTCCCCGGCCCAGCGCGAACCCCGTTCGCCGCGCGCCGGCCATCCCCACCGACGAGACCTACCGATGAACCTGCGCCTGGCCACCCTGCTGCTGCTCGCCGTGCTCCCCTTCGCCGCTTCCGCCGCGCCCAAGGCCGCCGCCGCGAGCGCCGCGCCCGTCGTGGGCGTGGATTACGTCGAGATCGAGGGCGGCAAGCCGTTCGCGCCGGTCAAGGGCAAGATCGAGGTGGTCGAAGTGTTCGGCTACACCTGCCCGCACTGCGCCCATTTCGAACCGCAGGTCGCGGCCTGGAAGGCCAAGCTGCCGAGCGACGTGAATTTCGTGCCGCTGGCCGCCCCGTTCGGCGGCTATTGGAATCCCTACGCGCAGGCCTTCTACACCGCGCAGGCGCTCAAGCTGGTGCCCAAGACCCACGAGGCCGTGTTCAAGGCCCTGCACGAAGAGCGCAGCCTGCCGATCCAGAACGCCTCGCCGGCCGAGATCGCCGCGTTCTACGCCAAGTTCGGCGCCGATCCGATCGCCTTCGCCGCGGCCATGAACGGCCCGGCCACCGCCAAGGCCATGGACCGCGCCAAGACCTTCATCATGGCCAGCGAAGTCGACAGCACCCCGTCGATGGTGGTCGCCGGCAAGTACCGGATCATCACCCAGAAGGGTTTCGACGACATGCTGCGCGTGGCCGATGGGCTGATCGCCAAGGAACGTGCTGCCGCCAAGCGCTGAGGCGCTTGACGGCTGGGAATCGGGAATCGGGAATGGGGAATCGGAAGATCAACAGCGACGACACGGGCTCTTGATCTTCCGATTCCCCATTCCCCATTCCCGATTCCCGGCTCCAACCTACACTCCACGTTCAGTCCCGCGGCCGCTATGCTGGCCGCCGCCCTTGTCGGCTTCGCGTTCGGCGTTCAACGCCCCGAGGCCCTCGCTTTCTTTGATCGTTTGCGGAGATTCCCGATGAATTCGCGTATGGCCTCGTTGTCCCGCTTTCCGCTGGTGCTGACCGCGCTGTTCGCGCTGGCCGCCTGCAACAAGACCGAAACCGCGCCGGCCGAGTCCGCCGCCACGCCGGCCGCGACCGAAGCCGCCGCCACCCCGGCCGCCGAGGGCGCCACCCCGGCGCCGGCCGAAACCGCGCCGGCCCCCGCCGAACCTGCGATCCAGCCGGCCGCAGTCGCGACCCCGCCGGCCGGCCCGGCACCGACCGTCGGCACCGATTACGAAGAAATCCCCGGCGGCCAGGCCTTCGACCCGGTCCCGGGCAAGATCGAAGTCGCCGAGATCTTCAGCTACACCTGCCCGCACTGCGCGCAGTTCGAGCCGGTGCTGCTCGACTGGCGCAAGAAGCAGACCGCGGACGTGAAGTTCACCCCGATCGCCGGCCCCTTCGGCGGCAACCCGATCCCGTTCCAGAAGGCCTTCTACGCCGCCCAGACCCTGAGCCTGGTCGAGAAGACCCACGAAGCGATGTTCCGCGCCATCCACATCGACCAATCGCTCAACTACCAGACCATCACCGACGAGCAGATCGGCGCGTTCTACGCCAAGTACGGCGTCAAGGCGGCCGACTTCATCGGCACGATGAACAGCTTCGCGATCAACGCCAAGGGCAAGCGCGCCGAACAGTTCATGCAGCGCTCGGGCGTGAGCTCCAGCCCGTCGCTGGTGGTCAACGGCAAGTTCCTGGTCAAGGGCAAGAGCTTCGACGACATGCTGCGCATCACCGACCACCTGGTCGCGCAGGAACGCGCCGCGCTGCAGGCCAGCGCGCCCGCCGCGGCCGCTCCGGCCGCCGCCGCGCCGAAGCCGTAATCGGCCCGCAGGGAACGATTCGAGCATGACCACACGCCGGCTGCGCCTGCTCAGCGCGAACATCCAGGCCGGCTCCAGCACGCGTCGCTACAGCGATTACGCCACGCGCAGCTGGTCGCACGTGCTGCCCGCCGGCAACAAGCGCGGCAGCCTCGATACCATCGCCCAACTGGCCGGCGAGCACGACATCGTCGGCCTCAACGAAAGCGATCCGGGCAGCCTGCGCTCGGGTTTCACCAACCAGACGCACTACCTGGCCCAGCGCGCCGGCTTCGATTACTGGAGCCACCAGCCCAATCGCCGCGTGGGCAACGTCGCCTCCAGCGCCAACGGGCTGTTGAGCAAGCTGGAACCGCGCGAGGTCGTCGACCATCCCCTGCCCGGCCGCATCTCCGGCCGCGGCGTGCTGATCGCGCACTACGGCAGCGACGACGATGGTTT
The DNA here is from genome assembly GCF_018732085.1 of Lysobacter capsici. NCBI lineage: Bacteria > Pseudomonadati > Pseudomonadota > Gammaproteobacteria > Lysobacterales > Lysobacteraceae > Lysobacter > Lysobacter capsici. The sequence continues at coordinate 570,181 of NZ_CP076103.1, read as the reverse complement.
GACCATCGCCGTCGCCCATCTCTCGCTCGGCGCCGGTTCGCGCGCCTCGCAGCTGGCCTTCATCGCCGAACTGCTGCACGACCATCCGCACGCGGTGCTGATGGGCGACTTCAACTGCTCGGCCGATCGCCCCGAGATGCAGACCTTGTTCCGCAACACCCGCCTGCAACCGCCGAACGAAGTGTTTCCGACCTTCCCGAGCTGGCGTCCGCAGCGCGCGATCGACCATATCCTGCTCGGCGACGGCCTGAGCTTCGCCGGCGCGCGCGCGGTGCCCGCGGCGTTGTCGGACCATCTGGCGTTGTCGCTGGATCTGGATGTGCCGGATCACGCGTTGCGTTGAGGTGGGCGCGCGTGGGTGAGATGGATGCGCGCGCGTGGATGCGTTTGTTCGGTATTGAACGAATTGAAGCCAGGCGCGGTGGGTTCGCGGCGCGGGCGGGTATGCATTGGGCGTTCGAGTGCGTTGATCGCGATCTTGTGCGCAGGCCGCTTCTCCGCTGACGTCGCGACTTCGCGATAGTGTTTGTCGCGCGCCAACTGCATCGCTTTCGCCCTGCTCCTGCTTTTCCCCCCTTTGAAAAAGGGGGGCAGGGGGGATTTGCTTTTGCTCTTATCCGTCGTGGCGCGAAATTAAAGCGGCAACTTCAAAAGCAAAAACAAAAGCAAAAGCAAATCCCCCCTGCCCCCCTTTTTCAAAGGGGGGAAAGCAAAGGCTGTTCGTCCCCTTCCCGATTCCCGATTCCCGATTCCCGATTCCCGATTCCCGAGAACCCCATGCCCACCCTGATCCTCACCCCTCGCCACAGCGAAGACTCGCAGGCGCTGTGGAAAGCCGCCGCTCGCCAGGGCTGGAGCGTCGAGCGCCTGCCCGGCTGGCGCGTGCCCGAGCATCTGCGCGCGCTGGCCGATCCGGTGTTCTATGGCGAAGCACTGTTCGGGCCGTCGATCAGCGAACAGCTCGGCCTGGTCCTGTCGAATCCGCCGGAAGACTGGCTGGTGCGGCTGCCGAACGAGTACCGCCTGCGCGATATCCGGCTCAGCACCCTTGGCGCCGAGCGCGCCGGCACCGTAGCGGCCTTCATCAAGCCGCCGAACGACAAGAGCTTTCCGGCCCAGGTCTACACCGGCGCCGAGTTGCCGCAGGGTTACGACGAGGACATGCCGGTGCTGGTGTCGCAGGTCGTGCGCTGGCGCTGCGAATTCCGCTGCTTCGTGCTCGATCGCGAGCTGCGCACGTATTCGTTGTATTCGCGCAACGGCGAACTCGCGCGCGACAGCGGGTTCGCAAGCACGCGCGAGGAAGACGCAGGGCTGCGCGAGTTCATCGGCCGCCTGCTCGCCGATGCGCGCGTGGACCTGCCGCGCGCCTGCGTGATCGACGCGGGCCTCATCGACGGCGGCGACTGGGCCTGCGTCGAGCAGAACGCGGCGTGGGGCGCGGGTTTGTATGCCTGCGATCCGGATGCAGTGTTGGAGGTATTGCGGCATGCGGGGACGCGAACGGACGGTTGATCGGGCGTGGGTATCCGGCTGCAGGAGCGGCGCGAGCCGCGCCCCCCCGAAGAGGTGTTCGTAAGCGAAACACCCCAAGCCCGTAAACACCGGGCACTTATCGCCGACGCCTGGCGTGTCATCGCGTCGGTTGGCCTGGTGGTATCCAACCTCTTCGGGTGGTCGCGGCTCGCGCCGCTCCTACAGGGGCGCTCGTAAGCGCCGCGCGAGCGTGAACTTACCGGTGTGCGCAAACGCAAACGGCCGGTGGCGAACCACCGGCCGTTGCTTTGACCGAAAAACCGCGGCCGATCAACGGCCGCGGCTATAAACGCCGCCGCTGCGATCAGAACCGCAGATCCGCGCGCAGGTAGTAATAACCGCCACCGGGCAGATCGTAGGTCGACCCATCGAAGCCGTTGAGGTTGCACGCCAGACACACCGGCGGGTCCTTGCCGAACACGTTGTTTATGCCCGCCTGCAACTGCAAGCCCTTGAGCACGTCGAAGCGATAACCGACCTGGAAATCGTGGAAGGTCGTCGCGCCCAGACGGTTCTGGCCGGTCTTCGGATCGTTCTTGCACACCGCGAAATCGGCGGCGTCGCCGCAGTCCTCGACCAGCTGGCTGATGTGGCGTGCGGTCCACGAAGCGTTCCAGCGGCCGTAGCTCCACTCCAGGGTCGCGTTCGAGGTCCATTCGGGAATCGAACGGGTCACCGGATCGCTGACCAACCGGCCCACCTGCAACGGCTGCAGCGAACCGTCGGCGCCGACGGCTTCGTAGTTGCCCACGATGGTGTTCTGCCAGATCAGCTTGAACTGGCCCAAGCGCGTTTCCGGCAGGGTCCAGAACACGTCGATGTCCCAGCCGTTGGTCTTGATGACGCTCAGGTTGCCCAGGAAGTTGGCGAAACCGTCGATCTGGTCGGTGATCGGATTGCGCTGGATGCCGCCGCAGAATTCCGGCGACAGCGTCTGCACGCACAGGTTGAGCTGGGTCTGCGGGTCGATGGCCTGGATCGCGCCTTCGATGCGGTGGCTGTAGAACGTGCCTTCGATGTCGACGCGCTTGGCGATCGCGGTGTCTTCGAGAATCGACGGCGACCACACGAAGCCCAGCGAGAAGCTGGTCGAACGCTCCGGCTCCAGGTTCGGATTGCCGCCGGTCAGCACCGAGATCTGCGGATCGACCTGGCGCGTGCCCGGATTGACGCCCTGCGCGGCGCAGTTGGCGGCGTTGCCGGTCGGCGGCGCGCCGTTGGAGCCGATCAGGCACGGATCGACCATGCCGACGTCGGCGCGGCTTTGCGAACCGAACAGCTCGCCGATCGACGGCGCGCGGAAACCTTCCGCGTAGGTGCCGCGCAGCAGCAACTCATCGGCCACTTGCCAGCGCAGGCCGTACTTCGGGGTGAACTCGCCGCCGAAGGTGGAGTAATCCGAATAGCGGCCGGCCAGGCTCAGGTCCAGGCCCTTGCCGAACGCGGAGTCCTTGAACAGCGGCACGTTGAGTTCGACATAAACTTCGTTGACGTCGTACTCGCCCTGGGTCGGCAGCGACGGCACGCCGTTGTACTCGCCGCGCACGGTGATCGGATCGGGGCGGTACGAGCCTTCGTACTTGCGGTACTCGTAACCGGTCGCGAACGACAGCGGCCCGGCCCACATCTCGAACAGATCGCCGGACAGGTTGACCGTCGCCTGCTGCAGCTTGTTCTCGCTGCTGTCGTGCAACACCGGGCTGATCCACTTGAGCATCGCCGGGGTGATGGTGTTGTAGCCGAAGATGTTCAACGGCGTGCAACCCGGCGTGGCCGCGCAGATCGCCGGATCGCCCATGGCGATGGCGATGTTCTTGGCGTTGTAGCTGCCGCGGTTGGTCTGCTCGGCCTTGTTGCGGCTGCTGGCGATGTTGGCGTCCCAGAACCAGGCGCGCTCGCCGACATCGAAGGTGCCTTCCAGGCCGGTGCCGACGAACCAGGTGTCGACCTGTTGTTCGAAGCGGCGCGGGCCGCCTTCGCTCGGACGCCGGCGCAGGATGCTCAGGTTGCTCGAATCGAGCTGCACGCCGAACGGGTTGAACGGATGGTTGGCCGGGATCACCACGTTGGCGGCGAACTCGTTGCCGGCGCCGGGGCCCAGGTCGATCGGCTCGGGCGCGGCGCGGTTTTCCGAATCGCGGCGATTGAGCAAGGCGCGCGCGTACCAGCGCACCTTGTCGTTGATGTCGAAACGGAACTGGCCGAACACGCCCTTGCGCTCGGACGGCGAGAGCACGTAGTTGAACGGCGCGAAGTTGAACGGGTCGTTGGCACCGAAGCAATGGAAACCGTCGGTGCGCGGCACGCCGGCCGAGCACGGCGCCTGGCCGGGCGTGTAGGTCGGATTGCTCTGGCCCGCGTTGGCGACCAGGTCGTACTTGCGGCCGTCCGGCGCGGTGAAGGCGATGCGGCCGCCGGGCACGCGCGAACTGCCCAGCGCCAAGCCGGTGCCGGGCACCGGGAAGCGCGAACGCTCGCGATCGGACGAACTGACTTCGTCCTGCTTGGTGTAGCTGGCGCCGAGGAACCAGGTGGCGCGATCGCTGCTGCCGCCGTAGGCGAAGTCGAGGCCGCGGCTGGTGCCGTCGCCCTTGGTGTACTGGCCGAAATTGGTGGTGAGCTGGAAACCGTCGAAATTGCGCCGGGTGATGATGTTGACCACGCCGGCGATCGCGTCGGAGCCGTACAGCGAGGACGCGCCGTCCTCGAGCACTTCGATGCGCTCGACGATGGCCAGCGGAATCGTGTTGAGGTCGGTCGAGGAGCCCACGCCGGAAGCCGAGGATTCGTTGACCCAGCGGATGCCGTCGACCAGCACCAGCACGCGCTTGGAACCCAGGTGACGCAGGTCGACCGTGGTCGCGCCCGCGCCGACGCCGCCGCCGTCGGACGGGAAGCCGTCATTGCCCGAGGCGTTGCGCTTGCCGTTGAACGAGGAGCCCGAACCGGTGAGTTCCTGCACCACGTCGCCGATCGAGGTCAGGCCGGTGCGTTCGATGTCTTCGCGGGTGAGCGTCTGCACCGGGACCTGGCTTTCGATCTCGGCTTTCTTGATGCGCGTGCCGGTGACCTGGACGGTGTCCAGCGTGGTGGCCTCGCGCGCGGGTGCGGCGTCCTGCGCGGCGGCGACGCCCGGCAGGCCGATCAACAACGACAACTGGATGGCTTTCGCCAGGACATGACGACGCGACGCTTTCATCGGCTCTCTCTCCCTCAAGGTGATTTTGGCCGGGCTCTGATGGCCCGGCTCGCCGTCGCCCCCAGCGGACGGCTGCCGAGTTTGTAAGCATTCGCGAAGCAGCCGCAAGACAGCAAAAACACGCACTGACGCGGTGCAGGAACTCAAGTCCATTTAAAGCGTGATGCGATCGCGATTAGGCCGTCGCATGTTGGTCGAAAACACTCACCAAAAACGTGCTGACAATGCTCTCGGTCGAAATCATCCGACTAGATCCCCTCGATTAAATCCGCCGAAAAAATCCGTCCACGAAGATCCAACCGGCAAAAGTCCGGCTGACGAAATCCGCCGGGCAAACCGCGCCCAAAAAAAACGGCCGGTAGTTTCCTACCGGCCGTGTTCGGCTCGATGTTTCGCTGATGAGCTGAAACCTGCGTCGATCGGATGCGTCCGGGTTGCGGCCGCCCGATCAGGTCGACTCCATCAGAAACGCAGATCCGCGCGCAGGTAGAAGAAGCGGCCGCCCGGGATGTCGTAGGTGGACGCGTCGTAGCCGTTGAGCGAGCACGACAGGCACACCGGCGGATCCTTGTCGGCGACGTTGTTGACGCCGCCGGTGATCTGCAGACCCTTGAGCAGTTCGAAGCGGTAGCCCAGCTGCAGGTCGTGGTAGGTGATCGCCGACAGCTTGTTCTCGCCGGTCACCGGGTTGTCGCAGTACGGCGAATCCAGCGCCGAGGCCTGGCAGATTTCGGTCAGCTCGGAGATATGGCGGATCGTCCACGACGCGTTCCAGTTGTTCTTCTTCCACGACAGCGTCGCGTTGGAGGTCCATTCCGGGATCGCGCTGTCGTTGACTTCCACGCCGGGCTTGCGCGGCTGGATCTGGCCGGCGGCGCCGAGGGCTTCGTACTGGGTGACCCAGGTGTTCTGCCAGTTGATCTTGAACTGGCCCCACGAGGTTTCCGGCAGGGTCCAGAAGAAGTCGATGTCCCAGCCGGAGGTCTTGATCGAACCCAGGTTGGTCAGCTTGTTCTCGAACGAGGAGATGCCGCCGATCGAGGAACGGGTGATGCCGCTGCAGTACAGCGGATCGAGCGTCTGCACGCACAGGTTGAGCTGGGTCTGCGCGTCGATCGCCTGCACCGCGCCTTCCAGCGAGTGGCGGTAGTAGGTGACTTCGAAGTCGAACTTGTCCGACCACGGCACGCCCGCGGCCCAGGCCGGGCTGTAGACGAAGCCGGCGGTGAAGCTGCGTGCGGTTTCCGGGTCGAGGTCCGGGTTGCCGCCGGTCTGCACCGAGATCTGGCTGTTGGCCTGGGCGGCGCCGGCCGGCACGCCGAGCGCGGCGCAGTTGGCGCGGTTGCCGGTCGGCGGCGCGCCGGTGATCGAGGTCAGGCAGGGGTCGCTGAGCTGCAGGTCGGCGCGGCTGGCCGAACCGAACAGTTCGCCGATCGACGGCGCGCGGAAGCCTTCGGCGTAGGTGGTGCGCAGCAGGAATTCATCGGCGACCTGCCAGCGCAGGCCGTACTTCGGGGTGAACTGGCCGCCGAAGGTCGAATAATCCGAATAACGGCCGGCCAGGCTCAGGTCCAGGCTCTTGCCGAACGCGCCTTCCTTGATCAGCGGCAGGTTGAGTTCGACATAGGCTTCGTTGACGTCGTACTCGCCCTTGGTCGGCAGCGACTGGGTGCCGTTGTAGTAACCGGCCACCGTGATCGGATCGGGCTGGTAGAAGCCTTGGTACTTGCGGTACTCGTAACCGGCCGCGAACGACAGCGGACCGGCCCACAGGTTGAACAGGTCGCCGGAGAAGTTGGCGGTGACCGTCTGCAGCTTCTGCTCGCTGCGGTCGCGGATGACCGGGCTGATCCACTTGAGCATCGCCGGGGTGATGGTGCCCGGGCCGCCGAAGATGTTGAGCGGCACGCAGCCCGGCGTCGCCGCGCACAGCGCCGGATCGCCCAGGGCGATGTTGATGTTGCGGACGTTGTAGCTGCCGTAGTTGGTCTGGTCGGCTTCGTTCTTGTTGCTGGCGACGTTGACGTCCCAGAAGTAGGTGCGGTCGCCGACATCGAAGCTGCCTTCCACGCCGGCGGCGATGTACTTGGTGTCGACCTGCTGCTCGAACACGCGCGGGCCGCCTTCGACCGGACGGCGCGCGATCGTGTCGAGGTTGGCGTTGGGGCCGATCGAGGTCAGGTCGAAGCCGAACGGGTTGTACGGATTCAGGCGCGAGATGGTGATCTGCTCGGACCACGGATTGCCGGTACCGGCGCCGGCGCCGAGGAAGATCGGTTCCGGCGCGGCCTGGTTGGTCGATTCGCGACGGTTGTACAGCGCCTTGACGTAGCCCTGCACGTTGTCGCTGAAGTGATAGCGGAACTGGCCGAACGCGCCCATGCGCTTGGACGGCGTCAGCATCATGTTCTCGCGGGCGAAGTTGTAGCGGTTCGCGCCGGTGAACGGAATGAAGTCCTGCGGATAGCGCACGCCGTTCGGGAAGCTGCTGCCGTTGGGCGTGGTCATGTTGCAGAACGGCACCGCCGGGGTCGAGGGATCGTCGTCGACGTCGGTCAGCGGACACGCGGTGCTCGCGGTCGGCGGGTTGAAGATGAAGCGGCCGTTCGGGGTCGCCGAGCTGCCGGTCTCCACGCCCAGGCCGGGCACCGGGAAGGCGGAAACGGCGCGGTCGCGCGAGTACACCGGGTCCTGGTCGACGTAGCTCAGGCCCAGGAACAGGTTGGCGCGGTCGGTGTTGAAGCCCCACGCCAGGTCGACGCCCTGCAGGTCGCCGTCGCCCTTGCCGTACTGGCCGTAGTTCAGGCTGATCTGGCCGCCGTCGAAATTACGCCGGGTGATGATGTTCACCACGCCGGCGATCGCGTCGGAGCCGTACAGCGAGGACGCGCCGTCTTCGAGGATCTCGATGCGCTCGACGATCGCCAGCGGAATGGTGTTGAGGTCGGTCGCCGCGCCCACGCCCGAGGCGGAGGACTCGTTGACCCAGCGCATGCCGTCGACGAGGACGAGGACGCGCTTGGGACCGAGGTGGCGCAGATCGACCTGGGCCGAACCGGCGCCGATGCCGTCGCCGTTCGGCGAGAAGCCGAAGTTGCCCGAGGAGTTGAACTTGGTGTTGAGCGCCGAGCCGGCGCCGGTGAGTTCCTGCACCACGTCGCCGATCGAGGTCAGGCCGGTGCGTTCGATGTCTTCGCGATTGAGGGTCTGGACCGGGACCTGGCTTTCGATCTCGGCCTTCTTGATGCGGGTGCCGGTGACCTGGACGGTGTCCAGCGTGGTGGCGTCTTTGGCGGGTGCGGCTTCCTGCGCGGCCGCGAGGCCCGGCAGTGCGACCAGCAGGGACAACTGGATGGCTTTCGCCAAGGCGTGACGACGCGACGCTTTCATCGACTCTCTCTCCCTCAAGGTGTTTGGCTTGGCTCTGATGGCCATTGGCGCACCGCCGGCGGGGCCGGACGGCACCGGAAGGTTGTAAACAATTCGTGAAGCCGCCACAAGGCGCAAATAGTGGGCACTTGCCAACTGGGTCTCAGTTTTGATTGGCATGCGGCCCGATGCGGGGCAACGACCGGGTCGGACACGGTCCGGCGCCGGCTTTTCGGGCGGCCGGCGACGCACGCGGCCGGCGGCGCCGGGATCGCTGAAAAACGAGAGGCCGGTCGCGCTTTCAGCCGCCGAGCAACAGGCTCACCGCGACCAGGACCAGGAACGCCGCGAACACCCGCTTGAGCGTGTCGCCATGCAGCTTGTGCGCAAGCCGCGTGCCGTAGGGCGCGCACAGCACCGAGGCGATGGCCACGCCGATCGCCGCCGGCAGGTACACATAGCCGATCGCGTGTTCGGGCAAGGCGCCGGGCGGTGCGTTGAGCGCGTAGCCGATCGCGCTGGCCAGGCCGATCGCGACGCCGCAGGCCGAGGACGTGCCGACCGCGCGCACCGGCGCGACTCCGCGCCAGACCAGCAGCGGCACGGTCATGCTGCCGCCGCCGATGCCGACCACCGCCGACACCGCGCCGATGCCGACACCCGCGGCGGTCATCGGCGCGCCCTGCGGCGGCGGCGCATCGGCGCCGAGTTCGGCGCGGTTCTTGCCGAACAGCAGCTGCGCGGCGGCGATCAGGCAGTAACCGGCGACGATCCAACGCAGCCACTCGCCGTCGATGCGCACCGCGACGAAGCTGCCGAGCCAGCCGCCGAGCAGCAGGCCCGGGACCATCCAGCGCACGGTCGGCCACATCACGCTGCCGCGCTTGGCGTGCGCGCGCGCCGACGCGGTCGCGGTCAACACGATGCTGGCCAGCGAACTGGCCAACGCGGTGTGCATGGCCGCTTCCTGCGGGATGCCGATGGCCGGCGCGATCCAGGCCAGCGCCGCGACCAGCACCAGCCCGCCGCCGATCCCGAGCAGCCCGGCGAGCACGCCGGCGACCGCGCCGAGCGCGAGAAAAACCAGCCAGATCGCCATGCGGTGCTCCAATGAATTGACCAAGCGACGATTGTGAGCCGAGCCAAAGGCCTGCTCACGTGCATGGAGTCATCCAGCGAACGTCGCGATGCACCGATTCTGCATGCCATCGCTCCCACACGCGACCCACTTCCCGCGTCTTTGATCTTCCTTCTTGCTTTTCCTCGTTACTTTTCCGCCGTTGCTTTTCCCCCGTTGCTTTTTCCCCCCTTTGCAAAAGGGGGGCAGGGGGGATTTGCTTTTGCTTTTGCTTTTCCATCCTCGAGCAACCACCACTCCCATCGAGAGTCACTGAGCCGCAACCGCAACCCCGCAACAACCGTGTCACCGCGAAGCCACAATCACACCCCACAACCAAAAACCCCGTCACACAGCAACATCCACAACCCAACACCGCGACCGCATTCGCACTCCACCCACATCCACCCACCGTTCACATAAGACATTCATCCACGCTCGGCTATAGTCCCGAACATGCTCTCGCGCCCCTATTCCCTGCTGTTCGCCGCGCTCGCCGCGACCCTCGCCACCACCGCCTGCGCCCAGACCACGGCCGCGGCGCCGACGCTGCCCGCGGTCAAACCGGCGGCGATCAGCAACGCCTTGCCCGCGCCCGCGGTCGATCCGTTGCTGCCGCGCGTGCGCGCCGCGATCGAGGCCGCCGAACGCGGGCCGTTCGACGCCGGTCAATACGCCGACATCGCCCGCCATCCGCTGTACGGCTGGGTCGAGTACGCGAGCCTGCGCCGCAACATCGACAGCGTGAACAACGGCCAGGCGCAGGACTTCCTCAACCGCCGCGGCAACGAAGCCTCCGGCGACGCCTTCCGCGACATCTGGCTGGCCGCGACCGCGCGCCGCGAAGACTGGGCCGCCTTCACCGCGGCGTGGACGCCGAAGAACAGCAGCGGCAAGGAGCGCAGCGTCAGCCTGCGCTGCGCCGAATTGAACGCGCGCCAGGCGCTCGGCAAGGCCGACACGCAGTGGACCAAGGATGCGCAAGTCATCTGGCGCAGCAGCGGCAAGTCGCTGCCCGACAGTTGCGATGCGCCGTTCGCGGTGCTCGCCGCGCAGAATGGCCTGAGCCCGGAACTGCGTTGGGAACGCATCGATGCGGCGGCCGCCGAATGGCAGCCGGCGGTGATGCGTGCGGCGGCGCGAGGATTGCCGTCGGATCAACTCGCATTGGCCAACGACTACGCGGCGTTCCTGGACAACGTCAACGAACGCGCGCTGAGTTGGCCGAAGACCGAACGCAGCCGCAAGATCGCTTCCTACGGCCTGGCCAAGCTGGCCAAGGCGCAGCCGGCCAGCGCCGAAGCGCAGCTGCCCAAGTACGCCGCCGCGCTGGCCTTCAGCGACGAAGACCGCGGCCGCGTGCTGTACCAGACCGCGCTGTGGTCGGTGGCTTCCTACGACGCCGAATCGGCGCGCCGGCTCAACGCCGTGCCGGAGGTCGCTTACGACGAACGCCTGCACGAATGGCGCGCGCGCGAAGCCATGTCGCGCTCGGATTGGGCCGGCGCGCTCGCCGCGATCCGCAAGATGGGCGCCAAGCAACGCGACGAATCGCGCTGGGAGTATTTCGAAGCGCGCTTGAGCGAAATGGCCGGCGACAAGATCAGCGCAGCGCGGTTGTACCGCGAATCGGCCAAGAACGCCGATTTCCACGGCTTCCTGTCGTCCGACCGGCTCGGCCTGCCGTACACGCTGTGCCCGGTGCAACCCAAGGACAGCGTCGCGGCCAAGGCCGCGATCGCACGCGATCCGATCCTGATGCGGGCGATGGGCCTGTTCCAGATCGAACGCGCCGCCTGGGCGATCCGCGAGTGGGACGATGCGCTGACCCGTTACGACGACACCCAGCGCCGCATCGCGATCGAAGTGGCGCAGAGCTACAACTGGTTCGACCGCGCGGTGTTCTCGCTCAACAAGACCCCGAACGAACAGCGCATGTACTACCTGCGCTTTCCGCTGCACCACGGCGACACCATCCGCCGCGAGTCGGCGCGCAACGGCATCGACCCGGCCTGGGTCGCCGCCGAGATCCGCGCCGAAAGCATCTTCAACCCGACCGCGCGCTCGGGCGCCAACGCGATGGGCCTGATGCAGGTGCTGCCCGGCACCGGCGCGCAGGTCGCCAAGAGCCTGGGCCTGCCCTGGGGCGGCGCGGCCAGCCTGTACGACTCGGACACCAACATCATTCTCGGCACCGCCTACCTGCGCCAGTTGCTCGACAAGTACGGCGGCCAGCCGTATTTCGCCATGGCCGGCTACAACGCCGGCCCCGCGCCGTTGGGGCGCTGGCAGTCGCAGCGGCCGGGCATGGACCCGGATTTCTGGATCGAGACCATCAGCTACAAGGAAACCCGCGAGTACGTCGCCCGCGTGCTGGCTTTCAGCGTGCTCTACGACTGGCGCCTCAACGGCGATGCGCTCAAGGTGAGCGACCGCATGCGCGGGATCAACAACAGCGCGCGCAAGTCCTTCACCTGCCCGGCCTCGGCCGCCACCGCGACGGCGCCGCTGCCGGCCGAAACCGACTGAGCGCGCGCCGATGCCCGCGCCCCGTCGCCATGTCCTGATCCTGGGCGGTACCGGTTTCGTCGGCCGTCACCTCGTCGAACACCTGCTGCGCGAACGCTGCCGCATCACCGTGCTCAGCCGCGGCGTCGATCCGGTCAAGAAGAAACTGCTGTCGCGCGACGCCAGCCTGATCGAAGGCGATGTCGGCAACCCGGATTTCCTGCGCGCGGTGCTCGACGATGTCGACGCGGTGATCAATCTGGTCGGCATCCTCAACGAACAAGGCGACAGCGGCGCGGGTTTCGAACATGTCCATGTCGAGCTGCTCGACGCGCTGATCGAGGCGATGCGCGACATGGGCGTGATGCGCCTGCTGCAGATGAGCGCGCTCAACGCCGGTACCGGCCAGAGCCACTACCTGGAATCGCGCGGCCGCGCCGAACAGAAAGTACGCGCGAGCAAACTGTCGTGGACCTTGTTCCGGCCTTCGGTGATCGCCGGCCCCGGCGACGGCCTGTTCTGCCGCTTCGACCAGTTGCTGCGCTATGCGCCGCTGCTGCCGATGGGCCGGGCGAATGCGCGCTTCCAGCCGGTGTGGGTCGGCGACGTCGCCCAGGCCTTCGTCAACGCCTTGAACGACGACAGCCACATCGCGCGCAGCTACAACCTGGTCGGGCCGGACGTGATGAGCCTGGGCGAGATCGTGCGCGCCACGGCGAAGGCACGCGGCCGCCTGCGCGCGGTGCTGCCGCTGCCCGATGCATTGGGCAAGCTGCAGGCCGAGATCGGCGAATTCCTGCCCGGCAAACCGATCAGCCGCGACAACTGGCGCTCGCTGCAGAGCGATTCGACCAGTGTCGAGAATGGCTTGCTGAAATTGGGCGTGACGCCGACGCCGGTGTTGCCGCGGTTGCCCGAAATCCTCGGCACCCGACTGTAGGAGCGGCGCAAGCCGCGACCGCGACACCGCGCTTGCGTCGCATCTGTGATGTCGCGGTCGCGGCTTGCGCCGCTCCTACAGGGGCGAACGCGACAACGTCGTATCCACCGCCCTGCGCTAGGATGCGCATCATCCCCACGACACGGACCTCCCCATGGGCCTGCTCGACACCCTGCTCGGCCATGCCGGCGAAAAATCCACCGACAAGGTCAACGAAGATTTCGCCCCGCTGCTCGCGCCCGGCGAGAGCGTGCAGCGCGCGTTCGGCGAAATCCGCGACCTGATCGTGTTCACCGACCGCCGCCTGATCCTGGTCGACAAACAGGGCGTGACCGGACGCAAGACCGAATTCCTCAGCCTGCCCTACCGCAGCATCGTGATGTTCTCGCTGGAAACCGCCGGTCATTTCGACCTGGAAGCCGAACTGCGGCTGTGGGTGTCGGGCCAGCCCAATCCGATCATCCGCCACCTCGACCGCAGCGCCGGGTCGGAAGACATCATCGCGCTGCTGGCGCAGAACACGCCGCGCTAGTGAGCGCACATCGCAACCGTATTCGAGGAAGGCAAGGATGAAGGTGTACTTGGTCGGCGGCGCGGTACGCGACGGCCTGCTCGGCCTGCCCGCCGGCGATCGCGACTACGTGGTCGTCGGCGAAACGCCCGAGGCGATGCTCGCGGCCGGCTTCAAGGCGGTCGGCAAGGATTTCCCGGTGTTCCTGCACCCCGACAGCGGCGAGGAGTACGCGCTCGCGCGCACCGAGCGCAAGTCCGGACGCGGCTACCGCGGCTTCGTGGTCGACGCCGATCCGTCGGTGACGCTGGACGAGGACCTGGGCCGGCGCGACTTCACCATCAACGCGATCGCCCGCGACGAAAGCAACGGCCGCCTGATCGATCCCTACAGCGGCGCGCGCGACCTCGAGGCGAAAGTGCTGCGCCACGTCGGCCCGGCCTTCGTCGAAGACCCGTTGCGGGTGCTGCGCGCGGGCCGCTTCATGGCGCGTTTCGCCGAACACGGCTTCACCGTCGCGCCCGAGACGATGGCGTTGATGCGGCAGATGGCCGAGTCGGGCGAACTGTCCGACCTGGTCGCCGAACGGGTCTGGCAGGAACTGCGCCGCGCGCTGAGCTGCGCGCGGCCGTCGGCGTTCCTGCGCACCCTGCACGACGCCGGCGCGCTCGCGGTGGTGCTGCCGGAAGTCGACGCCCTGTACGGCGTGCCGCAGCGCGCCGAGTTCCATCCCGAGGTCGATACCGGCATCCACACCGAGATGGTGGTCGACATGGCCGCGCAGCTCGCGCCCGGCGACGACCTGATGGGTTTCGCCGCGCTGACCCACGACCTGGGCAAGGCGCTGACCCCGGCCGACATCCTGCCGCGCCATCTCAATCACGAACGCGCCGGGCTGGAACCGCTGGCCGTGCTGTGCGCGCGCCTGAAAATACCGACCGAGCACCGCCTGCTGGCCGAAGCGGTCTGCCGCGAACACCTCAACGTGCATCGCTTCAACGAGCTGCGCGCGCGCACCGTGTACGAGCTGATCGCGCGCTGCGACGGGTTTCGCAACCCGAAACGGATCGAACAGATGGCGCTGGTGTGCGAAGCCGACAAGCGCGGCCGGCTGGGCTTGCAGGACGGCGAGTATCCGCAGGGGCCGGCGCTGATCGATGCCTTGCATGCGGCGCTGAAGGTACGCGCCAGCGATCTGCGACCCGGGCTGGAAGGGCCGGCGGTCGGCGAGGCGGTGCGATCGGCGCGGATCAAGGCAATCGCAATCGCGCGGCGTGAGGATGCGTGAAGCGGATCGGCTCTATACACCAGGCGCCGGGTCGCGCGGACTTACAGACCGATCTTGATCACCTCGTAGCCATCGGCCTTCGGCAGGGCCTCCACGATCTCTTCGGTGTTGTCCTGCCCAGCACCGGGGGCGAACCGATAGACAAGGTAGCGGTGCTCGGTTTGCAGACGCCCGCCCGGCGGAAATACCAACAAGGTGTCCCTGGGGCCCGAATAGAGCCAACCCGGCGCATTTTTTTCCGCGAAATTGAAACGCTCGAAGCTCTTTTTCCGGGTGTCGTACGTCAACACGAAGCCCTGCGGATAACCGGCCGACATGAAATCGCCCATCACCGCCAACGCGCGCCGTTTTCCGCCGATGCATTGGACCCTGACATCCGATCCGCGTGAATCCTCGGCCTCGCCACCCAGTAGCGGTTGCGCGGCGGCTTCACCTTGACGCAGATAGTAGATATCGGTGCTGCCGATCTTGCCGCCATGCGAAACACGCACCACCTGCGGCCGCTTCGAATCGCCCAGATCGCAGGTGCTGGCCTTGCCGCCGGCAAAAACCAGCGAGGGAGCCAGTGCGAGCAGACTCATGGCGATGAACTTCATGGCAAATCCTTCATTTCCAGCAACGGCTTGACCGAGTTCGGATCTGCCCGCAGCTTGTCGGCCGTGGTCTTGATCCTGCTGTAATACGTTGGCTCATCCGGCCCGCGGTAGCCGACATACGCCTTGGCGATATCGCCATTGCTCTTGTCGAGCCAGTACTGAATGTATTCGGTGCCGATCTGAATATTTTTCGCCTCGTCGAACAACACGCCCTTGGCGTAGTCGACATCCGCATCGTCGAACGCCTTCTTCTTCTCCACGTCGGTTGGCGTTCTCCCCAATTTCTTCTTCAAGCGGACGGCGTAAACCTGTCGTATCGCGTTCGGCTGGACTTGCATCAATCCGCGCGCCTGGTGTTTATTTTTGCCCGCCTCGGCATTGAAACTGGACTCCTGGAAAATCTGCGCGACGATGGCCTCATTGTCGATCGAGCATCTGTTGTTCGCCGCCACCAGCGCGCGGATTTCCCGCAGGCGCTTGAGCAGATCGATCTTGACTTCGTAAGGACGCGTGTCGGCTTTCGGGGTCAGCTTCGCTTGCTGGGTGGCAACCGCGGGCTTTTTCTTTTTCTGCGGGGGCGCCATGTCAGCTCCAGTCCACTTCGTGATTCGGCGGCGGGTCGAGTTCGCCCTCGGCATCGGGCATGTAGACATGCACGGTCGCGGTCTCGGCCTGCTTGCTGCTGAGCTTCGCGGTCTTGCCCTCGCTGTCGGTGCGGCCTTCGATTTCGCGGCCGGAGGCCAGCTCGATCCGATACGGCCAGTCCGCCAGCGGCTCGCCGCTGCCTTGTTCAGTAATCAGGAAGTCGAGATCGAACTCGCCGTCTTCTTCGGCCTCGGCAGCCGCCAGCGCGTTGCTCAACGCCGGTCCGGCCGCCTTCGCCGCCGCCGCAGCGGCACCAGCGGCACCAGCGGCCTTGCCGCCTCCGCCTCCACCGGCCTCGATGTGGACATGCACCTGTTGAACCGAGATCAAGCTGCAGCCGCAGGCGACGCCATCGCCATGCCGGGCGACCGGCTGTCCGTCGATGATCATGGTCGAGTCGCCGCTGACGATCACCGTCGGGCCGTGACGCAGGCACACGACGCTGTCGCCGATGCGGGCGACGGGCTTGCCGTCGATATCGGTGAATGGCGAGCCCGATACAACCGTGCCGCCACCGGTGGTGGTATCGCCCACCACGATCCATATTCTGCCCATGACGCGTCCCTATCCCTGGGGGTCCATCCGAAGAGTCGTTATCCACGCACCGCGGCGTCCAGTCAAGCGGCCGCGCCCGCCGCGTTCAAAAACCCGGGTTGGCCGCGCGATATTCACGCCAGGCCGCGCCGCATAAACAAAACCGCCGCGCGATGAACTCGCGCGGCGGCCGGTTGCGGACGAATGTCGGATAGCTCAGAACCGATAATCGATCCGGGCGTAGTAGCTGCCGCCGTTCATGCCGAACGGCAGGGTTTCCCAGCCGTACTTGAAGCCCAGCTGCGGGAACGGCGCGCCGGTCTGCGGGTCCCACTTGTCCGGGTAGGTGTCGAAGATGTTGTTGCCGCCGACGGTCACGCTGGTCTTGTCGTTGAACTTGTAGCGCACCGCCAGGTCGCCGAGCCACTTGCCGCCCCAGGTCTGCTTGATGCCCGGGGTGAAGCCTTCGCCGGTCACCGGGCCGTAGTAGTTGGCGCGCGCGGTCCACTCCCACTTGTTGATCTCGTACACGCCCTGCAGCACGTGATGCGCGCGCGGCTGGCCACGTTCGATCAAGGTCACCTGGGTGTCGTCGAACAAGGCGCTGGGCGACAGGATGTTCGACTGCGAACGGCGGTCCTTCACTTCGGTCTTGTTGAAATGCACCAGCGCGGTGAGGTTCAACTTGGAACCGCCGGCGAACTCGGTGTTGTGGTTGGCCACGATGTCCACGCCGGTGGTGCGGGTGTCGATGGCGTTGGTGAAGAACAGCACCTGGCCGACGCCGATCGGGTCGAGGATCGCGCGGATCGGGCAGTTGCCGTTGCCCGGCGCGCACGGCTGGCCGTTGGTGCCGACCGACTCGGGCTGGATGTTGCTGGAGAAGATGATGCGGTCGTCGATGTCGATGCGGAACACGTCCATCGTCAGCGAGAAGCGATCGTTGGGCTTGAGCACGAAGCCGACCGAGGCGCTCTTGGAGGTTTCCTCCTTCAGCGGCTCGATGCCGAACGCGCGGGTGACCGCGCTGTCCTGGCGCGCGGTCAGGGTGTCGGTCAACACGCCGGCGGCGTTGAGGTTGGTCGAGCGCTGGCTGTAGAACAGCTGCTGCACGCCCGGCGCGCGGAAGCCGGTGGAAACCGTGCCGCGCACCGCGAACTGCTCGGTCGCGTCGAAGCGCGCCGACAGCTTACCGGTGGTGGTGTTGCCGAAGTCGGAATAGTCCTCGTAACGCACCGCGCCGCCGAGCAGGAAGCGGTCGGTCAGGTTGGTTTCGGCGTCCAGATACACCGCGTAGTTGTGGCGGCCGTCGTCGACCGCTTCGTTCGGCGAGAAGCCCGGGAAGCCCTGCATGCCCGGCTGCGCGGTTTCGCCGGTCTGGCCGACGATGTTGATCGCGCGGTTGTTGGTGCGGCCGTAGGTGTAGGTCACCGGCGCGCCGGGACGGATCTGGTAGTCGTCCTGGCGGTATTCCACGCCGGTGCCCAGGTACAGCGGACGATCGTTGAAGCCCTTGAGGGTGCCGCGGAAATCCAGGTTGAACGTGGTCTGGTCGAACTGCAGCGTGCCGGTGTCGGCCTTGGTCGGCGACTGTGCGTAGATGCCGCCGCCGGGCTTGGGTTCGTACCACCAGCTCACGTTGACCGAGTTGCTTTCCTCGAAGCCGAACTTGCTGCGGCCGCGGTTGACCGAGATGTCCCAGTCCCAGTTGTCGTTGATCGGCGCCTTGTAGCCGACCGCCAGCGAGGTGTCGTCGACCGTGGTCAGGATCTTGGGCAGGAAGCCGTCCGGGTACAGCGCCGGCACCGTGCGGTTGTCGCCGGGGCTGCGGAAGAAGCCGGAGGAATCGCCCTTGCGCTTGGACAGGCCGCCGAACCAGTACAGCTCGCCGGTGCCGACCGGCAGGCCGCCGTTGAACCAGAAATAGGCGTCGGTCGCGTCGGCGTCGCCCAGGCGCTGGGTCACCCGCGGCGGGTTGACGCGCGCGCTGTCGGGGCCGGCGCGATTGGTTTCGGCGCGGTCGCGGTATTCCAGCGACAAGTTGAGGAAGCCGCCGTTGTCGCCGAGCTTGACCCCGGTGTTGACCGAGCCCTGGTAGTTGGCGCCGTCGCCGGCGTAGTACTTGCCGGCCTGGAACGACAGCTGGGTTTCGTCGGTCTGCTTCTTCAAGATGATGTTGATCACCCCGGAGATCGCGTCCGAGCCGTACTGCGCGGCGGCGCCGTCGCGCAGCACTTCGATGCGCTCGATCGACGACAGCGGAATGGCGTTGATGTCGGTACCGGCCGAACCGCGGCCGATGGTCTGCTGCACGTTGACCAGCGCCTGCTGGTGGCGGCGCTTGCCGTTGACCAGCACCAGCACCTGATCGGGGCCGAGCGAACGCAGCGTGGCCGGACGCAGGATGTCGGTGCCGTCGCTGACGAAGGTGCGCGAGAAATTGAACGACGGCTCGAGCATCTGCAGGATCTGGCCGATCTCGGTGGCGCCGGTCGCGGTGAGTTCTTCCTTGCCGATCACGTCGACCGGCGCGGCGGTGTCTTCGGCGGCGCGGCCGCGCGCGCGCGAACCGGTCACCTGCACCGCGTCGAGGGTCGTCGCATCGCGGCTGGCCGGAGCGGCGTCCTGGGCGAGCGCGGCGGAGGGGACGAAGGCGCTGGCGGCCATGGCGGCGGCCACGGCCAGCGCCAATCGGTTGCGATGCACTGAAGGCATGAGTCGGTTTCCTTGCGAAAGAGAGGCGGGCTCCCGTGGCCCGCGCTGGAGCCTCACAAGTTCTTAACCTTTACGCAATACGCCGTGTGACTGTGCCGACTATGGCTTTGTGACAGGTTTCCTATAACGACGAATGGGCTAATGAGCGGTTCAGCGGTTAATGGGCGGGCGTCACTGAATCGGCTCTGCGGGCGGCGGCGCGTGCCTGGCACCTATAGCGCACGGCGTGCGTGCCATATGCGCGGACCGGTCGGTTGCGCTGGGATGGCCGGCGGTTGTCGTGGTCGAGGTTGCGCGGTCGCGGCTTGCGCCGCTCCTACAGGGGGCTGCGGGCGGGAGCGTCGCAGGTGGCGGCGTGGTTGGGCGAAGCGACTGCAGGAGCGGCGCAAGCCGCGACCGCGTCAATGAAACAACACCGCAATCCCACCGCGGCCACGCAAACCAATCGCGGGCCATGGCCGTGGAAGGCATGGCAGAACGCCGCTTCCGCGGTCAGCGGTCAGCGGTCAGCGGTCAGCGGTCAGCGCAGCTTGCAGCCGACCCACCGCTCGCTCAACCCCGCCTCGGCGCCAACCTGCGATCGACCCGCTGCAACCACGACGCCACCGGCGTGCGCGCCACGAACAAACCGGCCAACGCGCCCAGCCCGTTGGCCAGGGCGTCGGCGGCATCGCCGCTGCGCGAATCGGTCAGCGTGGCCTGGGCGAATTCCAGGCCCACGCCCATCGCGATCAAACCGATCGCCGCGATCGCCTGCGGCCGCATCCGCGCGAACAGCATGCCGGCATAGGCCGACATCGCCAGGTAGGCGCTGAAGTGTTCGATCTTGTCGAACTGCGAAAACGGCGTCGGCGGCAGATCGCGCGCGGGCAGCAGGCAGGTCGCGATCACCACCGCGATCATCGCCAGCCACAGCGCGACCCACAGCGCCGGACGTTCGAATTCGCGCAGCCACGCGCGCGCCGGCGCGGCGCTCACGGGCCCGCGCTCATGAGCACACACAGGTCGCCACACCGACGTGCGATCACAGACGATGACTCAGATCGCCGGCCAGAAAGGCGACGCCGAACTCGACGTCCTTCTGCAATCCCATCACCTGGAACCGCTCGCCCATTTCGCTGGGCAAGGTCAGTTGCTTGACCTCGGCGAGCCGGCGTTGCTTTTCGCTTTCGTCCTTGATCGCCTCGATCCGCTGCAGCACGCCGGCCAGGCCGTTGCCGAGCAGGAAACTCGCCTGCGAGCAGTAACCGGCCAGATCGAATCCCGCGTGTACGCCGGCTTCGACCAGCGCGGTGAAATCCACCGACGCGGTCAAGTCCTGCAGACCCGGCCACAGCAAGGGATCGCCGTGCATGCGATGACGGTAGAACGCGCGCAAGGTGCCGTCGCTGCGCTGCGGCGCGTAGAACTCGCCGCGCGGATAGCCGTAATCGACAAACAGCATCGCGCCGCGGCGCAGGCCGCCGGACACGGCCTGGATCCAGTACGGCAACTGCGGCAACAACTCGGAGCGATAGCCTTCGGCGAACGGGTGTTCGAGCCGGCGCTCGGCCTGGCGCACCGCGTTGGCGAGAAAATCGTCGGCCGGACGCAGCTCGCGGGCGAAGCCCTCGCCGTCGACCACGACGTGCTCTTCGTGGACTTCCTCGTTGTGGATGGCGAAGCGCGGCGTCGGCAGCGCATCGATCACTTCGTTGGCGAACAGCACGCCGTCCCACTCGTCGCCGAACGGGCCATCGGGCCATTCCAGCAGTTCGAACAGCGGCGGCACCAGGCGTTCGCGCAGACGCTCGCGCTGGCGGTGACGCAGTTCGGCGCTGGGCTCGAGGATGGCGTAACGGTCCGGCAGCGCATCGAGTTCCAGCAGCCGCTTGAGCGCGACCTCGGCGAACGCGCCGGTGCCGCCGCCGACTTCGAGAAACCGCGCCTGCGGCCCGACCTGCTGCAACACCGGCGCCACCGCTTCGGCCACGCACGCGGCGAAGATCGGCCCGAGCTCGGGCGCGGTGACGAAATCGCCGTCGCGGCCGAACTTGCTGGCGCCGGCGCTGTAATAGCCCAGGCCGGGCGCGTACAAGGCCAGTTCCATGTAGCGCGAGAACGCGATCGCGCCGCCGTTCGCGGCGATCTGCTCGCGGATCAGTTGGGCCAGGCGCGCGCTGTGGGCGAGCGCGTCGGCGTCGGGAGGCGGCAGATCGAAGGTTTTCAAAGGCGGAGGACAGGCAGCGGGAACAGGCCGTCAGGATACGGCCCGGCGGCGGCGGCGGCGAGTTGCGCGCGGCGAACGGGCTGTTGCGGCCGGTCCATGCGGGACCGCGCCGCCGGACGCTAGCGCTTTGGTACTAAACGCGCGGCTTTCGGCGCTGCGTGCGGTTTACTTTCAAACTATCCGTGCAGCATGGCGCGGTCACCCCAGGAGGCTCGCGCATGAGCACGGTCGATCCGGCCATCGTCCGGCGCCAGGAACTGATCGATCAGTTTCAACAGCCGCAGCGGCCCAACTGGCTGTTGTGGGCCTTGGTCTTGATCGTCGCCGCACTGTGGGGCCTGTTCGCCTATTCGGTCGCGCACGTCGCTCAGTATCCGGTCGGCGACGGCTACGTGGTGCCCCTGGCGTATGCGGCCGACGCCACCCCGCCGATGTTCTGGGGCATCTTCGTCGGCGCCTTCGGCGCCTTCATCCTCGGTTTCCTGCTGAGCTTCGTCCTGGCCGAGCTGTACGGCCTGGCGGCGACCACTTGGGGCAGCTTCGCGCTGACCCAGGTCGCCTGGGCGCTCGGCCTGTGGCGCGGCGCGGCGGATTCGTGGCTGCCGCCGGTGCCGGTCGGCGCATCGCTGGCCGCGCCCTCGCCGCCCAGCGCGCAGTGGGATTGGCTGACCTGGCTAGGCTGGCATTCGCAGCACTGGCTGCCGCTGTTGCTGGTCGCCGCGGCGCTGGCGTGCGCGATGTTCGCGCTGCGCGCTTACCGCAAGCGCGTGCGCTACTTCCTGCGCCTGCGCCGGATCGTCAGCGAAGGCGCGCGCACCGCCGGGGTGGTCACCGAAACCCACGACACCGGCGTGGAGATCCTCAATCAGCCGCGCATTCGCTACGTGGTCAAGTTCAGCGACCACCAGGGCGTCGAACGCTGGGTGACCAAGACCAGCCAGTTCGATGCGATGCAGTTGCCGCGCGCGGGCGACGCGGCAGTGGTGTGGTTCTATCCCGAGCATGCCGGCGACGAAAGCCG
Organism: Lysobacter capsici; assembly: GCF_018732085.1. Lineage (NCBI taxonomy): Bacteria > Pseudomonadati > Pseudomonadota > Gammaproteobacteria > Lysobacterales > Lysobacteraceae > Lysobacter > Lysobacter capsici. Next base: position 547,993 of record NZ_CP076103.1, on the reverse strand, counting down.
GATCGCGGTGGCGCTGGGGGCGGTCGACGACGAGTTGCTGGCTGCAGCGTTGGCGAAGACTTAGCGGCGATACGTTGCGCCGCGGCGATTGCGCGGGTTTCGGCGCGGGCGTTGTGGCGCGGTCGCGACTGGCGGCGCTCCTACAGTCGGTTTGCGTGGTTGCGATGCGAGCGTGCGGGGTCGCTTACCTCGTCGTTGCAAATGCCGCGCGAACGACGAGCGCGAATACGCGAACGAATCGGGGCGCCGAAGCGCCCCGATCCTGGCCGTCACGAACGTTCTGCTTCAGCGAGCCAGCGGGCTTTCCAGCTGCAGCCCTTCAAAGCCGCACGGCACCTCGCCGTCGACCGCGTACCGATACAACGCCGCCGAGTACACGCTGCCGAGCGCGCTCTGGTACACCGCCAGCGCCAGCAGCACGAGCACGGTGATCGCGCCGAGCAGCACCGCCAGGGCCGAGGACAGCAGGCCCAGCACATAGGCCAGGCCGAAGCCGAGCAGGCCGACCGCGACCATCGCCAGACCCGTGGCCAGGCCGATCCCGACCATGCCCGCCGCGCTTTCGCCCCAGGTGCGCTTGAACATCGCCACGCTGCGCTTGACCGCATCGACCGGCCCCACGTCCTCGGCGACCAGCACCGGCACCACCAGGAACGTCGCCATGGTCCACGCCGCGCCGAGCGCGCCGCCGATCAGGCGCACGATGAAGTTGTTGTCGCGGTCCTTGAGCGCCTTGAGGATCATGCCGACGGTCGCGGCGATCGCCGCGTACCCGGCGATCGCGCCCAGGCGCGAGCGCGCGGCGTTGAAGCCGTCGGCCAGGGTCGGGTCGCCGCCCTCCAGCCGGATCATCGCCGCGCTGACCAGCGCGCAGTTGCAGAAGATGATCGCGAAGTACTGGCAGAAGTAGAACGCGAACGCGAACAGCAGCGAGCCCGGCCCGTAGCCGTCGGCGAACACGTCCAGCGCCAGCGCCGGGATCAGGAACGTCGCCAGCACGACCAGCACGCAGGCCGCCGAGATGATCGGGAAGATCAACAGCTCCCGATCCGAATTGAGCACCGCCGCGCTGGCCTTGGCCAATTGCCAGCTGCGGGAAATTTTCTCGAACATCGCCTGCCCCCAGGTTTAGTGACCGGGGCATCGTCGAACCTGTGATGGGAATTCGCAAGTGGGATGGGTTGTGGGTGATCTGAAACAAGAGCGTCGGGGCTGAAGCTCCCTCCCACAAAAGACTTCCGGCTTCGCGTCAGGACGAGGTCTTTTGTGGGAGGGGCTTCAGCCCCGACGCTTTCGGCTCAGATCAGCGATCACCCCAAGCAACCGGCTCAACCGCCGCGGCTGCGCTCGATCGACACCCCGACCCCGCGCGCATTGCGGATCGCGCCGGGCTTGCTCAACTTGAGCCGGACCCGCGCGACCTTGAACTCGTCGAGCACGATCGCGGCCACGCGCTCGGCCAAGGTCTCGACCAGACCGAACTGCGACTGCGCGACGAACTCGGTGATGCGCGCGCACACCGCCGCATAGTCGAGCGTATCGCCGATCGCATCGCTGGCCGCGGGCACGCGGTTGTCGAACGCCATCTCCAGATCGAACACCAGCGGCTGGCGAATACCGCGCTCCCAGTCGTAGATGCCGATCACGGCTTCGATTTCCAGGCCTTCGATGAAAACGTGGTCCATGAGTTGAGAGCCGGGAATGGGGAATGGGGAGTTGGGAATCGGAAAAGCGGTTGCGGCGCTATCTGAAGCACCGCGTTCGGATCGAGGGTCGTTCATGGCGTTCGCATGCAACGAACGACAAGAGGGGCGAAACGCGGGGCGCTAGCATGCCACGGGCCGCACGAATGCGCCGTCCGATTCCCGATTCCCGGCTTTTTACACCGCCCGCAACAACGCCATATCCCAACGCGGCGTCACCTTCACCGCGGCCTCCTCGTGCTGCCCGGCCTGCAGTCGCAGCGCGCCGGCGTAGGCGATCATCGCGCCGTTGTCGGTGCAGAACATCGGCCGCGGGAACGCGACCCGGCCACCGCGCTTTTCCGCCATCGCGGCGAGCTTGGCGCGCAGGCGCGTGTTGGCGCCGACGCCGCCGGCGACCACCAGGGTCTTGCAGCCGGCCGCATCGAGCGCGCGTTCGCACTTGATCGCCAGGGTGTCGACCACCGCGTCCTCGAACGCACGGGCGATGTCGGCGCGGGTCTGCTCGGTCTGGTCGCTGTTCTGCCAGGCCAGCAGCACCTGGGTCTTCAAGCCGCTGAAACTGAAATCCAGGCCGGGCCGGTCGGTCATCGGCCGGGCGAACTTGTACCGGCCCGGGGTGCCGAGTTCGGCCTGCGCCGCCAGTTGCGGGCCGCCCGGGTACGGCAGGCCCATCAGCTTGGCGGTCTTGTCGAAGGCTTCGCCGGCGGCGTCGTCGAGGGTCTCGCCGAGCAGCCGGTACTGGCCGATCCGTTCGACCGCGACCAGCTGGGTATGGCCGCCGGACACCAGCAAGGCCACGAACGGCGGCTCGGGTCGGCCGAGCGGGTCGTCCTCCATCAGCGGCGCGAGCAGGTGGCCTTCCATATGGTGGACACCGATCGCCGGCACCTCGAGCGCCCAGGCCAGCGCGCGCGCGACCCCGGCGCCGACCAGCAGCGCGCCGACCAACCCGGGGCCGGCGGTGTAGGCCACCCCGTCGAGTTCGTCCACGCGCAGTCCGGCCTCGGCCAGGGTCTGGCGGACCAGCGGCAGCAGCTTGCGCACGTGGTCGCGGCTGGCCAGCTCGGGCACCACCCCGCCGTACTGCGCGTGCAGGGCGATCTGGCTGTACAGCGCGTGCGCGCGCAGGCCGGTATCGGTGTCGTAGACGGCCACGCCGGTCTCGTCGCAGCTGGTTTCGATGCCCAGGACTTTCATCGGGACGGGCCCTGGGACGAGGCGGGGGAAGCCGTTTTCTGGGAGAATGTCGCGTTCATGGGGTGTATGTTGCACCTTCGTCGGGGGCATCGCTATAATGCGCGGCTCTCCCGGTCCTCCGGGCCGGTCCCAGATAACGAGATTACGTATGCCCAGCGTCAAAGTCCGCGAAAACGAGCCTTTCGAGTTTGCCCTGCGTCGCTTCAAGCGCACCTGCGAAAAGGCCGGCGTCCTCGCCGAAACCCGCAAGCGCGAGTTCTACGAGAAGCCGACCCAAGAGCGCAAGCGCAAGGCCGCCGCGGCGGTGAAGCGTCAGGCGCGCCGCGCCTCGCGCGACGTCACCAAGCGCCAGCGCTTGTACTGATCGCGCATTCCGCGCATGGCCAGCTTCGCGGCTGGTCCTGCATGGGATGACCATCAAGCCGGCCGCGCCTCGTGCGCTGCCGGCTTTTTGCGTTCCACGCCGGAAGGCCGGGAATGGGGAATCGGGAGTGGGGAATCGGAAAGGCAGCCGCCTGCGCCCCACCCCGCCCCATTCTGCCGATACCGCGCAGTCCGTGACCGATTCCCGATTCCCGATTCTCCATTCCCGATTCACGAGCCCCTTATGAGCCTCAAGCAACGCCTCACCGAAGACATGAAGGCCGCCATGAAGAGCGGCGACAAGCACTCTTTGGGCGTGATCCGCCTGATGAATGCCGCGCTCAAGCAGAAGGAAGTCGACGAACGCATCGAGCTCGACGACGTGGCGGTGATTGCGATCCTCGACAAGATGGTCAAGCAGCGCCGCGACTCGGTCAGCCAGTTTGAGGCGGCCGCGCGCGAAGACCTGGCCCAGGTCGAGCGCGAAGAGATCGTGGTGATCGAACGCTACCTGCCGGCCAAGATGGGCGAGGCCGAAGTGCTGGCGGTGATCGAGGCGACCATCGCCGAAGTCGGCGCGACCGGTCCGGCCGACCTGGGCAAGCTGATGGGCCCGCTCAAGGCCAAGCTGGCCGGCAAGGCCGACATGGGCCAGGCCTCGGCGCTGGCGAAGAAGCGTCTGGCCGGCTGAGCCGCGCCGCGACACGCCGCTCTCCTGGACGAGAGCGGCCTTGGAACCCCGCAGGCGCCGCGACCGTGGCGCCTGCGATCCACGCCCGCAAGGGCCGCACACCCGGAGGTGCACCATGAAACGCAAGACCACCCACCGCGACTGCTTTCACGCCGCTGCTGTCCGAGATCGCGCCGGCGTTTGACGCCGCCGCCTGCTTTCGAGACCGACTTCGAAGCGACACACCACGATGATCGCGGCATCGTCGACACCGCGCTCGACGCGGCGCCCACGCGTGAAATCACCCGCAAGCGCCGCAAAGGCTTCCCGTCCGAATCCCGGGTCAAACGCGGCCGGCGGCTGGTCCATGGCGACAAGGAACTGGTCGAGAAGCTGGGGCGCAACGATCCGTGCCCCTGCGGCTCCACGCGGAGGTTTAAGGAACTGTTGTCTCGGCGCCGGGCGGTATGAAGGGGTCGAGCGCGACGATTACTTCCGTGATTGAGCGCTTCGGCGGCTGACAATGGCCGTCGTGATGGCCGTCGCGTCGCTTGCTTGCAGGCGGCGCGGTGGTTTTTGTTGGCGCGGTCGCGGCTTGCGCCGCTCCTACAGGGGGATACGGCGCATTCGGCGGCGGCTGGGCCTGGGTGCATGAACCACTGCGGCCCGCGCCTATACCTTCTCCGCCTGAACCCCACCCGCGCGATCTGCACACCATGCCGACGCGCCGCTAACCCGATTGACGGATACTGAATGCGACGCTGCACGCGCCGCCATTGTCTCCGCATGCCCGTACATCCCGATCCGCCGACTTCGCCCCCGACCGGCCACGCGCCCACGCGCGACGCCGCGGCGCGCTCCGCCCACCCGGACCTGCGCGCCGGCGCCGGCGAGTTCGCGCACGAGACCCTGGAACGCATCCACGCCCTGCAGGCCCGCCTGGAGCAGAGCTGGCCGGGCAAGTTCGTGCAGCGCTTCGTCGACTACGACATCCTCGCCCTGGCGGCGGCGCTGTCGTTCTACACCCTGCTGTCGCTGGCGCCGCTGATCCTGATGGTGCTGTGGCTGACCACCGCGCTGTACCCGTCGGCGCAGGAAGAATTCTTCCGCCAGATCGGGCTGCTCGCCGGCAGCCAGGTCGAAAGCACGGCGCGGCTGATCGTGGCCAATGCCGAGAACCGCCCGGGCACGGGCTCGTTCGCGGCCCTGTTGGGCACCGTCGCACTCCTGGTCGGCGCCTCGGCGGTGTTCGGCCAGTTGCAGGCCGCGCTCAACCGGGTGTTCCGCAGCGACGCCAAGCGCCTGGGCGGGCTGGCCGCGTGGCTGCGCAAGCGCCTGCTGTCGTTCGGCATGGTCATCAGCGTCGGCTTCCTGCTGGTGGTGTCGATGGCGGTACAGGCCGCGCTGCAGCTGCTGATCGCCTACGTGCCCGACCTGCTGCCGGTGTTCGCCGCGGTCGCCTCGTTCGTGCTGTACGCGCTGGTGTTCGCGGCGATGTACCGCTGGCTGCCCGATCGCCCGGTCAGCAAGGGCCGCTCGCTGGTCGGCGGCGCGCTGACCGCCGGCCTGTTCATGCTCGGCCGCAGCGCGATCGGCCTGTACCTGGGCCAGGCCAGCCTCGGCACCGCCTACGGGCCGGCCGGCGGCCTGGTGATCATGCTGGTGTGGATGTACTACTGCGCGGTGGTGTTCCTACTGGGCGCGCTGATCACCGCGATGCTCGACGAACACGCGCGGGTGCGCCGGCGCCTGGCCGAGGAGCGCAAGGCGGCGGGGCTGGCGGCGCAGCCGGGAGCCGTCGCTGCCACCCCGCACGACGCCGCGCCGCCGGCCTGAGTCGGGTTTTTCGGTTTGCGGCGGCGCTTGCATCGCGCCGCTTGTCGATCCTGCCTCCGCGCGTTCGTCGCCTGAGTATCTGCAGCGCAACCGAGGACACCGATGAAGATCCACTGGATTCAAGCCCAGGCCCCGCGCCGGGTGCTCGCCCTGGTCAAGCACCTGGGCATCGAGGCCGAGCTGATCGAGCACGACCTCATGGCCGGCACGATGAAACACCCCGACTACGCCGCGCTCAACCCCAACATGAAAGCGCCGACCCTGGTCGACGGCGACGTGGCGCTGTGGGAGGCCTCGGCGATCATGGCCTACCTGTGCATCCGCGCCGGTTCGGACATGTGGCCGGCGCACAACCCGGCCGAACAGGTGCAGGTGCTGCGCTGGCTGTCGTGGAACGATTGCCACTGGGCCACGACGATCGATGCGCACTACTTCGAATACATCATCAAAGGCCACTACGGTTTCGGCGAACCCGACCTGGAGCTGCTGCAGTCGCGCCAGCGCGACATCGCCAAGTACGCCGGCGTGCTCGACGGCCACCTGCAAGGCCGCGATTACGTCGCCTGCGACCGGCTGACCATCGCCGACTTCCAGCTCGCCTCGATGGCGACCTACTGGCGCCAGTGCCATCTGCCGCTGGGCGACTACCCGAACATCGTGCGCTGGCTGGACGGGCTGATGCGGATTCCGGCCTGGGCCGAGCCGTGGCCGGGGCGGCCGGGGTTGTAGGCGGCATGGAAGAAAGCCGCCGAGGACTCAGGGGTCCAAGACGGCCAGGACGATTGTGGGAGGGGCTTCAGCCCCGACGCTGTTCGCTCAGATCGCCACGCGGATAGGGCTTTCGACCAAAGCACGGCGACCTGAGCGAACAGCGTCGGGGCCGAAGCCCCTCCCACACAAGCAAAGCTTCTCTTGCGCAAGCCCGCATGCCCAGCCGAAGCCCGCCCCATCCCGTCGCGGCCTGAGCGCGCCGCTCATGGCATCCTAGTCGCCGATCCGCAACGAGTTCCGCAGCCCCTCGCGGGCGCCCCCGGCATGGCCCGCATCCCCGACGGCTTCATCGACGACCTCCTCGCCCGCACCGACATCGTCGAGGTGGTCGGCGCGCGCGTGCCGCTCAAGCGTCAGGGCAAGGAATACTCGGCGCGCTGCCCGTTCCACGACGAGCGCTCGCCGTCGTTCTGGGTCTCGCCGACCAAGCAGTTCTATCACTGCTTCGGTTGCGGCGCGCACGGCACCGCGATCAGCTTCCTGATGAACTACGACCGGCTCGAGTTCCTCGATGCGGTCGAGGAACTGGCCAAGCGGGTCGGCGTGGAAGTCCCGCGCGACACCCGCTCGCGCAACGAGGATTCCGACACCCAGGAGCTGTTCAACGCGCTGGAGGCCGCGCAGCGTTTCTTCCTCAAGCAGTACGCGAGCAGCGGCAAGGCCCAGGGCTATCTCGACAGCCGCGGGGTCAGCATCGACATCCGCGACCGCTTCGGCATCGGCTACGCGCCCGACGGCTTCAACGCGCTGCGCGATGCGCTGGGCACCGACGAGCGCCGGATGAAACTGCTCGAACGCGGCGGCATGCTGTCGAAGAACGACACCGGCCGCGTTTACGACAAATTCCGCGACCGGGTGATGTTCCCGATCCACGACCGGCGCGGCCGCGTGATCGCCTTCGGCGGCCGGGTGCTCGACAAGGAAGACGGGCCGAAGTACCTCAACTCGCCGGAAACTCCGCTGTTCCACAAGGGCCGCGAGCTGTACGGCCTGTGGCAGGTGCGTCAGACCCACAACAAGATCCCGCGCCTGATCGTGGTCGAGGGCTACATGGACGTGATCGCGCTGTTCCAGCACGGGGTCGACACCGCGGTGGCCACGCTCGGCACCGCGACCACGCCCGACCACGCCGAACTGCTGTTCCGCAACGCCGCCGACGTGTACTTCTGTTTCGACGGCGATCGCGCCGGGCGCGGCGCGGCGTGGAAGGCGGTCGAATCGGTGCTGCCGCGGATGAAGGACGGACGTCAGGCGTTCTTCCTGTTCCTGCCCGACGGCGAAGACCCCGATTCGCTGGTGCGCACCGAAGGCGCCGAAGGCTTCGACCGGCGCTTGCGCGATGCGACGCCGCTGTCGCAGTTCCTATTCGACTCGATCGCCACCGACGTCAACCTCAATACGCTCGAAGGCAAGGGCCGTCTGGCCGAACGCGCCAAACCGCTGCTCGCGCAGATTCCCGACGGCGCGTTCGCCGATCTGATGAAGCAGCGGCTGACCGAACTGACCGGGGTCGGCGGACGCCAGGCGACGCCGGAAACCCACGTGCCGACCCAACGCGCGCATTCGGGCGGAGGCCGTCACGCGCCGACGCCGCGGCGTTCGCTGGTGCGCAGCGCGATCGGCGTGCTGTTGCAAAAGCCATCGCTGGCCGCCGGACTGACCCCGCCGTATCGCTTCTCCGCCTTGCGCCAGCCGGGCATCGAGCTGCTGACCGAGATCGTCGAAGTGGTGCAGCAGCGCCCGGAAATCAGCACCGGCGCCTTGCTCGAACACTTCGCCGAGCATCCGCAGTCCGGCGCCTTGCAGAAGCTTGCCAGCCAGAGCCTGCCGGGCAACGACGACACCTTGCAGCGCGAGTTCTTCGACGCGGTGGGGCAGTTGGAGAAGCAGATGGTCGAGCAGCGGCTTGCCGAGTTGCAGATGCAGCAGGGCGAGAGCGGGCTGAGCGATGAGGAGAAGAGGGAGTTGCTGGCGTTGTTGCAGGCGCGGTTGAGTCGGCCTCGTGCGCCGAATTGATTCGGGATTCGGGATTCGGGATTCGGGATTCGGGATTCGGGATTCGGAAGTCGGAAGTCGGAAGTCGGAAGTCGGTATCTGGATCGTGAGTTGCGATTGCGGTTTCGGTTGCGGTTGCGGTCAACATCACACGCATTTGCAAACAGCGCGTTTGCCGGAGCCCATCTGCTCACGATGCTCAGCGTTCTCTCCTACCGTCATTCCCGCGAAGGCGGGAATCCAGCGCCTTTCGTGCGAGAACGCTTGAAGTCACTGGATTCCCGCGTTCGCGGGAATGACGTTCTGGAGGGATGACGCTGCCGTCTTGGATTCCCGCGTTCGTGGGAATGACGTTCTGGAAGGATGACGCTGACGTCTTGGATTCCCGCCTTCGCGGGATGATGTTCTGGAGGGATGACGCTGAAGTCACTGGAGTCCCGCTGTTGCGGGAATGACGTTGTGGCGGGATGACGCTGAAGCCTCTGGATTCCCGCCTTCGCGGGAATGACGACCTGGGGCTACGCGGTCTACCAAGGATTCACCGGGTGCAGGCGTTTCCGCTGAAGCCTCACCCCCAAACCTCCCCCATCACCCGCGCAAAATTCCCGCCAAGGATCTTGCCGATCACCGCATCCGAATGCCCGCGCGCCGACAACAATCCGGCCAAGGTCTCGAAACGGCGCGGCGTGTTGAGGTCGGGGATGTACAGATACACCGTTTCGCTCTCGCCCGGCGCGGAAATCCCGAGGCGACGACGATCGCGGATGTCTTCGCGATGACGCGCCTTGTACTTCTCGCTCAGGTCCACCGGCGAGAGCATGTTGTCGGTGCCGATGCCGACGTGGTCTTCGCCGCAGATCTTCAACGCGTGCTCGATATGCCGGATCAGGTCGGCGGCCATCGGCTGGCCGCTTTCTCGCAGGAACGGCATCAGGTAGATGCCGACCACGCCGCCGCCGTCGGCGACCGCGCGCAGTTCGGCGTCGGTCTTGTTGCGCGGGCGCTCGACCAATGCCGCGCAGCCGGTGTGACTGATCAACACCGGCGCCTTCGACGCGGCGATCGCCTCGGTCGCGGTGCGCCGGCCACTGTGGGCCAGATCGATCAGGATGCGGCGCTCGTTGAGTCGTTCGATCAGGCCGTGGCCGAAGCGGCTGATGCCGGCGTTGCCGGCTTCCATGCAACCGTCGCCGACCAGGTTGCGCACGTTGTAGGTCAGCTGCACCGTGCGCAGGCCGAGATGATGGAAATCGTCGACGCGTTCGAGCTTCTCGCCGATCGCTGCGCTGTCCTGGAACTGATAGACCACGCCGAGTTTCTTCTCGCGCCGCGCGCGCTCCAAGTCGGCGCCGGTGCGCACCCGCGCGAACACGTCCGGGTGCAGATCGATTTCGTTTTCCCACAGGCCGATGCTGCGCACCGCTTCTTCGTAGGCGCCTTCGTACTGCGCGACCGGGCCGACCGTGGTCTGCAACACGCGCAGGCCGCTGCTGCGTGCCTCGTCGATCAATCGCTTCGACAGCGCTTCGCCGGGGCCGGAATCGGCATCGCCGATGAAGCCGCAACCGTCGACCACCATCGCCTCGTCGTACGGCGCCCAGCGCGGCGGCGACATCGCCGCGCGCAACGGACCGGCCGCGCCGGCGGCGAACGCGGCCGCGCCGGCGAGCGCGCCGCGGATCAAAAACGACCTTCGATCGAGCATCGACCTTCTCCCTGGACGCGGCACCCGGCGCGACGCCGGTCCCGCACTCTAAGCCAAACGCCGGCCGGTTCCGTCCGTGACTTTCGGGATGGATCACAGCGGCGACGCGGCGCGCTAAGCTCGGGGTCCGTGCGTCAGCGCCGCGGGGCCGACGCCCACTCGATACACCGGGGAGAACGACGATGTCGCTGCGCCATGTCCTATCCGTCAGCGCACTGGCGCTGGCGTTCGCCCAACTCGCCCACGCGCAGGATGTTGCACGCCAGGAACAAGGCAACCGGGTCAGCGAGAACGTACCGGCGATCGGCCCCGAACTGCTGGAGCGGCTCAACCGTTACCAGAACACCCGCGGCGCCGGTTTCGCCGGCTGGACCCATGATGGCTGCGTACTGATCGGCACCCGCTTCGCCGAAACCACCCAGGCCCATCGCGTCTGCCAGCCGCTGGGCATGCGCGAACAGCTGACCTTCTACCCCGAGCCGGTCAATCGCCTGACCGCGGCGCCCGCCGGCTTGAACGGTTTCGTGTTCGGCAAGGACATCGGCGGCAACGAGTTCTGGCAACTGCACTGGTTCGACCTGGGTTCGCGCCAGGTGAGCCTGTTGACCGACGGCAAGTCGCGCAACGAATCGCCGCTGTTCTCGCACGACGGCAAGCAGCTCGCCTACAGCAGCACCTTGCGCAACGGCAAGGACACCGACGTGTGGGTGATGGACTTCGCCACGCGCAAACCGCGCGCGGTGGTGACGCAGGGCGGCAGCTGGGACGCGGCGGATTTCTCGCCCGACGGTAAGCGGTTGCTGGTCAGCAAGTTCGTGTCGGCCAGCGAAACCTATCCGGGCGTGGTCGACCTGCAGACCGGCAAGCTGGAGATGTTCCCGGTCGACGGCGGCAAGGCGGCGATCGGCGATTTCCGCTTCGCCAAGGACGGCCGCGCGGTCTATTTCGTCTCCGACGAACCGATCGACGGCAAGGCGCAGGAGTTCGCCAGCCTGCGCCGGCATGACCTTTCCACTCACAAGCTGCAGGTGCTCAGCGCCGATATTCCCTGGGACGTGGGCGGGGTGTCGCTGTCGGAAGACGGCAAGCATCTGTTGTTCGTCAGCAACGAGGATGGCATCAGCAAACTGCACGTGCTGTCGCTGCCCGACCACATGCCGGTGAAACTGCCGGAGCTGCCGATCGGCGTGATCGGCGGCGTCGACTTCTCGCCCGACGGCAAGCGCATCGCGGTGTCGATCAACACCGCGACCTCGCCCAGCGACGTGTACGTGATCGACCTGGGCAGCCGCCAGCTCGCGCGCTGGACCCGCAGCGAAGTCGGCGGCCTGGACTCGAGCAAGTTCGTCACCCCGACCCTGGTGCGTTACCCGACCTTCGATCAGCTCGACGGCAAGCCGCGCACGATTCCGGCGTTCTACTACAAACCCGCGAACGCGCCGGCCGGCAAGAAGCTGCCGGTGGTGATCCAGATCCACGGCGGCCCGGAAGGCCAGGCGCAGCCGACCTTCAACGCGACCGCGCAGTTCCTCGCCAACGAACTCGGCGTGGCGGTGCTGGTGCCCAACGTGCGCGGCTCATCGGGCTACGGCCGCACCTACCTGGGCCTGGACAACGCCGAGAAACGCGAGGATTCGGTCAAGGACATCGGCAGCCTGCTCGACTGGATCGCCAAACAGCCCGAACTCGACGCCAAGCGTGTGGGCGTGCATGGCGGCAGTTACGGCGGTTACATGGTGCTGGCCTCGCTGATGCATTACAGCGACCGCATCCGCGCCGGCGTCGACATCGTCGGCATTTCGGATTTCACCACCTTCCTCAACAACACCGAGGCCTACCGCCGCGACCTGCGCCGCGCCGAATACGGCGACGAGCGCGTGCCGGAAATGAAGGCGGTGTTCGATCGGATCTCGCCGTTGAAGAACGCCGGCAAGATCCGTTCGCCGTTGTTCGTCGCGCAAGGCAAGAACGATCCGCGGGTGCCGTACACCGAGGCCGAGCAGATCGTCAAAGCGGTGCGCGGCAATGGGCAGCCGGTGTGGTTCTTGATGTTCAACGACGAGGGGCATGGGTTTCAGAAGAAGGCCAATGCCGATTACTTCAGTGCGGCGACCATGGAGTTCTGGCAGCAGCATTTGATCGGGAAGTGAGGTTGGGGTTGGCGGGTCGGGAGCGAAAAGCGAGTCCCCCCTGCCCCCTTTTGCAACGGGGGGGAAACGGTTCGTGCTTCGTCGGGGGTTATGCGTCGCGATTCGACTCTCGACTCTCGACTCTCGACTCTCGATTCCCGATTCCCGATTCCCGATTCCCGAATCCCGAATCCCGAATCCCGAATCCCGAACAAAACCCTCGCCCCCTTTGACAAAGGGGGCGAGCGCCCCGCGCCGGCACGAAGTCGCAACGCCTCCTCAGCGCGGGGGATTTTCGCGACACCCCGCCTGCGACGCGACCTGGATCGCTACATCCGATCCATTCAACCCATCGATTCCACCGCGATCAAGCGACGTCGAAGATTCGACCCGTAGCCGTCACGAAGCGGGGGAATGCCTGTCCCTCAAGCCCCTGCGACTGGCCCGGCCGGATAGGACCAACCCTGGCCGAAGTCATTGAATTGAAATACATACCAGGGGTTTTCCCCACTGGGATGCCGGCGCATTAATGGCTAACTTCCTGTGTCATCAGCACACAGCCCAGGCTCCGTCGATGACCGACCCGATCAGCTCGCGCCCCGCCTTCGAGCGCCTGCCGCCGTTGGACCCGTCGACCCAGGCGGTCACGCCGCAGACCTTACGCGACGCCGATTCCTCGCAAGCGCGCGCCACCACCGACGCGCTGACGCCGCCGCAACTCGACACCCTGCGCGAACAGGTCGATGCGCTGCCGCTGGCCGAGCGCGACATCGTGGCGCAGGACCTCGCCGGCAAACTCGACGCGCCGCAACTGCAAAAGCTCGAAGCCGCGTTCGGCCGCGACACGATCGCCGGCGCGGTCGAACGCAGCAGCGGGCCGCAGGTACGCGATGCCTATGCGGCGCTGCCGCGCGACGACGACGGCGACAGCTTGGTCGACAAGCTCAAGCAATGGCTCGGGCTGTCGCCGCAAGCGCAGGACGGCACCCGGGAAATCTCCGCGACCGTCGTCAACCCCGACAGCGGCGAGGTCAACGACGCGGTCTGGACGGTCGACTCGCAAGGCCGGCCGATCCATGCCGAAGGCACCTTGCGCACCGTGTTCAGCAAGATCGAACGCAGCGACGCGGAGACCCAAGCGCAAGGCGCCGCCGCCGATCGCGGCGTCGAAGGCGACCAGGGCGGCCACGTGTTCGGCCACCGCTTCGTCACCGACCAGGGCCTGAAGAACCTGTTCCCGCAGAACGGCAACTTCAACATGGGCGCCTACAAGACCCTCGAGAACGAATGGGCGGCCTGGGTCGACAAGGGCATGGACGTGCAGATCAGCGTCGATCTGACCCCGCGCAACGTCGATCGACCGGACCGGGTTCGCATTTCCTATGAGGTCATCGACCCGAGCGACGGCAGCAGGGTTTACGATCAACGCGTCAGCTTCGACAACCGCGCCGGCCAGCACTACGACCGGGTCGACGGTAGTCAGATGGACGACATGATCGCCGCCGGTTGATCGCCGGCGCGCCCTTACCGATACGCCCAAGGCAGGACATGAACAGAGACGAATTGCTTGGCGAGATCGCGCGCCTGATCGTGGTCGACCCCAAGGCCGGCGAACGGCCGTGGGACGGTTACGCGCTGATCGCGTGGTACGGCGACGGCATCAGCCGCCTCAACGGCTTCCGCTACGACAAGGGCCAGCCGGGCGAACCGCTGACGCCGTCGGGTGTGGAGATCGAAAACCGCCTGGAAGAACTGCGCCGGGTCACCCAGGTCAAGGACAAGGCGCCGTGGCGGGTGTGCATCATCCGCATCAACCGCGAAGCGGCCGAAGTCGCGATCGACTTCGAGTACGAAGAGCCGGGCAAGTGGTACGTGACGCCCGACAGCGCGGCGGAGATCGCGGACAAGGTCAAGCCTTGGTGAGGTGAGCGGTGCGGCGGTGGGCTCGCCGATGGCGCCCACTCGCACCGCAGGCTCCGTCCGCTCCCTGTAGGAGCGGCGCAAGCCGCGACCAACCGAAGCGACGCACGAAAGCGCCGTAACCGAAGACCGGATAACCGGCTCGGGTTTCAAAGGCCCGGATGATTTCGCTTCGGGGAATGGCGTGGTATCGCAACGCTTCGGTTGATCGCGGCTCGCGCTGCTCCTGCAGTGCGAAACCGGCATTCGCACGGCCATGATCGATCATGGACTGCGCGATACGCGCCGGCCAGAATGCGGACGATGCTCCACTGGAATCACCCACGCCCAATTCGTCACGCAATACCTAATCCCTAATCTCGAATCCCCGCCCCCATGCAGTGGCTAAAACGTCTGCGCGTCGACGCCTTCACCCTCGCCCTGCTCGGCGCGGTCGCGCTGGCCTGGTGGTTCCCGGTCCGCGGCGTGTCCGCCGGCGCCCTGGACGATTTCACCAATGTCGCCATCGCGGCGCTGTTCTTCCTGCACGGCGCGCGCCTGTCGCGCGAGGCGATCCTCGCCGGCGCCTTGCATTGGCGATTGCACCTGGTGATCTTCGCCAGCACCTTCGTATTGTTTCCGCTGCTCGGCCTGGCGCTGCGGCCGCTGTCGGGCCACTGGCTGACGCCGGAGCTGTACCTGGGGCTGCTGTTCCTGTGCACCCTGCCCTCGACCGTGCAGTCCTCGATCGCGTTCACCTCGATGGCCGGCGGCAACGTCCCGGCGGCGGTGTGCAGCGCGTCGGCATCGAGCCTGCTGGGCGTGTTCCTGACCCCGCTGCTGATGAGCGCGCTGGCCGGCGCGCACGGCGCGATGGCGAACCCCGGGGAGGCGATCGGCAAGATCATGCTGCAGCTGCTGGTGCCGTTCGTGGCCGGGCATCTGCTGCGGCGCTGGATCGGCGCCTGGGTCGAACGCCAGCGCGCGGTGCTGCGCTACACCGACCAGGGCACGGTGCTGTTGGTGGTCTACACCGCGTTCGCCGCCTCGGTCAGCAGCGGCCTGTGGCAGAACACGCCGCTGGGCGCGTTGTACGTGGTGATCGGCGTGTGCGCGTTGCTGCTGGCGGTGGTGATGGTAACCACCACGTTCGCCGCGCGCCGGATGGGGTTCTCGCGCGAGGACGAAATCGCGATCGTGTTCTGCGGCTCGAAGAAGAGCCTGGCCACCGGCGTGCCGATGGCGAAGATATTGTTCGCCAGCAGCGCGCTCGGCGCGATCGTGCTGCCGGTGATGATCTTCCATCAGTTGCAGCTGATCGTGTGCGCGCACATCGCGCGACGTTATGCGCGGCGTGCGGCGCAGCAGCGGGCGCAGGCGGCGCCGGAACAAGCTGCGGACTGAGAGACCTCTCGAATCGATCAAGAAGGATTCCCCCCTTTGCAAAAGGGGGGCCAAGGGGGATTTGCTTTTCGATCAGATCGCGACGACGCCGACGAAAGAGCAAATCCCCCGCGCTGCACATCTACCAGCAACGACTGCGCGCCGGGCGCCGCCCCCCTTTTCAAAGTGGGCAATCAATAGCGCGCTCGACCGAGGGAACGCCCGGCAGCCACTCGCCCTCGCGAATCCACAACGAAGGGTTCCCCCCTTTGAAAAAGGGGGGCCAGGGGGGATTTGCTTTTCGATCAGATCGCGACGCCGCCGACGAAAGAGCAAATCCCCCGCGCCATGCATTGTCCAGAAACGATTTGACGCCGGGCGCCGCCCCCTTTTTCAAAGTGGGCAATCAATAGCGCGCTCGACTGAGAGAACGCCCGGCAACCACTCGCCCTCGCGAATCCACAACGAAGGGTTCCCCCCTTTGAAAAAGGGGGGCCAGGGGGGATTTGCTTTTCGATCAGATCGTGACGCTGCCGACGAAAGAGCAAATCCCCCGCGCCATGCATTGTCCAGGAACGATTTGACGCCGGGCGCCGCCCCCTTTTTCAAAGTGGGCAATCAATAGCGCGCTCGAATGATGAAGCGCCTCGCAACCACCCGCCCCAACGCTCAACGCGCGTCTTTCACCACCTCGCCGCCCTTGATCACCACCGGCACCGAAGCCAGCAAGCTCACGTCCTGGGTCGGATCGCCGGCGACCGCGATCAAATCGCCCCAGCGGCCCTGCTCGACGATGCCGACATCGTTGCGGCCCAGCGCCTGCGCCGCGTTCGCGGTTGCCGCCTGGATCGCCTGCGCCGCGCTCATGCCGTAGCGGGTCATCACCGCGAACTGGCGGCCGTTGAGCCCGTGCGGGTACACGCCCGCGTCGGTGCCGTAGACCATCTTCACCCCGGCCGCATGCGCGCGGCGGAAATTCTCGCGCTGGATGTCGGCGACTTCGCGGTCCTTGCGCAGATTGTCTTCGAGCACGCCGTTCTTCTTGCCTTCGGCCTGGGTGTAGTCGGTGTTGTAGATGTCCATCGACAACCACGCACCGTGCTGCTTGGCCAGGCGGATGCCTTCGTCGTCGATCAGGCTGGCGTGCTCGATGGTGTCGACGCCGGCGCGGATCGCGTCGCGGATGCCGCTGGCGCCGTGCGCGTGCGCGGCCACGCGCAGGCCCCATTGATGCGCCTCGTCGGCGACGGCCTTCATCTCTTCAAAGCTCATCTGCTGCTGGCCCGGCTCGGTATTGCGCGAAAACACGCCGCCGGTGGCGCAGATCTTGATCACCTGCGCGCCGTACTTGCGCAGCTCGCGCACGCGCTGGCGCGCCTGTTCGGGCGAGTCGGCGTTGTACGGGCTCTTCTGGTTCATCGACGGCGGGAAAAAGGTCGAATCGCAATGCCCGCCGGTCGCGCCGAAGGAATACGCGGCGGTGACGATGCGCGGACCGCGCAGCTGGCCTTCGTCGATGGCCTGGCGCAGGCCGACGTCGTTCCAAGCGTCGGCGCCGACGTTGCGCACGGTGGTGAAGCCGGCATCGAGGGTCTGCTGCGCGTGCTTGACCGCGAGCACCGACCAGAAACGATCGTTGAACTGCAGGCCGGTGTAGCCGCCGTAGCTCGGATCGGAATCCAGGTGGGTGTGCATGTCGATCAGGCCCGGCAGCAAGGTCATGCCGGCCAGGTCCAGGCGCTTGATCCCGTCGGGCGCGGCGTCGCCGACCCGGCCGACCTCGACGATACGGCCGTCGCGGATCAGCACCTGCGGCCGGTCGATCAACTTGCCGCTGCGCGCGTCGAACAACTTGGCCGCGGTCACCACCAGATCGTCGGTCGTCGACGCGTTGGCCGGCGACGCGGTCTGCGCCGACGCCGCGAAGGCGACAGCCAGCGGCAGGAGCGCCGTGATGGAACGAAGGATCGGATTCCTCATCGACAGCATCTCCCCTGATTTTCGAATGGTGGCCGCGCGTTCGGCGCCTCGACCGATCAACCCACCTGGCGCAGCTCGAAGGCCGCGGCCGGCTGCAACGCCGGCAGCATCCAGTGGTCGATCATCAAGAACGCGAACAACGCCATCAAGTAGACGATCGAGTAGTTGAAAACCCGCATCGCGTACAACTCGTCGGGCGGGTCCATCAGTTTCCAGGCGTAGTACAGGAACATCGCGCCGAGCACCAGGGCGCCGCCCAGGTAGAACAGGCCGCTCATGCTCACCGCCCACGGCAGCACGGTCACCGCCACCAGCAGCACGGTGTAGAACAGGATTTGCCAGCGCGTGTATTGCACGCCGTGGGTGACCGGCAGCATCGGCACCATCGCGCGCGCGTAGTCGGCGCGGCGGAAGATCGCCAGCGCCCAGAAATGCGGCGGCGTCCACACGAAGATGATCAGCACCAGCAGCAGCGCGTGCGCCCAGTCCCACGGCCCCTGCATGCCGGTGACCGCGGCCCAGCCCAGCAGCGGCGGCGCGGCGCCGGCGACGCCGCCGATCACGATGTTCTGCGGCGTGGCGCGCTTGAGGAACACGGTGTAGATCACCGCGTAGCCGATCAGCGAGGCAAAGGTCAGCACGGCGGTGATCACGTTGACCCACAGCACCAGGATCAGCATCGAGGCCGCGGCCAGGATCAGCGCGAACACCAGCGCCTGCGTCGGCGACACCTGCCCGGCGACGATCGGCCGCCACGAGGTGCGCGCCATCTTCGCGTCGATGCGCGAGTCCAGCAGTTGATTGATCGCCGCGGCCGAGGACGCGGCCAGCCAGATGCCTAGGAAGCCCAGCACCGACTCGCGCAACGGCGGCCAGCCCGGCACCGCCAGGAACATGCCGACGATCGCGGTGAACACGATCAACGCGACCACGCGCGGCTTGGTCAGCGCCCAGTACTGCCTCGCGGTGGGGCGGGTGGTGGCGTTCATCAGGTCTCCGGCGTGCGCAGGCGCGCGAGCAGCGACACCAGCACGAACAGCAGCAGCACCGCGCCGGCGTTGTGCGCGACCGCGACCGCGAGCGGCAGGCTGAGTTTGACGTTGGCGATGCCCAGGCCAACCTGCAGCAGGGTCAACGCGCCCAGCAGGCTCGCCCAGCCGCGCATGCCCGGGGTGCGCAGCAGCTTCACCATCAGGCCGAGCAGGTACACGAACACGACCATCGCCATCGCCCGGTGCGCGAGCTGGATCGCGATGCGCGCCTCGCCGTCGAGGATGCCGCCTTCGTAGTCCACGCCGATCCCGCGCCACAGCACGAATGCTTCACGGAAGTCGTGGCGCGGCATCCACTGGCCGACGCAGGTCGGGAAATCGTTGCCGCAGGCGAGCGCGGCGTAGTTGGCGCTGGTCCAGCCGCCGAGCGCGATCTGCACGCCGAGCACGGCGATGCCGAGCATGATCAGGCGACGCACGCTGCTCGCATCGGCCAGCCGGATCGGCTGATTGGTCGCGCGCCAGGCGATCCACACCAGCAGCGAGAAGGTCAGCAGGCCGCCCAGCAAGTGACCCATCACCACGATCGGCTTGAGCAGCCACGTCACCGTCCACATGCCCAGCAGGGCCTGGAAGATGATCACCGCCAGGGTCAGCGCGCTGGCGCGCGACAGATCGGTGTTGCTCCAGCGCAAGGCCGCGGCGAGCAGGATGCCTTCGCCGACGATCGCCAACGCGGACGCGGCGACGTGCTGGCCTTTCATGTACAGCGGGATCGCGATCGCGACCACCGCCGCGGCCAGGGCGATCTGCGCCATGCCCTTGCTGCGCCGGCGCGCCGACACCAGCGCCAGGGTCAGCACCAGCACGCCGAGCAGACCGGCGATCATGCGATGGAATTGTTCGCGCCAGGCCTTGTGTACTTCGACCGGGCGGATCGCGGTCGCGGCGTGGTCGGTGATTTCGTGCGCGGTGGTCGGCCACGCGGCGCGGCCGTAGCAGGTCGGCCAGTCCGGGCAGCTCAGGCCGGCGTTGGACAGGCGCACGAAGGCGCCGAACACGATCACGCACAAAGCCAGCGCGACGGCCAGCCACGCAATGCGATGAAAATTCTTGTACAGGCCCGAAGCGCTCAGGCCGGTCATGCTCGCTACGCTCATTCGAAAACTCTTTCCTGCTCGATGCTCGCGATACCGGGACCAGCGCGCCGCGCCGGCCCACCGATCACATCAGTTTCAGCAGCTTGACGAGGTCCGCGCGCAGACCGCCCGGTTCGAAGCCGGGAGCGTAGCGCAGAATCACGAAGCCGTTCGGGTCGATCACATACACTGGCGTGCCGGCCGGATCGTTCAGGCGCGGCAGCAGGGCCCGCGTCGACGGCGAATCGGCCAGCAACCGCAGCGACGCCGGCCGCGCGGCCCCTTCGGGCAGGGCGCCGAACCACAGGATGTCGACCTGGTCGGCGTCCTTGCCGAACAGCTGCCAGACCGTGTCGAGCTCGCGCGACAATTTGACGCAGGCATCGAAGCACCCGGGCTGGGGCGCGACCAGGATGCGCCACACCCGCGCCTGCGGCTGCCACGGATAGGGCTTGCCGTCGGCCAGGCGCGGCTCGTGCGCGCGCAGGTCCGGCTTGGGTTCGAGCAGTTCGCCGTGCTGGCGGTTCACCGCCGGGTGGTGGTCGGTGAAGCGCAGGATCCCGGCCACCAGCATCGGCACGAAGAAGAACGCGGCGATCAGCACCAACACCAGCCGGTTGCGGTTGCGCTGCCGATTGAAATCGGCGTTCGGCGCGCCGGAGTTCGGAGAAGCGGGATCGGTCATGGTTGTTCGGGCTCGGGGCGGGTCCGCTTGCGGCGGAAGGTGAGGATGAGCGCGGTGGCGAGCACCGCCAGGGCCAGCGCGTACCACTGCAACGCGTAGCCGCGATGCTGCTGCGGCGGCAGGGTGTTGGCGAGCAGTTCCAGGTCGCGTTCATAGCCGAGCTTGATCGCCGGGTCCAGGCGCAGCACGCGCGGCGCCAGCGGCACCGACAAACCGGTGGTACTGGCGATCGCGGCCGGGTCGACCCGGGTCAGCAGCCAGCCCTCGCCCTCGCGGCCGATGCCGGCGCCCAGGGCGATGCCGCTGGACGGCGGCGCGGTCAGCAGGCCGCTGAGCGCGAACTCGCCCTCGGGTTTGGCTATCACCGGCAGCTTGCGATCGCCGGCCAGCGGCAGCCAGCCCAGGTCTACCAGCAGCGGGCCGCTCTGGCGCGGCAGGAAGATGCGGTACACCCGCACGCCGGCGCGGCCGTTGCGCTGCTGGTTGTCGAGCAGCAACGGGCCGCGCGCGTCGAACGAGCCCAGTCCCGACGCCCAGTCGTAGTCGCGCAGCCGCGCCGCATCGTCGGCGAGCGCCAGCGGCTTGGGGCGGCGATCGTGCAGCACCGCGGCGGCGGCATCGAGCATGGCCTGCTTCTCGACCGCGCGGTGCGACTGCCAACGGCCCAGGTTGGCAAACACCGCGATCGTCGCCAGCGCCAGGACCCAGCCGAACAGCAGCGTGCCGCGGCGGCTCATCGCGCGCCGTCCGTGCGGGCGACGGCCGCTTGGGTGACGCGGGCGCGCATGCCGCCAATGCAGCGCCGGCGAGCGCCAGCGTCAGGCCGGTGCGACCCGTTGCCGCACTCGGCGCGGCCGGCGAATCGGAGCGATAATGCCGCCTTCGCATTCATGCGCGCGCCGCGCGCGCCCGAGGAGGCCGCGATGAACGAGTCGCTGAAGATCCTGCTGGTTGTCGCCTTCCTGATCGTCATCGTGTGGAACCTGGGCGCCGGTCTGTATTACATGCTGGTGGACAAGGGGCAGAGCAAGCGCACCGTCAACGCGCTGACCCGTCGTATCGCGCTGTCCGTCGCGCTGATCTTGCTGGTGATCCTGGCGATCTACATGGGCTGGATTACGCCGCATGGGGTGGGGTCGAATCCGAATTGAGGCGGCGGATGGCTGGCCACAGTTGGCTGGCTGATTGCATCGGCGGCTGATCCGCCGAAGCCGCGAATCTTCAAGGGCTTCCGCCTCTTTCAGACCGTCATTCCCGCGAAGGCGGCTTCGTTTTACTTCGGCGGAGCCGAACATCCAGTGACTTCAAGCGTGCTCGCACGAAAGGCACTGGATTCCCGCCTTCGCGGGAATGACGGTCTTGGGAGGGCGCGCCCTACGGGCACATTCACCTCTTCGATTGCTCTTGACCGCTCTTCACTGCTCTTGGACTTGCACACCCGCCGGCGTCTAGCGCGTCCGCGGCGAGGAACAAAGCCAACACCGCCCTAATCGCAACGCCATCAACACCACCGCAAAAAACGAAAGGCCGGCAGCGCCGGCCCTCGTCATGATTTTGCCGTTCGTCCGTCGCGCGCTTACAGCACGTAGACGAACAGGAACAGGCCCAGCCACACCACGTCGACGAAGTGCCAGTACCAGGCCACCGCTTCGAACGCGAAGTGGTTGTCCTTGTCGAAATGGCCCTTGAGGCAGCGGAACCAGATGATCGCCAGCATCAGCGTACCCAGGGTCACGTGCAGACCATGGAAGCCGGTGAGCATGAAGAAGGTCGAACCGTAGATGCCCGAACCCAGGGTCAGGTTCAGCTCGGTGTAGGCGTGGATGTATTCCTCGGCCTGGAAGAACAGGAAGGTGCAGCCCAGCAGCACGGTCAGGCCCAGCCAGAACAGCAGCGCCTTGCGGTGGCCGCCCTTGAGCGCGTGGTGCGCGGCGGTGACGGTCGAACCGGAGGTCAACAGGATCAAGGTGTTGAGCAGCGGCAGACCCCACGCCGGGATGGTCTCGAACGCGCCGCCGACACCGCCGGGGCCGCTGCTCGGCCAGGCCGCGCTGAATTCCGGCCACAGCAGGCTGTTGGTCATCACGCCGTCGCCGTCGCCGCCGAGCCACGGCAGCGCGAACTGGCGCGCGTAGAACAGCGCGCCGAAGAACGCGGCGAAGAACATCACTTCCGAGAAGATGAACCAGACCATGCCCATGCGGAAGGACACGTCGACCTGCTTGTTGTAGTTGCCGCGCACCGATTCGCGGATCACGTCGCCGAACCAGCCGAACAGCACGCCGATCATCAACGCGATGCCGACGAAGAAGGTGGGCTTGCCCCAGTTGACTTCGTTGAGCCAGCTGGCGACGCCGATCATGGTGGTGAACAGCCCGATCGAACCGAGGAACGGCCAGCGGCTGCTGTGCGGCACGTAGTAGATGTTGGCGTCTGGCGTGTGGGCGTGGGCCATGGCGGCGTTCCGTTGGTGATTAGTGCGAGGCTTACGGCGCCGCCAGCGGCGAGGCCGGCGTCTTCGACGTCGCCCCCTGCTGCAGGCGCGCGGTCAGCACGTCGTTCTTGAAGAACGTGTAGGACAAGGTGACCGTTTCGACATCGGCCGGAAGGTTCGGGTCGATGATGAAACGCACCGGCATTTCGCGCGCTTCGCCGGCCTGCAGGGTCTGGGCGGTGAAGCAGAAGCATTCGGTCTTGTTGAAATAGCCCGACGCGCGCGCGGGCGCCACCGAGGGCGAGGCGCTGCCGACGATGGCGCGGTCGGTGGTGTTGCGGGCGTAGTAGGTGGTTTCGTACTGCTCGCCCGGACGCACCTTCATGCTGAGCACGTGCGGCTTGAAGTCCCACGGCAGCTTGGAATTGACGCTACCGTCGAACTGCACGGTGACCATGCGATCGGATACCGCGTGCCCGCCGAGGTCGGCATCGGCCACGCCACGTTCCAGGCGGATGCCGAACACTTTCTCGCAGGCGATGCGGTACATCGGCACCAGCGCGAAGGTGAAGGCGAACGCCCCCAGCGCGACGCCGACCATGATCTTGGTCATCTTCGGGCCGGACTGGGCGCGGGCCTGGTTGACATCGGGCTGATCCACGCCGGCCCGATCCACACCCGGCCGATCGCCCTTGGGCTCGTGCGCGCTCATTTGTTCAGCACCCCGAGCGCGATGAAGCCGACATACACCGCGATCGCGGCCAGCCCGAACCACAGCGCGGTGCGGCGCGCGGCCGAACGGCGTTGGGTCAGATCGGTCTGGTCGGTCGGCTGGGTCATGGCGGTCTTCTTGGAGGGGCGTCCCGCGCGCGTTCGCCGAAGCGTTCGAGCGCGGGCCTCACCCGATCATGCGCTCTTAGTGGGTGATGTCGCCGTGGGCCAGATCGCCGTCGCGGATGACCGGCGGGGTGCCGAAGGTGTGGTGCGGCGCCGGGCTCGGCACGGTCCACTCCAGGCCCTTGGCCGATTCCCACGAACGCGCTTCGGCCTTGACGCCGTAACGCTTCGAATGCCACAGGATGCCGAGCATCATGAACGGGGTCAGGAACATGCCGAACGCGCCGATCGAGCTGATCAGGTTCCAGTCCGCGAACACCACGTTGTAGTCCGGGATGCGGCGCGGCATGCCGGCCAGGCCCAGGAAGTGCTGCGGGAAGAACAGCAGGTTGACGAAGATCATCGTCCACCAGAAATGGATCTTGGCCGCCGTCTCGTTGTACATGCGGCCGGTCCACTTCGGCCACCAGTAGTAGACCGCGGCGATGATCGAGAACAGCGCGCCGGTCACCAGCACGTAGTGGAAGTGCGCGACCACGAAGTAGGTGTCGTGGTACTGGAAGTCGGCCGGCACGATCGCGAGCATCAGGCCGGAGAAACCGCCGATGGTGAACAGGAC
Source organism: Lysobacter capsici (assembly GCF_018732085.1). NCBI lineage: Bacteria > Pseudomonadati > Pseudomonadota > Gammaproteobacteria > Lysobacterales > Lysobacteraceae > Lysobacter > Lysobacter capsici. The sequence continues at coordinate 523,653 of NZ_CP076103.1, read as the reverse complement.
CACGAACGAGATCGCCCACAGCATCGGCGCTTCGAACGAGATCGAGCCGCGCCACATGGTGGTGACCCAGTTGAACACCTTCACGCCGGTCGGGACCGCGATCAGCATGGTCGCGAACATGAAGTAGATCTCGCCACCGAGCGGCATGCCGACGGTGAACATGTGGTGCGCCCACACGATGAACGACAGGAACGCGATCGACGCGGTCGCGTAGACCATCGCCTGGTAACCGAACAGCGGCTTGCGGCTGAAGGTCGGGATGATCTCCGACACCACGCCGAACGCCGGCAGGATCATGATGTAGACCTCGGGGTGACCGAAGAACCAGAAGATGTGCTGGAACATCACCGGGTCGCCGCCGCCGGCCGCGTTGAAGAACGAGGTGGCGAAGAACTTGTCGGTCAGCAGCATCGTCACCGCGCCGGCGAGCACCGGCATCACCGCGATCAGCAGGAAGGCGGTGATCAGCCAGGTCCAGCAGAAGATCGGCATCTTCAACAGGTCCACGCCCGGGGCGCGCATGTTGAGGATGGTGGCGATGACGTTGATCGCGCCCATGATCGAGCTGATGCCCATCATGTGGATGGCGAAGATCGCGAAGGCCACGTTGGAGCCGCCCTGCAGCGACAACGGCGGGTACAGCGTCCAACCGCCGGCCGGCGCGCCGCCCGGCAGGAACAGGGTCATCAGCAGCAGGGTGAAGGCGAACGGCAGGATCCAGAACGACCAGTTGTTCATGCGCGGCAGCGCCATGTCCGGCGCGCCGATCTGCAACGGGATCATCCAGTTGGCCAGGCCGACGAAGGCCGGCATCACGCCGCCGAAGATCATCACCAGCGCGTGCATGGTGGTCATCTGGTTGAAGAACTCGGGCTTGACGAACTGCAGGCCCGGCTCGGCCAGTTCGGCTCGGATGATCACCGACATGCCCGCGCCGATGATGAACATCACGAAGCTGAAGATCAGATACAGCGTGCCGATGTCCTTGTGGTTGGTCGAGAAGAACCAACGCTCGATGAAGCCCTGCTGGTGGGCATGATGATCATCGTGGTCGTGATGATGATCGGCGACGGGGTGCGTGGCTGCCATGGCCTACCTCTGAGAATGCTTGGACGATCAACCGGCGACCGCGGGAGCCGCGGTCGTGGTGTCGGAATTCGAAGCCGCGGCGGCCGGCGCGGCGGGCGCCGCTTCGGTCGGGGCGGCGGCAGGCGCAGCAGCCGGGGTCGCCGGCGCGGCAGGCGGAGCGTTCTTGGCCTTCTGCTCGGCCAGCCAGCGCTGGTACTCGACCTTGGACACCGCGCGCACGACGATCGGCATGAAGCCGTGGTCCTTGCCGCACAGCTCGGCGCACTGGCCGCGGTAGATGCCCGGTTCCTTGATGTCGGTCCAGGCCTCGTTGACGATGCCCGGGATCGCGTCCTGCTTCCAGCCCAGGGCCGGCACCCACCACGCGTGGATCACGTCGTCGGCGGTGATCACGAAGCGGATCTTGGTGTCGACCGGCAGCACCAGCACGTTGTCGACGTCAAGCAGGTAGTGCTCGTGGTCGGCGGCGGTGACGTGCTTGCCGCTCTGGCGCAGTTGGTCGCTCTTGCGGTCCAGGCGGCTGGTGAAGGCCACGCCCTCACCGAGGTAGTCGTACTTCCACATCCACTGGTAGCCGGTGACCTTCACGGTCATGGCCGCGTCGCGGGTGTCGTACATCGCGATCAGCTTGCTGGTCGCCGGGAACGCCATCAGCACCAGCAGCACCACCGGCACCACGGTCCAGACGATCTCCAGCTTGGTGCTGTGGACGAAGTCCTTGTCGGGCACCGCGCCCTTGGACTTGCGGAACTTGAACATGGCCACGGCCATCGCGCCGAAGACCAGGATGCCGATCACCACGCAGATCCACAGCGCGAGCATGTGCGCGGAGTGGGCGTTCATCGACTGGGCGGTGACGCCCTTGCCCATGTTCAGCTGCCACGGCTTAGGGTCCGCAGCCTGGGCAAACGCGAGGACCGGCAGCGCCATCGAGGCGATGCCCGCTGCCCACTGCTTGAAACGACCGGCTTTCATCAGTTCGAGCCCCGAAAAATCAGTGTGATGTTCACGACGCGCTCCGCGGGCTGCCTTTCCCGGCACCGACCTGCGCCATGGAGCTGGGCAAGGGGCCGTCCGGTCTAAAGGTGGCTGGCGAGCCCTGATCAGGGCCCATCACGCCGGCATCGGCGCTACGGATAACCGAGAAATGGTAGCGGCCGACCCGTCCTGCGGCAACCCGGAACTGCGAACCTCGCGCGCGCGCCACCGTCGTCGCGCTACGCCGCACGGGGCTTTGCGCGCGCTTCGGGCCGGTTATGGCCTGTCGACGAGGTCCCTTGCAAACGTGATCCATGCAAGTTCCAGTGGGCCATAACGCGCCGATCGCGCCATCGGCGCCCGCCGCGCGGCGTGGCGACCTTGCCCAGCGTGTCCCTTCGGGCACCCGGCGCGACCGGCCGGCACCGACGCGGCCCGGGCCCCGGTCCCGGGCCGTCCGAGCCCGAGAGAAAGCTCTAAAATGTCGGACTTCCCACCCCCGTGCCGGGCCCGATGTCCACCAATGCTCCCTCCGCCGTCGCCAGCGACGGCCCGCCGCCGACTTCCATGATCAGCCCCGAGCTGCCGCCGCCCACCTCCGGACCGCGCGCGGCGCTGACCGCCGGCTGGGTCCGCGACGAAGCCGATCACGTCCGCCATCTGCTCGAAATCGCGCGCCTGCCCGACGCCGACCGCGACGCCGCCCAGGCCACCGCGGCCGGTCTGGTCAAGCGCGTGCGCGCCCGCGCGCAGGACCAGGGCGCGATCGAAGCCTTCATGCGCCAGTACGACCTGGGCAGCGACGAAGGCGTGCTGCTGATGTGCGTGGCCGAGGCGCTGCTGCGCATTCCGGACCAGGAAACCGCCGACAAGCTGATCCGCGACAAATTGGGCGACGCCGACTGGAAGCGCCACCTGGGCCAGTCCGACTCGGTGCTGGTCAACGCCTCGACCTGGGGCCTGATGCTGACCGGCAAGCTGGTCGATCTGGCCGACGACACCAAGCGCGACGTCCACAACGCCTTCAAGCGCCTGGTCGGCCGGGTCGGCGAACCGGTGATCCGCCTGGCCGTGCGCCAGGCGATGCGGATCATGGGCCACCAGTTCGTCATGGGCCGCACCATCGGCGAAGCGCTGTCGCGCTCGAAGAAGGGCGACAACGCGAACTACCGCTATTCCTTCGACATGCTCGGCGAAGGCGCGCTGACCACCAAGGACGCGCTGCGTTATCTGCAGGCGTATCGCGACGCGATCCATGCGATCGGCAAGAGCGGCAATTACAAAAATGCCGACGTGTTCGCCACCCCGTCGATCTCGGTCAAGCTGTCCGCGCTGCACCCGCGCTACGAGCATGCCAAGCGCGAGCGCGTGTTCGCCGAACTGACTCCGCGCGTGCTGGAACTGGCGCAGCTGGCCAAGGGCTACGGCATCGGCTTCACCATCGACGCCGAGGAAGCCGACCGCCTGGAAATGTCGCTCGACGTGATCGCTGCGGCGTACAGCGACAAGTCGCTCGACGGCTGGGAAGGCTACGGCCTGGCGATTCAGGCGTATCAAAAGCGCGCGCCCGAGGCGATCGACTTCATCGCCGACCTCGCCCGCAAGACCGGCCGCCGCATCCCGGTGCGCCTGGTCAAGGGCGCGTACTGGGACAGCGAGGTCAAGCGCGCCCAGGTCGACGGTCAGGCCGGCTACCCGGTGTTCACCCGCAAGCCGAACACCGACGTGTCGTATCTGGCGAACGCGCGGCGCATGCTCGAAGCCGGCGATGCGATCTATCCGATGTTCGCCACCCACAACGCGCAGACCATCGCCACCATCCACCAGCGCGCCAAGGCGATGGGCCGCGCGCAGCACTTCGAATTCCAGAAGCTGCACGGCATGGGCGACGACCTGTACGCCGAAGTGATTCCGGCCGACCGCTTGAACGCGCCGTGCCGCGTGTACGCGCCGGTCGGTTCGCACGAAGACCTGCTGCCGTACCTGGTGCGCCGCCTGCTCGAAAACGGCGCCAATTCCAGCTTCGTCAACCGCATCACCGACGAAGCCATCGCGATCGACGACCTGATCCAGGACCCGGTCGAAACCGTCGCCGCGTTCGACAGCATTCCGCATCCGCGCATTCCTCTTCCCGCCGATTTGTACCGCAGCTTTGGCTTCGACAGGACCAATTCCATGGGCGTCAATCTCGCCAACGATCAGCAACTGCAGACCCTCGCCGCGCAAGTGAACGCCGCCGCGGCCGCCAACTGGCGCGCCGCGCCGCTGGTGCCGGGCGCGAACGTGCAAGGCCCCGACATCGCCGTGACCAATCCGGCCGACCGCCGCGAAATCGTCGGCCAGTGGAAGGCCGCCGACGCCGCCACCGTCGAGCTCGCGCTCAAGAACGCGGTCGCCGCGCAGGAAGCCTGGGACACGATGCCGGCCGCCAGCCGCGCGACGATCCTCGAACACGCCGCGACCCTGCTCGAGGAGCGCATGCCGCAGTACATCGCGCTGTGCACCAAGGAAGCCGGCAAGACCATTCCCGACGGCGTCGCCGAAGTGCGCGAAGCGGTCGACTTCCTGCGCTACTACGCCGCGCAGGCGCGCAAGCTGTTCGCCCCCGAAGCCCTGCCCGGCCCGACCGGCGAATCCAACACCCTGCATCTGTCCGGCCGCGGCGTGTTCGTGTGCATCAGCCCGTGGAACTTCCCGCTGGCGATCTTCGCCGGACAAATCTCCGCCGCGCTCGCCGCCGGCAACAGCGTGATCGCCAAGCCGGCCGAACAGACCAATCTGATCGGCTACTACGCCGTGAAGCTGCTGCACGAAGCCGGCGTGCCCGAAGCGGTGCTGCAGTTCCTGCCCGGCGACGGCGCCACCGTCGGCGCGGCATTGACGAAGGACCCGCGCGTGGCCGGCGTGGCCTTCACCGGTTCCACCGACACCGCGCGCGCGATCAACCGTTCGCTGGCCGCGCGCGACGCCGCGATCGGCGTGCTGATCGCCGAGACCGGCGGCCAGAACGCATTGATCGCCGACTCGTCCTCGCTGCCCGAGCAACTGGTCAAGGACGCGATCGGCTCGGCCTTCACCTCGGCCGGCCAGCGCTGCTCGGCCGCGCGCGTGCTGTTCGTGCAGGACGACATCGCCGACAAGGTCACCACCATGCTCGCCGGCGCGATGGCCGAGCTCAAGGTCGGCGATCCCGGCCTGCTGTCGACCGACGTCGGCCCGGTGATCGACGAAGACGCGCTGAAGATGCTGGTCGACCATGCCGCGCGCATGGACACCGAAGCGACCAAGATCGCCGAAGTGCCGGTCGATGCCGACAGCGCCCACGGCAGCTTCTTCGCCCCGCGCGCGTACGCGCTCAAGTCGCTCGATCAGCTGCACAAGGAAGTGTTCGGCCCGGTGCTGCACGTGATCCGCTGGAAGGCCGATCAGCTCGACGCGGTGATCGACGCGATCAACGCCACCGGTTACGGCCTGACCCTGGGCATCCACTCGCGCATCGACGAAACCATCGACCGCATCAGCGCGCGGGTGAAGGTCGGCAACTGCTACGTCAACCGCAACCAGATCGGCGCGGTCGTCGGCGTGCAGCCCTTCGGCGGGCAGAACCTGTCCGGCACCGGCCCGAAGGCCGGCGGCCCGCACTACCTGCCGCGCTTCACCACCGAAAAGACGATCACCGTCAACACCACGGCCGCCGGCGGCAACGCCTCGCTGCTGACCCTGGGCGATTGATCGCGGAGCACGGCGGGGCGACGACTCGCCCCGCCGCGCAAGCCGCGCCGCGCCCTGTAGGAGCGGCGCGAGCCGCGACCGCGAAACCTCGCTCACGTCGCAGGCACGATGTCGCGATTACGCCCCAAGCCACGCCTTCACTTAGCCGCGCGGCTTCGCCCACTCCCTGTAGGAGCGGCGCAAGCCGCGACCGCGAAACCTCGCCTGCGTCGCAGGCACGATGTCGCAATTTCGCTCCAAGCCACACCTTCACTTCGCCGCGCGGCTTCGCCCACTCCCTCCAGGAGCGGCGCGAGCCGCGACCGCCATACCACGCATACGTCGTAACTGAGGTTTCGCGGTCGCGGCTCGCGCCGCTCCTACAGTCGGATGTCGCACCTCCACGCAGGCCGGTGGTTTCGCCGACCGCCGCGATCAACCCGCTTCACATACCCGCGACCCAACATCCGGCCTGCGACCACCGTCGCAGATGCCCCCTCGGCAACGCGCAGTACGCTTACGCCATCGCCCATCCGAGACACGGACCATGTCGCGCACCCTGCTGCTGTCCTCCGCGGCGCTATGCCTGCTGAGCGCCTGCGCCACCCTCGCCCCGCTGCCGGTCAAGCCCGGCGATCCGAGCGCGTGCAGCGAACGCCGCCAGGACCGGGTGCTGTTCGGCATGAACAGCCCCGACGGCCCGGTCAGCGAAACGCAGTGGCAAGCGTTCCTCGCCGAAGTAGTGACGCCGCGCTTTCCCGCCGGGCTCACCGTGTACCAGGCCAAGGGCCAGTGGCGCGGCGACAGCGGTCAGGTCGAACAGGAGGATTCGCGCGCGATCGATCTGATCCACAGCGATACCGCCGAGGAGCGCAAGCGCGTGGTCGAGGTCGCCGACGAGTACAAGCGCCGCTTCAAGCAGGAAGCCGTGCTGATCGTGAGTACGCCGGCGCGGGCGTGTTTTGCGCAAGTGCCGGCCCGATCGCGGCACGAGAGTTGAGTTGCCGCAGCGCTTGGGCGGACCTGATCGGAGCGGGTCAAAATGGATCGGGCCGGATCGAAGCGATGTCGGGTTGGCGCAGTGGAACCTGTGGCTTTCGGCTCTGCTGATCGAAAGGCGTCGGGGCTGAAGCCCCTCCCACAAAAAACTTCATGCGACGCGAGGTCTTTTGTGGGAGGGGCTTCAGCCCCGACGCTTTCCGATCAGCACCCGCGCAGCACCCGGACCGCTCCGCAACCCGCTAGCGCTTGAAATCGGTCCGCCGCTCCAGCTGAAACAGCTGATCGCCGATATCCTCCAGCCGCGCCGCCACCACCGTCTGCGCGTCGTACACCCCGCGGTTGTAGTAGTACCCGCCGATCTCCTCGGAAATGAAATCAATGAGGAACTCCGCATCGAACCGGCCGATCTGTTGCTTGAGCTCCTCGCTGAAGTAGCGCTGCAACTTAGCCACGATCAGGGTCTTTTCTTCGCTGGAGAATTTGATGTCGCTCATCGCTCGGTCCGGTTTGGGAGAGGAAGGCAGGAAGCGGACCACGCCGCGATCGTGCCGGTCGCGCACAGTATGTCTCGAGCGTCGCAAGCGCTGATTCGCACACGGCATTGCGCGTCGATGCGCACCTCACGCAAGGTTCAATCCGTCGCCGGCCCATCGACACGTGGCCGCCAATCCTCGACCGTGCCGCGTGCCAGCCGCGCCTCCACCAGCCTGCGCCACGACGGCACCAACGGCAGCGCCAGCGCGGCGCGCAGCTCGTCGATGTCCAGGGTGCGCGTGTACAGCAGTGTCGCGATGCGCTGCAGCGTCCACCGCGGCCAAGGTCGTTCCAGCAGCGTGATGACCTCGCCGGTCTGGAGCACTCGGTAGTACCAGCCGGTGCGCCCGCTGGCCTGCATCTGCCGCGCCATGTCGGCCACCTCGAAACGATCGTTGAGCTTCAGCACGGCTGCCGGCCCTGGCTCACCTCCAGCAGCACGCCGCCGATGCGATAGCGATCGCCCAGGCAGACCAGCGCCTCGGTCAGTCCATGACTGCTGAAGTTCTCGCCGAACGCGCCAGGCTCGCGCAACAACGGGTGATCGCCGATCCGCTCGGCCCACCACGCGTAATGATCGCGCGGATAGTGATGCACCGCCTTGTCCGGCCCGCCATGCACGCGCAGATCGCCCTGCTCGTCGCCGTCCAAACCCGACTCGCCGACCCGCACGCGTCCTTGGAACGCGCGCTTGGCGATCGCGCTGACGCTGCCCGGACGCGTGTAAGGCCGGGCGCGGCCGCGCAGCAGCGCGTCGATAACGGTGTCGGGCTGGATCAAAACGATGGCGCTCTCTGACGTCATGGCCGGCGCGTACCCGGACCAGGTCCGCATCGCGGCGATGGCCGCATGCGGGTCGGCGTGGCCCGTGCCGCCATTCTCGCACCTGCGCGGGTCATGCCGCTGCGGACCAATCGTGCCCATGCGAAACCCGCAGCGCACTTGTCCGCGTTGCGCACGCCAATCCATCCACGACGAGCGCGCGGATGGACCAGACCGGGACTGCGATCGCGGGCAGCGTTCACGCGAACGCGGTCGCTCCGGTCCGGCCCGTTCAGCTCATCGTCCGGATACGCCGACTGTGAGAACTCGGTCAACGTTGCTGGAAGTCGGTCGCAAAAAGGCTTGACTCTGGACCATGGTCCAGACCGAACACTGTTTCAATACCCGCCACTGTGAACATGGAGGTGCGCAATGAAGATTGGGGAACTCGCGCAGCGCGCCGGGGTGGGTATCGACACGGTGCGCTATTACGAACGCCGCGGCTTGCTGCCGCTGCCGATGCGCCAATTGTCGGGCTATCGGCGTTTCGAGGCGAAGGACATCGCCCGGCTCCAGTTCGTGCGCAAGGCCAAGGCGCTCGGATTCACCCTGGAGGAAATCCGCGAATTGCTGGCCCTGTCCAGCCGGCGCGGCGGCGACATGGCGGGGGTCAAGGCGACGACGACCCAGAAGCTGGCCGACCTGGAATCCAAGATCGACGAACTTACACGCATACGCAACGGCCTGCGGACGCTGCTCAATTCGTGCCCCGGGCACGGAGCGGTGGAACGCTGCCCGATTCTCAACGCCCTGGGAGGGGATGAAACATGAGCGATACCCACGCGTCGGATACGCAATCCGACCAGGCCGAAGACGCGCCGCGCGATTGCTGCTCCGCCGCGCGAACCTGCAGCACCGTCGAGGCGACGCCGACCGCCAGCATCGATCCCGTCTGCGGCATGCAGGTGGACCCGGCCGCAACCCCGCACCGCCTCGCGCAAGCCGGTGTCGAACACTACTTTTGTTCCGCGCACTGCCTGCAAGCGTTCGCCGATTCCAACGCGCAGGCCTCGGCGGCGCGCTGAGGTCGGATTCCAGCGAGGTATGGGGAACGACTCCGGTAAGCGCAGCGGCCGCGCATAGCGACGCTATCCGCGCAGCCTGACACGCCGCCGAGTACCGCGCGGCATCCGGGGTTCTTGATTGCCAACCAACACCATGGTCGCGAGTCGATCGCGGCGCGTGTGCCTGCGCGCCGTTCATTCACAGCCAGCGGCCATTCGCCAGCAAACGGGGATACTCATGAACGAGACCAGCACGTTTCGCGATACCCAGCACGACCAACATCCTTCCGCTCAGGCCAATCCGGCGCCGGCCGAGGCATCGATCCTGCTGGCCGAGGCGCTGAAGCCGGGCGCGGCCAGTTCCCGGACCGCGCTCGCGGCCGACGCGCTGCTCGCGCTCACCCAGAAAGGACTCGAGGGCGACGCGGCCTGCTACGCGCAGTACCAATCCATCCTGCTCGACTTGCACGTGCCCGGCGAGCCTCGTACCGAACCGACCCGGCGCTGGCTGGCCAGCCAGATCTACCAGGTCGAGGACCGGTTCGCGCCGACGCTGCCCGACTTCCGCGTGTTGCCGGTGGATCAGTTCCGCGCCGCGGTCGATGCCGAGATCGCCTCGCGCACGCGGGTCAAGCATCCGATGTCGCTGCACCTGTTCCAGGGCGCGCCGCCGCTGCGCGACGTGCGCCTGTTCCTGCGGCATCACTGGAACCGCTCGTACAACTTCTACAGCCTGCTGGCCGAACTCGCGTTCCGGTTCGAGGCCATCCACGACGCCTCGGTGTTCTACCGCAACCTCTACGGCGAAGCCGGCGCGGAGACGCCCGACCGCGCGCACCCCACCTTGCTGTCGCAGCTGATGGCGTATTTCGACATCCCCTTGCGCATCGACTTCGCCGCGCTCGATCCGCTGGAAAAGGCCTACATCAACAACCGCATCCGCTGCGTCCGCCACACCGACATCGCCTGGGGCCTGTCGCTGGTGTACGCGGTCGAATCGGTCAGCTGCGTCAACCACCTGCGGATCTACGAACTGCTGCAGCGCATGGGCGTGCCCGAAGGCCCGAGCGAGTTCCATCGCCTGCACGGAACTCAGGACGAGATCGACACCGAGGAGATGTGGGAGCTCATCGCCAAGTTCGCCCATAGCGAATCGTTCCAGCGCACGTTCATGCAATCGCTGACGCGTCACTTCGACATCAATCGGGCCTACTTCGACATGTTGTGGCGACAGATGCAGGGACAGCACATCCACTAAGCCCCATTCCGCAAGGCGCCTGCCAAGGAGCGCGCATGTCGAACACTCGCAATCATTCGTTGCCACAGCTCGAAGCCCTTCAGACCAACCGCGCGCGCATCCTCGCCCGCGCGCTGGACCCCAGGGCGTCGTTCGCCCATCTGGAAACGGCGGCCAAAACATTGACCGAGCTCGCCGAAACCGCGCTCACGGGCAATACCGACAGCCAGGCCGAGTACCAGAAGCTGCTGTACATCCTGTCGTTGAGCGACGACACCGCCACCGCGCTCGCACGCCGCTGGCTGTGCAATTGGGCGTATCGCGTGGAGGAACGTTTCATTCCTCCCGCCGACATTCCCACGGCCCTGTCGGAGGCCGAGTTCCTCGCGCGGATCGAACAGGAGGTGGCCTCGCGCTCGCGCGAGAAGCACCCGATGTCGCAGTACATTTTCGAAGGCTCCGCCTCGCCCGCGCAGCTTCGGGTGTTCTTGCGGCGGCAGTGGTTCCGCACCTTCCGCCTGTACCGCGAAGCCGCGGACCTGCTGGTGAATCTGGTCGACGTGGACGACGCCGCGGCGCTCGGCCGCTACCTCTACGGAGAACTGGGCGAAGAGGACGACGTGCGCTCGCACCCGCGCCTGCTGGCCAAGCTGCTCGACGCCGTCGATCTCGAAGCGGACTTCCAGGCCGTCAGCACGATGCCCGAGGAAATCGCGTACTTGAACAACCGCGTGCGCAGCTTCCGCAATCCGGACGTGGGCTGGGGCCTGGCGGTGTTCTACATCACCGAGATCGTCGTGCCGGGCAATCACGAGAAGCTCTACAACGCGCTGCTCCAGGCCGGCCTGAGCGAAGACGCCGCCGAGTACTACAAGATCCACGTCAGCCTGGTGCCGCCGCGCGCCAAGCGCGAGTGGCAGCTGATCGCGCGGCGCATTCCCGATCCGGCCTTCCAGAAATCGTTCCTGACCTCACTGGCGCAGCACTTCCGGGTCGAGCGGGCGTACTACGACGCGGTCTGGAACGAAATGCAGCGCGTGGAAGTGCCATTGCTACAGCCAGTCAGTCAGCCAAGCAGCCGGACCCGCGACCATGCCGAGCCACGTTAGCGAATCGCGTATCTATGGCGGCGTGTATTCCGATCCCGAGTTCGCGGCGATCTTCAGCGATTGCAATCAGGTGCAGAAGTGGCTCGATGTCGAACGCGCGCTCGCGCTGACCCAGGCGCAGATGGGCCTGATCCCGCACGAAGCGGCGCAGGAGATCGCGCGCCGCACCGATGTGGAGTTGTTCGATATGGAGCGGCTGGGCCGCGAGAGCCGCGAAACCGGGCACATCCTGATTCCGACGATCTGGGCGCTGGCCGAGCGTTGCCAAGATGGATGGGGCGAGTACGTTCACTACGGCGTGACCACGCAGGACATCCTCGACACCGGACTGATGCTGCAGATCGCCGAAGCCTGGGAGCTCGTGCTGGCGCGGCTGCGTTCGATCCAGACCCATTTGCTCGCACTGGCGCGCAAGCACCGGCGCACGCCGATGGTCGCGCGTACTCACGGTCAGCACGCGCTGCCCACCACCTTCGGCTACAAGGTCGCGGTCTGGGTCGACGAGATCGACCGACATCTGCAGCGCTTCGACGAGGCGCGCGCGCGGGTGATGGTGGGCAACCTGACCGGCGCGGTCGGCACCATGGCCTCGTTCGGCGCGCAGGGATTCGAGATCCAGCGGCGCACCTTGGCCAGTCTCGGCCTCGGCGCGCCACGCACCAGTTGGCATTCCGCGCGCGACCGGATCCTGGAGGTCGGCGGATTGCTGGTGCAGCCCGCGGTCACGCTCGGGCGGATCGCCAACGAGATCTATCACCTGCAGCGCACCGAAGTCGACGAGGTCCGCGAAGGGACCGCGCCGGGAAAGATCGGCAGCAGCACCATGCCGCACAAGCAGAACCCGTCCACCGCCGATCTGATCAGCGCGCTGTCGCGCCTGATCCGGGCGCAGATGGTCGCGCTCACCGACGCGGCGTTTCACCTGCACGAACGCGACGGCACGGCCTGGCGGATCGAATGGGCCGCGTTGCCCGAGTTGTTCGTCTACACCGGCGCATTGCTCGCGCGCATGGACGAGATGTTGGCGGCGGGCCTGGACGTGCGCGAGCAGCGCATGCGCGACAACCTCGATCTGCTCGGCGGATTGATCCTGTCCGAGCGCGTGATGCTCGCGCTGGGCGGCCGATTCGGCAAGCAGACCGCGCACGAACTGGTGCATGAGATATCCATGGAGGCGCGCCGGCACGATGTTCCGTTCCGCGACGCCTTGCTCAAGGACGAGCGCCTGCGCGGCAGCTTCACGCCTCAGGCACTCGAAGATCTGCTCGATCCGGTCACCTACGCAGGACTGGCCGTGGAGATGGTCGACCGGGTCGCACGCGATGCGACCGGCCATCTGCGCGGCCGATCCTGAGCGGGCGACACCACGAAACGAGTTTCCAGTCAGCCCATTCTTGGATGGAGGGTATGCGATGGAACCACAGACCTTGAACGTGACGCCGCACCCGGCGTTCGCCGCGCGCCGCAGTTGCTCGGTGAGCGAGCCGGCGCTGGTGGACGACTGCCGGCACGAACACAGCCACATCCTGGATTCGAAGGTGCATGGCGGCGGCTATGCCGGCTCCGCGAGCCGGGCGATCTTCTGCGGCCGATGCCGGCTGCAGCGCTGGCTCGACGTCGAATCGGTGCTCGCGATGGCGCAGGCGGAAGTCCACATGATCCCGCTGCAGGCCGCGCTGGAAATCCAGCGCAGCGCGAAATTGTCGGCGATGAATCTGGACCAGATCGCCGACGGCGTGAGCAAGACCGGGCACTCGCTGATGCCGCTGCTGCGCGCGTTGCAGGACAACTGCAGCCCGAGCGCGCGCGAGTACGTCCATTACGGCGCGACCACCCAGGACATCCAGGACACCGCGCAGTCGCTGGAGATGCGCGACGTGCTCGACAGCGTCGACGTCGCGCTCGATGCCTTGATCGCACAACTCGCGGCGCTGGCGAACGCGCACCGCGGCTCGCTGATGGTCGCCCGAACCCATTCGATACCGGCCTTGCCCACCACGTTCGGGCTGAAAGTGGCCGGCTGGATCGACGAGTTGCTGCGCCATCGCGATCGCCTCGGACAGGCGCGGCAACGGGTGCTGGTGGTGCAGTTGTTCGGCGGGGTCGGCACGATGGCCGCGTTCGGCCCCGACGCGATGGCGCTGCTGAACGTGTTCGCCCGCCGGCTGTGTCTCGGCGTGCCGGACGCCGGCTGGCATGTGGCGCGCGATCGCGTCGCCGAGTTCGTCAGCGCGCTGGCGATGATGACCGCGTCGCTGGCGCGCGTGGCGGACGAGATCCGCACCTTGAACCGCTGGGAGATCGCCGAGGTGGAAGTGGGCTGGTCGGACCAGCAGATCGGCAGCAGCACGATGCCGCACAAGCGCAATCCGGAAGGCTGCGAGCAGGTCGTGGTGATGGCCCGCCTGGCCAAGGCGCAGGTCGTGCTCGCGCTGGACGCGATGATCCTCGAACACGAACGCGACTACCGCGGAACCCGCCTGGAGTGGTGCGCGGTCGCCGACGTCTCCCACTACGCGCTGACCGCGCTCGCCCTGCTCAGCGACACGATCGGCAAGCTCACCGTCAACGACGCGGCGATGGACCGCAACGCACACGCCTACGGCGATGCCATCTGCATGGAAGCGTTCGTGTTCGAGATGGCGAAGACACTCGGCAAAAGCAGCGCCTACGAAATCATCTTCGAACTCACCCAGGCCTGTCAGCGCGATCGGGTCTCGATCCGCGAAGCGGTCGAGGCCGATCCCAGAGTGCTCGCCGCCGTGGACGGGGGAAAACTGGCGCGACTGTTCGAGCCCAGGGCGCATCTGGGCATGGCCGAGACGATCGTCGACGGCGTACTGACCCAGATCGGCAACCGCCGTTTCTGAAGCATCCGATTTACCGGCCGCGATTTACCAGCCACGAACTACAAGCCGCATCACTCATCGGGGAGAAAGCAATGTCAGTGAGCATCGAAGCCGATCCGGCCAAGGTCCAGCAGTTTTCCGCGCGCATCATGGAGGATTACGGCAACACGCTGCGCGGCGCCATGCTCTATATCGGCGACCAGTTGGGCCTGTTCAAGGCCCTGGCCCAGACCGGCGCGGTGACGCTGGAGGAACTCACCGCGCACACCGGCCTCAACGCGCGTTATCTGCGCGAGTGGCTGGGCAGCATGGCGACCGGCGACTACGTGACCTACGACCGCCACAGCAAACGCTATCGCCTGCCCGACGAGTTCGTCCCGGTGCTGGCCGACGAGGATTCGCCCTACTTCGCCGGCGGCATCATCCAGCTGAGCGTTCCGTTCGTATCGATGGCGCCGCAGATCATCGAGGCCTTCCGCCACGGCGGCGGCGCGCCGGAAGAGGCCTACCCGGTTGAAACCTGGCAAGGCATGGAGCGCATGACCATGCCCTGGTACAAGCACTTCCTGGTCCAGCACTGGATACCGTCGCTGAGCGGGGTCAAGGAAAAGCTCGAAGCCGGCGGCAGCGTGCTCGATTTCGGATGCGGCAGCGGACTGGCCGCGATCACCATGGCGAAGGCCTTTCCCAACGCCACTGTCCTGGGCTGCGACTTCCACCTGCCCTCGATCGAACGCGCGCGCGCGAACGCGCACGCCGCCGGACTCGGCGACCGGGTGCGTTTCGAGGTCGCCGATTCCGATGCGCTGCTGGGCAAGAAATTCGACTTCGTAACCACCTTCGTGGTGATTCACGACGCCGCCGATCCGCAGCAGATGATGAAGGACCTGCGCACCTCGACCGCCGACGACGGCACCTACCTCATGGTCGAACTCAATCTGTCCGAAGAGCTGCACGAAAACATGAACCTGTTCGGCCGGGTGATGTACCCGCAGAGCACGCTGTACTGCATGACTTGTTCGCTGTCGCACGGCGGCGCCGGGCTCGGCGCGTTCATGGGCGAGACCCGTGCGCGCGACATGGCCGGCAAAGCCGGCTTCAGCCGCGTGCGCAAGGTCCCTTCCGATCGTCCGCCGCTGCCGGCCTTGTTCGAACTGCGGCCCTGAGCCGGGCGCCGGCCGTCGACCGGCCGGGCGCGGACAAAGAAAAACCCCGCCGAGGCGGGGTTTTTCGTCAAGCGATACGGCGCTGGATCAGAACTTGTACTGAGCGGCGATACCGAATAGATCGGCGTGGCCCTTGAACTTGCCGACCAGGGTCGAGCTGCTCGAGGACACCACGTTCACGTCCGGGCTGTCGATGGTGATGCGGGTGTAGGCCGCATCGACGCTCAGGTGCTCGTTCGCGTTCCAGGTCAGGCCGACCGAGTACAGCATGCGGTCGTTGTCGGGCAGACGCGGGGTGCGGTGAGTGTCGTTGGTCGGCGACTCATCCTTGGCGACGCCGCCGCGCAGGGTGAACGAATCGCTGAAGTCGTACTCGGCGCCGAGTGCGTACATCATCGTGTCGTCCCACTCGAACTTCTCGCTGGTGATCAGGTTGCCGTTGGCGCGCTTGATGTCCACCGACTGCAGCGAATGCCAATCGGTCTGCTGCGCGTCGAACATCATGCGGAACTGGTCGTTGAACGCATACGTCACGCTGACCGTATCGGTGCTCGGCGTGGTCAACGCCGCGCCGCCCGGGCCGCTGTCGTAGGTGGTCACGCGGCCGGCGGCGAACACCGCCGCGACGTTGCCCGGCTTGGTGAAGGTGATGTCGCCTTCCAGGTCGTGGTCGATTTCCGAGCGGTGCGAGTAGCCGATCGACAGCGCGTCGGTCGGCTTCCACTGGAAGCCGAGGATCCAGCCGATACCGGTGTCGTCGCCCTTGACCTTGGCCAGGCCGTCGTTCTTCTGCGGACCGAACGCGGCAGTCGCCGGGGTCGGCGTGAGGCACAGCGGACGGGTCTGCGGATTGGCGCAGATGCCCGAACCGAAATCGACGGCGTTGGTAAGCGTCGCTTCCGCGCGCTCGTAGACGAAGCCGGCGCCGACCGAGAAGCGGTCGGTGATCTTCAGCGCGGCCGACAAGGTCAGATCGATGGTCTTCACTTCCGACTCGATCGCGTTATAGCGGCCGACCCAGCTCGGGTCGTATTCGGTCTTCAGGCCGAACGGAGCGCTGAGCTGCGCGCCGAGGGTGAGCTTTTCGAACGCGCCGTGCAACGGCACGACGATCGACATCGCCGGAACCGGGGTCGCGTCGCCCGGGTCGCCGCCGTTGCCGCCGGTCAGCGGGGTGCCCGCGCCGCTACGTCCGCCGCCTTTGAACTTCGCGGTCAGGTCGATCAGGGTGACGTCGGTGCGGATGGTGGTGGTGTCGAGATTGACCATCGCAGCCGGGTTGTTCGACACGACCGAGGCGTCGTCCTGGCCGGTCGCGCTGCCGGCGAAAGCACGGCCCTGGTTCTTGACGCTGTTCTCGCGAATCTGGAAACCGGTAGCGCCGGCCGAACCGAAGCTGATGACGCCAGCGATGCCGAGCGCGATCGCGGTCAGGCGGGTGTAGCGGTGTGAGGGTTGCATGCGTGTAGTCTCCGTTGGAGTATTTTTAGTCTGTCTCGGCCGTGTGCGCGGAACCGCAAAATGCGAGCTCCGTGCCGCCGGAAACCCCTCCCGACGTACGACGCCGTATGCACTATAGCGCGGCTATTAACCGAACGCTAACAATACGCCCAAGACCGCAAAGCCGTCCCGTACCGATGTCGCAAAGCCAAGCCCAGCAACCACTTACCCATCTTTCGTGCCTTAATAGGGTAACTGTCGGCATTCCCGGCCGGCGGAGCTGAGCGCGTGTTCGTCACCATTCCCACGCGCGAGCGCACCCGGCTGCGTTGGGCCACTCCGCTGCTGTTCGCCTTGCTGTGGCTGTGTTTCATCGTCTCGGCGGTGGTCTTGCCGGACCCGGAGCAGCGCCGGCTGATGCTCGAGTGGGGTGCGCTGTCGGGCGGCCTGTCCAGCCCGCTGGCGTGGTGGGACGCGGTCCGCGACGGCAGCCTGCTGCGCCTGTTCAGCGCACTGTTTCTGCATGCCGACTGGGCCCATCTGCTCGGCAACCTGGTGTTCCTGCTGATCTTCGGCCTGCCGGCCGAGCGCGCGATGGGGCCGTGGCGGCTGCTGGCGCTGTTCCTGTTCGGCGGCGCGGTCGCCAACCTGGCCGCGGTGATCGCGATCGGCACGCCGGATCGCCTGATCATCGGCGCGAGCGGCGCGGTGTCGGCGTTGATCGGCGCCTACCTGGCGCTGTTCCCGAGCGCCAAGCTCGGCGTGGTGGTGCCGCTGGGCCTGTTCCTGCAATTCGTCAAAGTGCCCGCGCCGCTGCTGATCGGCGTGTGGGCCGCGTTGCAGGTGGTGTTCACCTTCATCGGCCCGGCCTTCGGTGCGGTGGCATGGTCGGCGCATCTGGCCGGCTTCGCGTTCGGCGGCGCGTTCGCCCTGATCGCCCGCGCCGGCATCGCGCGGCGGTTGCGGCGCAAGCGTGGGTATTGAGGGGCGGGAATCGGGAATGGGGAGTCGGGAATCGCAGGAGCCGCCCCGATGCTCTTGAGTTGCACCCGCAAGCCCCAACGCTGTTTTCAGATCGCGTCATCGCCGCTTTTACGATTCCCGACTCCCCATTCCCGATTCCCGGCCCTCATGCCCACCCTCTACAAAGTCACCTTCCTCAACGCCGGCAAGATCTACGAGCTGTACGCGCGCAAGATCGGCTCGGGTTCGCTGTGGGGGTTCACCGAGGTCAGCGACCTGGTGTTCGACGTGCATGAAGGCCTGGTCGTCGATCCGACCGAAGAACGCTTGCGCGACGAGTTCGGCAACACCAAGGTGTTGCACCTGCCGATGCAGAGCATCGTGCGGATCGAGGAAGTCGAGCGCAAAGGCCAGTCGGCGATCCGCGATGCGGCCACCGGCGAGAAAGTCGTCACCCCGTTTCCGTTTCCGGCCAAGCCGCGCTGATTGACTAGACTGAGGGCCGGCGAGACGCGGAGCAGCACGCGATGACCGGTAGCCCCTCCGACACGATCGAACTCAAGGACCGGCGCTTCGCGGTCGAACGCGCGCAGGTGCACGGCTGGCTGAACGACGATGCGAGCGGCGAGATCTGCTGGTCGATCGACGTGCGCGGCGTGGCGATGCGCTTCGGCGATGGCGAATTCAGCCAGGACCTGAGCCCGCATTTCTACGACGAAGCGATGCCGCTGCGGATCGACGACTGGCGCAAGCTCGAACACAGCGGCTACGTGTTCGATCTGGAAAGCGACGACGACGAGGGCGACAGTCTGCCGACCCTGTACCTGTGCTCGCACCTGTCGCTACCGCGCTCGCACCTGCGCCTGGGCGCGCGCCGTGGCCATCGCTTCGCCTTGGAGTGGCATGGACTGGCCGAGGCGAACTGGGACGAGGCGTTCGGCCGCGACCTGCCGTTCCGGATCGCGCTGGAGATCGAGTTCGCGCACCAGGAGGTGCGGTTCTGGCATCGCCATGACGAGGAAGACTTCGAAGCCGCCGCGCGCGCGGTGATGGCGCGACGCGGTTTGTCCGGCCAGTATTTGCGCTATCGCGACCACCGGCGTTTTCGCGACGATCCCGATGACGAGCATTACCGGTTGATCCGCGCGTTCTTTACGCCGATCGACTGAACCGCGCCGCGCGTTGCTGCGCGCCCAGGCCAAGACATCGGGACATCGAGGTCTATTGTGGGAGGGGCTTGAGCCCCGACGCTTTCGGCTCAGATGATGCGGATGTTTAGCAAACTGATCGAAAGGCGTCGGGGCTCAAGCCCCTCCCACAAAAAATTCCGCGACTCCATCGCGGGTCATTCGATCGAATCGATCGCGCGCCATCAATCGTGCGGACAAAGAAAGCCACGCGCGAACTTGGCACCGGCCAGCTCCACTTGTCGGCGAGATGGCGAGGTCTGTTGTGGGAGGGGCTTGAGCCCCGACGCTTTCGGCTCGGATGATGCGGATGTTCAGCCAACTGATCGAAAGGCGTCGGGGCTCAAGCCCCTCCCGCAAAAAATTCCGCGACTCCACCGCAGGTCATTCGATCGAATCGATCGCGCGCCATCAATGGTGCGAACAAAGAAAGCCACGCGCGAACTTGGCACCGGCCAGTTCCACTTGTCGGCGAGATGGCGAGGTCTGCTGTGGGAGGGGCTTGAGCCCCGACGCTTTCGGCTCGGATGATGCGGATGTTCGGCTAACTGATCGAAAAGCGTCGGGGCTCAAGCCCCTCCCACAAAAAAGGCTGAAGCTCCGCCCACAAAAAAAAGCCCGCAAACGCAAACACCCAGCCTGAGCCGGGTGTTTGTCTGCGAGCTGCAACCGCAGGGCTTCACCGCATCGATCAGCGCTTGCTCGCACCCGGCGTCACCGCCTTGCTGACCGCCGTCGGCGTTTTCGCGCCCGCGGGTTTCTTCAGTTCGGCCAGCGCCGATGCGATCGGCGCGTCGCCTTCGAGCACTTCGCCGGCATTTGTGCCGGGCGTGTCCTCTTCGTCGCCGTGCAGATGCCCGGGCAGGGTCGCTTCGGTGTAGCTCGGGCGGCCGTCGGCATCGGGCGCCTTCGGCGCGCGCAGCACCACGTCGGGCACGATGCCCAGCGCCTGGATCGATTTGCCGCTGGGCGTGTAGTAACGCGCGGTGGTGAGCTTGACCGAATCGCCGTTGTCCAGCGGCAGCACGGTTTGCACCGAGCCCTTGCCGAAGGTGCGGCTGCCAACCACGCGCGCGCGGCCGTTGTCGCGCAAGGCGCCGGCCAGCACTTCCGAAGCGCTGGCCGAACCGGCGTCGACCAGGACCACCAGCGGCGCGCCGTCGAGACGGTCGCCCGGGGTCGCGCTGAATTGCGCGTCGCTGATCGCGATGCGGCCGCGGGTGCTGACGATCTTGCCGCTGTCGAGCAGGTCGTCGGCGATCTGCACCGCCGAGGTCAGCAGGCCGCCGGGATTGCTGCGCAGGTCCATGACCAGGCCGCGCAGCTTGCCGCCCGACTGGGTCTTCAACTTCTCCAGTTGGGTTTCGAAATCCGCGGCGGTGTCGGCCTGGAACGCGCTGATGCGCAGATAGGCGTAGCCGGGTTCGAGCAGGCGGCTCTTGACGCTGGTGACGCGGATGGTTTCGCGCGCGACGGTCAGGTCGAAGGGTTTGTCGCGGCCTTCGCGCACGATGGTCAACACCACCTTGCTGCCGGGCGCGCCGCGCAGGGTGCTGGAACTGTCGCCTTCGTCGACCTTGAACGGCTTGCCGTCGATGGCGATGATCAGGTCGCCGGCCTTGATCCCGGCGCGCGTCGCCGGCGTGTCGTCGATCGGCGAGATGACTTTCAAGGTGCCGTCGGGCTGGCGCTGCAGTTCCACGCCGATGCCGTCGTAGTTGCCGCGCGATTGTTCGTCGAAGTCCTCGGCCGCGACCTTGTCGAGGTACACGCTGTGCGGATCGAGGTCGAGCAGCAGGCCGCGGATCGCCGCGTGCATGAGCTTGGCGTCGTCGACCGGTTCCACGTAGGCCTGCTTGACCGCGTTATAGACCGCGACGTAGCGGCGAATTTCCTCGATCGGCACCTTGGACTCGACGCTGTCGCCGTCCTTGCCGGGCTTGGCCTTGGCGGCCGGCGCGCGCGCGGGCGGCACCGGCTGGGCCGGGGTGTCGGTGTCGTCGGTCGGGTCGGTGTCGGCCGGGTTGGGCGCGGACTTGGGTTCGGGCTTGGTGTCGGTCGGCTGGGTGGCCGGGGCGGTCGAAGGTGCGGACTGGGGCGCGCTTTGCGGCGCGGCCGGCGCCTGCTGCGCGAACGCCAGCGGAGCGGCGCCCAGCGCCAGGGCGAGCGGTAGCAGACTACGCAGGGGGTGACGCAGGGACATGCACGCGCTCCAGAACGGGTACGAATCAGGTAGCGATAGGACCGCGCGAGGCGACCCGGGTTCGATCGATTATCTGCGCACGTTAAGCCGCGCGCTTGCAAGCTTTTGTTAAATCGTCGGCGAGGTGCGGATTTCGACTCCTCCGCGCGCGCTTGAGGTCTTTTGTGGGAGGGGCTTGAGCCCCGATGCTTTCGGCTCAGGCGAAGCAGTTGTCCGGCGATCTGAGCGAAAAGCATCGGGGCTCAAGCCCCTCCCACAAAAGACCTCTCAGTGCGCGGTGATCGGCATAGGTTCCGGCAGGGATATGGATCAGGCCCTTACCGCCGTAGCGTCACAGTTCAACGCCGCAGCCAGGTATTCGGATTGACCGGCTGCCCGCCGCGGCGCAATTCGAAATACAGCGCCGGCCGGCCGTGGCCGCCGGAACTGCCGACCGTGGCCACCGCGTCGCCTTTCTTGACCGTCGCGCCGGCGTCCTTGAGCAGGGCGTCGTTGTTCGCGTACAGGCTCATATAGCCGTTGCCGTGGTCGACGATCAGCAGCAGGCCGTAACCGGTCATCCATTCCGAATAGACCACGGTGCCGTCGGCGACCGCCTTGACCGTGGCGCCGGCCGGCGCACCGATCAACAGCCCTTCGCTGCTGCGGCCGTCGGGCATGGTGCCGCCGAAACCGGCCAGCAGGGCGCCCGACACCGGCCAGCCCAGGCCGCCGACCTGCGGCGCGGGCGCGCTGGCGACCTGCACCGGCGGTTTGCGCACCGGCGCGGGCTTGCCTTGCGCCTTGGCCGCGGCGGCGGCGGCGCGCGCGCTTCGCGGGCCTCGCGTTCGGCCTTGGCCTTGGCGGCGGCGCGACGTTGCGCCTCGGCGCGCGCGGCGGCCGCGCGCAACTTGGCCAGCAGTTGTTCCAGACCCTTGGCGTCGCGGCCGAGTTCGCGCTCGCGGGTGCTGCGGTCTTCGTATTTTTCGTTGATCTGGGCGACCAGCGCGGCGCGGGTCTTGCGGTCTTTTTCGAGCTGACCGAGCTGGTTGCGCTGCTGCTTGCGGGTGCTGTCGAGGCTGGCGCGGCGTTCGACGATCTGGCGCTCGAGCGCGTCGAGTTCGCGCAGTTGCGCGCTCAGTTCGGCGATGCGGCGGGCGCGATCGCGCTGCACATAACCGTGATACGCCAGGATGCGGCTGCTGTCGGCGACCTTGTCCTGCGACAGCAGTACTTTCAGCGGCGCGTCGTTGCCTTGCGCATACGCGGCGCGCACCAGCCTGGACAATTCGTCGCGCTTGGAACCCAAGGTCGCGTTGAGCGCATCGCGCTTGCTCTGCAGATCCTTCAGCGCGGCCTGCTCGCGCGCGAGCCGGGTCTCGGTATCGCGCAAGGCCCGATTGGAATGGCCGACCTGTTCGTCGGCCTGGCGCAATTGCTGCGAGGCGTCGCCGCGCTGGCCTTCCAGCTTGCGCCGTTCGGCCGCGACCGATTTGAGTTCGGTCTTGATCTTCTCGAGCTTGCGCTCGGCATCGCGGCTGTTGCTCTGCGCGGCCGCGTGGACGCTCAGGCTCATCGCCAGCGACCACGCCGCCAATCCCGCCAGCCACCACGCGCGCGCGCTGGCCATCAGCGCTCCAGCAGGCTCGTGCCGGTCATCTCGACCGGCTGGGCGAGGCCGAGCAGGTCGAGAATGGTCGGCGCGACATCGCGCAAGGCGCCGCCGCTGCGCAGGGTGGCCTTGCGCGGGCCGAGATAGACCAGCGGCACCGGGCCGACGGTGTGCGCGGTATGCGGCTGGCCGGTGCTCGGGTCGCGCATCATTTCCAGGTTGCCGTGATCGGCGGTGATCAGCAGCGCGCCGCCGACCTCCTGCACCGCGGCGGCGATCGCGCCGATCGCCTTGTCGACCGCCTGCGCGGCGAGGATCGCGGCCTGCAGGTCGCCGGTGTGGCCGACCATGTCGGGGTTGGCGATGTTGCAGATCGCAACGTCGATCGTGCCCGAGTGAATCGCCTCGACCAGCTTGGCGGTCACTTCAGGACAGCTCATCTCCGGCTGCAGGTCGTAGGTCGCGACCTTCGGGCTCGGCACCAGGATGCGGCTTTCGCCTGCGTAAGGATCTTCGCGCCCGCCGCTGAAGAAGAAGGTGACGTGGGCGTATTTCTCGGTCTCGGCGATGCGCAGCTGGGTCAGGCCGTTGGCGGCCAGCAATTCGCCCAGGGTGTTGTGCAGATCGTCGGGGCCGAACGCGACCGGCGCCGGCAGGCGCGCGTCGTATTCGGTCAGGCAGACGAAACGCGACAGCTTCGGCCGGCGCGCTGCGTAGCCGTCGAAGTTGGGATCGACGAAGGCCGCGCTCAGCTGGCGCGCGCGATCGGCGCGGAAATTCATGAACACCACCGCGTCGCCGTCGGCCATCGCGGTGGCGCCGTCGATCACGGTCGGAGCGACGAACTCATCGGTTTCGCCGCGCGCATACGCCGCTTCGAGCCCGGCCAACGCGGTCGGCGCGTGCTCGGGGCTGTCGGCTTCGACCATCGCGTTCCAGGCGCGCAACTGGCGATCCCAGCGCTTGTCGCGGTCCATCGCGTAGTAGCGGCCGCTGATCGAGGCGATGTGCGCGTTGCCGAGGCGGTCGCAAACATCCTGAAGGCGTTGCAGGCTCGGCGCGGCCGACTTGGGCGGCATGTCGCGGCCGTCGAGGAACGCATGCACCGCGACCCGCGCCACGCCTTCGCGCCGGGCGAGTTCGAGCATCGCGAAGATGTGCTTCTCATGGCTGTGGACGCCGCCAGGCGAGAGCAGGCCCATGACGTGCAAAGTCCCGCCCGACGCCTTCGCTGCCGAACAGGCCGCGCGCAATTCTTCGTTGACGTAGAAACTGCCGTCCTCGATCGCCGCGTCGATCCGGGTCAGGTCCTGGTAGACGATGCGGCCGGCGCCGAGGTTCATGTGGCCGACTTCGGAGTTGCCCATCTGCCCGTCCGGCAGGCCGACATGGCGGCCTTCGGTGTGGATCAGGGTATTGGCCTGCGACGCCAGCAGCGCATGCCAGTTCGGCAAGCTGGCCTGGGCCAGGGCGTTGTCGGCGGGGTCGTCGCGATGGCCCCAACCGTCGAGGATCAACAGCACTACGGGCTTGGGTCGGGCATTCGCTGACACGTGGGGGATTCCTATGACCAGGGGCAGGGGCCGCCGCAGGCGGATTCTGCGATTGTAGCGAAGCGGGCGATGAAGCCCCGGGGAACGCGGCGCAAGGTTGGGATCGGTATCCGCAAGTGCTTGATAGTGCTTGGCCCGGCACGCCCTGCGTCCACCGACATCACGAAATGCGCATTCGCCTTAAACCGATCGCGCGCTCGCCGCATCACAGACCTTGCCCACCAGACAACGGAACACGCCATGACGCGCACCCGCCTCACCCTCAGCCTGTCGGTCCTGATCGCCCTGTCCTCGCCGCTGGCGTTCGCCGACGACGGCATCAGCAAGGTCAACGGCAGCATCACCGTCGAAGCCAGCCAGCGCCAGGGCGACCTGGACACCGTCAACGGCAGCATCAAGATCGGCGACAGCGCCCGCGTCGGCAAGGCCGAGACGGTCAACGGCAGCATCAACGTCGGCAACAGCAGCCAGACCGGCGGCCTGGAAACGGTCAACGGCAGCATCCGCGCCGGCACCAACCTGACCGCGAACGGCGGCATCGAAACCGTCAACGGCAGCATCTTCGTCGATCGCGGCGGCACCGTGCGCGGCGACCTGGAGACCGTCAACGGCGCGATCGGCCTGGTCGATACCGACGTCACCGGCGGCATCGAGACGGTCAACGGCGACCTCAC
This sequence comes from Lysobacter capsici, assembly GCF_018732085.1. Taxonomy (NCBI): domain Bacteria; kingdom Pseudomonadati; phylum Pseudomonadota; class Gammaproteobacteria; order Lysobacterales; family Lysobacteraceae; genus Lysobacter; species Lysobacter capsici. The sequence continues at coordinate 498,541 of NZ_CP076103.1, read as the reverse complement.
CGTCGGCGTGGATTCGCACATCAGCGGCGGCGTGCGCTACACCAAGCCCAACGGCATCCGCCTGACCAAGCAGCGCGACCCGCGCGTGATCATCGGACCGAACGCGCGCGTCGACGGCGCCTTGGTGTTCGAGCGCGACGTGAAGCTGTACGTCCACAGCACCGCCAAGACCGGCCCGATCCGCGGCGCCACCGCGATCGCGTTCAACACCGCGACCCCGCCGGCCGAGTAAGGCGGCGCCCGCGCCCCGTCCGGGTCGCCACGGCCACGGCCGCGACGATCCGGGCGGGGCGTTCGCATTGCGCCCGACCGCTCGGCGAGCGAACTGATCGGGACAACACCGCGAAACCGCAGCACCTAGAATGGACCTCCCCCACCCCCGGCCCCGCGCCGCTCCTGGAGGTCTCGACCTTGTTGCCGAAGCATCTGTCCCGAACCACCCCGCTGCTCACCGCCACCTCGCTGGTTGCCGCCGCCCTGGTCCTGTCGGCCTGCGACAAGACACCGTCCAAGCCCGATACCGGCGCGAGCGCCGCCACACCGGCCCCGGCCGTACCCGCCGGCGAGCACGGCTTCGACGGCGCGATCAACGCCGCCGACTTCGCCCAGCACGTCAAGATCCTGGCCTCCGACGAGTTCGAAGGCCGCGCGCCCGGCAGCGCCGGCGAGGACAAGACCGTCGCGTACCTGCAGGCGCAGTTCCAGCGCATGGGCATGAAACCCGGCAACGGCGACAGCTACTTCCAGACCGTGCCGATGGTCGAAACCACCGCCGACGAAACCACCTCGCTCAAGCTCGAGGTCAAGGGCCAGCCGCGCGAGTTGAAGTTCGGCACCGACATGGTGGTCGGCACCCGCACCGGCCAGCCGGAAGTGAAGGTCGACGGCAGCGATCTGGTGTTCGTGGGCTACGGCGTCAACGCGCCCGAGCAGCAGTGGAACGATTACGCCGGAGTCGACGTCAAGGGCAAGACGGTGGTGATGTTCGTCAACGACCCGGGCTTCCACGGCCAGGACGCGACCTTGTTCGAAGGCAAGCGGATGACCTACTACGGCCGCTGGACCTACAAGTTCGAAGAGGCCGCGCGCCAGGGCGCGAAGGCCGCGCTCATCATCCACGACACCGCCGGCGCATCGTACGGCTGGGACGTGGTCAAGAATTCGTGGTCGGGCGCGCAGTTCGACCTGCCGGCCAAGGACGATCCGGAACCGCGCCTGCCGGTGCAGGGCTGGATCAGCAACGACGCCGCGCGCAAGCTGCTCGGCGATCTGGGCCAGAACCTCGACCAGTTGTACCAGGCCGCCGGCAAGCGCGGCTTCAAGGCGATCGCGCTGCAGGCCAAGGCTTCGGTCGATCTCAAGAGCAAGATCAGCGAGAAGTCCTCGCGCAACGTGATCGCGCGCCTGGACGGCGCCAAGCGTCCGGACGAAGCCATCGTCTACATGGCGCACTGGGATCACCTGGGCAACCACACCGGCGAAGGCGGCCATGAAGGCCACGGTGCCGACGCCAAGACCACCGGCCCGGACACGATCTACAACGGCGCGGTCGACAACGCCTCGGGCGTGGCCGGCATCCTGGAAATCGCCGAAGCCTTCAGCAAGCAGACCCCGCCGCCGGACCGTTCGCTGCTGTTCCTGGCGGTGACCCTGGAAGAATCCGGACTGCTGGGTTCCAAGTACTACGTCGCCCATCCGACCGTGCCGCTGAACAAGACCGTCGCGGTGATCAACCTCGACGCGATGCCGATCATCGGCAAGGCCCGCGACATGACCGTGGTCGGTTACGGCAGCTCCGAACTCGAGGACATCCTCAAGACCGTCGCCGACGGTCAGAAGCGCGTGCTGCATGCCGAAGGCACCCCGCAGGACGGCTTCTACTTCCGTTCCGATCACTTCAACTTCGCCAAGGCCGGCGTGCCCGCGCTGTACGCCAAGGGCGGCGACGACCTGATCGACGGCGGCGTCGAAGCCGGGCAGAAGGCCCAGATCGACTACCGCGACAACCGTTACCACAAGCCGGCCGACGAGTTCGACGCGGCCTGGAAGCTCGACGGCCTGGTCCAGGACCTGGACGCGCTGTACGGCGTGGGCACGGTGCTGGCCGGCAACGAGCAGTGGCCGAACTGGTACGAAGGCAACGCCTTCCGCGCCGCGCACGACAAGCTGATGGCGCCGCCGGCGAAGTAATCCGCGCCCACGCGGCGGGTCGGTCCCGCGGGCCGACCCTCGCCGCACAGCGATCCGACGACGGCGCCCAAGGGCGCCGTGGTTTTTTCCGCTAGGCTTTAGCAGCCGCGGCTCGCGGTATGCCTGAAGGAACGCGCATGTCCATGTCCATCGCCTACTGGTGCGTGCTGATCGCCGCGCTGTTGCCGTATCTGTGGGTCGCCGTCGCCAAGGCCAGCGGCAAGCGCTACGACAACCGCGACCCGCGCGGCTGGCAGACCCGTCAGGACAACCCGCGTTCCCACGCCGCCTACGCCGCCCACCTCAACGCCTTCGAAGCCTTCGCCCCGTTCGCGGCCGGCGTGATCGGCGCGCAGATGACCGGCGTGGCCACCGACTGGATCGTCATCCTGTCGATCGTCTTCATCGTGTTCCGCGTGCTGCACGGCGTGTTCTATGTGCTGCGCCAGCCGAGGCTGCGCAGTCTGGCCTGGGTGGTGGGCTTCGGCTGCGTGCTGGCGTTGCTGGTCCTGGCCGCGCTGGCGGCGTCCGAAGATGCCAGCGCGCAGGTGGTGCTGCGTTTGCTCGACGGCTCGACGCAGGCCGGTTTGCCGAGCTAAATCCTTCGCGAACGCTGACCGCGTTCGCCATCTCCCCCGCCGCATCCCGCTGTCCCGAAGAGTCGCGAATGTCCCCCGCCCCGCGCACCGATCATGAAAACTTCGCGCACTCCCTGCGCGGCGACGGCTTCTGTTTCGTCGACGGCCAGACCATGCGCGGCCATCTGCTGCAGCACGGCTCGCTGCAGGATTGGCCGGCGTTCGCCGACAGTTGGAACGACCTGGCGCCCGACCAGTACCTGGCCAGCGTCGGCCGCCATCGCCGCCGCCGGCATGCGGTGTTCCGCGCCGGTCGCGACGGCGCGATCGAGCGCCAGCCGCATCAACCGCATTACCAAAGCCTCAATTACAACGCCCTGCAAGGCGATATCGAACGCTGGTTCGAGCCGGTGCACGACGCCATCGCCAGCGGCGCCAGCCTCACCACCGTGCTCGGGTTCTGCCGCGACTTCTTTTCCACGCTCGCGCCGCACACGCAGGCCTGGCATATCGAACTGCACCAGTTCCGCATCGAAGCGCGCAGCGACGAAGACGGCCAGCCCACGCCCGAAGGCGTGCATCGCGACGGCGTCGACTACGTGCTGGTGCTGTTGATCGATCGTCACAACATCCTCAGCGGCACCACCACCATCCACACCGCCGACGGCACCGAACTGGGCAGTTTCACCCTGACCGCGCCGCTCGACGCCGCGCTGGTCGACGACGCCCGCGTGTTCCATGGCGTCACCGCGGTGACGCCGCAGGACCCGCAACGCGAAGCGCATCGCGATGTGCTGGTGGTGACGTTCCGCAAGACGGCGTGACCGGCGCTCGATCGCGGCAGTAGCGCGTCGCAGCGGCACATCGCGGCGTTTGAAGTTTGATTCACAGCCGCCGCCGACACTGAGGCTCCCTCCTGTCGAGATCGCCTCCATGACCCTACATCGTGTTCGCCGCGGCGTACTCGCCGTGTCGCTGCTGCTCGCCGCTGTCCCCGCGATGGCCGCCGACAAGATCCTGATCGTGGTCAGCGGCGAAGGCCGCGACCAGGGCAAGACCCGGCCCGGCTTCGAGATGGACGAATTCGCCCAGGCGTATCTGATCTTCCGCGACAACGGCTATGCCATCGACGTCGCCAGCCCGAACGGCGGCCGCGCCGAGGCCGACAAATACGACGCGGCCGAAGCGTTCAACGCGAGCCTGCTCGCCGACGCCGACGCGAACGGGCTGCTCGCGGCCACGCGCAAGACCGGCGATCTCAAGGCCGCCGACTACGCCGCGGTCTACGTGGTCGGCGGCAAGGGCGCAATGTTCGACCTGCCCGCCGACCCGGCCTTGCAGCGCGTGGTGGCCGACGTCTACGAACGCGGCGGCGTGGTCGCGGCGGTGTGTCACGGGCCCGCCGCGCTGGTGGATGTGCGGCTCGGCAATGGCGCCTGGCTGGTCGACGGCAAGCGCATGACCGGTTTCAGCAACGAGGAAGAAGCCGTGTTCGGCAAGCGCTGGGCGAAGCAATACCGCTTCCAGCTCGAAGACGCGCTCAAGGCGCGCGGGGCGCAGTGGCAGGAAGCGGCGTTGATGATGCCCAAGCTGGTCGTCGACGGTCGCCTGATCACCGGCCAGAACCCGTACTCCACGCCCGCCGTCGCCGAAGCCATCGTCAGCACGCTCGGCCGTCAGCCCAAGGCGCGCACGCCGTGGCGCGACGAACGCACCATGACCCTGGTGCAGCGTGCATTGGACGGCGAAACCGCGGCCGTGCATAAAGCGCTCGCCGACGATCGCGACAACTATCACGTGCAGCTGATCGGCCTGCTCGGCTACTACCAATCGCAGTCTACCCAGGACCTGGCCGCCACCCGCGACGCGCTGGCGATCATGCAACTGGCCGCGCCGTACATGCCCGAACCGCAGTTGCGCCTGGGCATGGCCGAAGCGCACCTGCGCCTGGGCGATCGCGAACGCGCGCGCGCGCTGACCGGCGAGGTACTGGAAAGCCACCCCGACATGGCCGAAGCTAAACAACTGTTGCAACGCATCGGAAGCTGAGCGTCGATGGTGGAGCGTCTGCGCATACTCGTGGTCGAAGATCATCTGCCGCTGCGCACGGCGATGGCGGCAATGTTCGAGTCGCACGGCCATCGGGCGGATTTCGCCGCCGATGGCCGCACCGGCCTGCGTCTGGCGCTGGACGATCCGCCCGATGTCGTGGTGCTGGACCTCAACCTGCCCGGCCTGGACGGTCTGCGCGTATGCGCGCAGTTGCGCGAGCGCGCCGACCGCCGTATCCCGGTGCTGATGCTCACCGCACGCGACACGCTCGCCGACAAACTCAAGGGCTTCGAGGCCGGCGCCGACGATTACCTGGTCAAACCGTTCGCGGGCGAGGAACTGCTCGCCCGCTGCCTGGCGCTGTCGCAACGTCATCGCAGCGGCGAGCAGCACGTGCTGCGGATCGGTCCGCTCAGCATCGATCGCCGCGGCAACCACGCGCAACGCGACGGCGCGACGCTCGAACTGCATCAGACCGCGTACCGCATTCTGCTGATCCTGGCCGAAGCCTGGCCTCGCACCCTCACCCGCAGCGAACTCATGCAACGCGTGTGGGGCGACGACGTGCCGCAATCCGATCCGCTGCGTTCGCATCTGTATCTGCTGCGGCAGGCGCTCGACAAACCCTTCGCCTGGCCGATGCTGCACACCGTGCATGGCGTGGGCTTCAAGCTGCGCGATCGCCCATGAAACAGCCGCGGCGGCGCATGCGCAACCGCTTGATGATCGCGTTCGGCGGATTCGCCGTGCTCGTCGCCGGCGTGTTCGGCCTGTACGCGATGATCTTCATGTATGCCACCGAAGACGCGTTCTTCGACGCCGCGTTACGGCAGGAAGCCGCGGCCCTGGTGCAGGCGCATCGACGCGACGGCCGCTGGGAAACGCCGCGCAGCCCGTACATGAAGGTGTACACCGACGTCGCCCAATTCCCCGACGACTTGCGTTCGCCTTACCGCGACGAACCCTGGCGTCACGAATACGCCGGGCGCGACGGGCGCCACTACCACCTCAAGACCCTGCAGGCCGCCGATCCGGCCGCGAATGCGTGGTTGGTCGCCGAAGTCAGCCAGCAATTGGTGGTCCGGCCGATGCGCGACCGCATCCTGCAATTGCTGGCCTGGTCGGCGGCCGCGGTGTTCGCGTTGGCGTTGTTAATCGCTTACTGGCTGGCGCGACGCACCACGGCGCCGCTGGCGCGACTGGCGGCGCAGGTCGGCTCGATCACACCGCAGCATCTGCCGATACTGCCGATGCCCGAACGCGCCGACGATGAAGTCGGCTTGGTCGCGCGAGGCGTCGCCGAGCTGATCGAACGCATCCGCACCTTCATCGAACGCGAACAGGAATTCACCCGCGACGCCAGCCACGAGTTGCGCACGCCGCTGGCGGTGATCGCCAGCACCAGCGAGCGTCTGCTGGACGAACCCGGACTGTCGGCAGCCGGCCGTCAGCACCTGACTCATCTGCGCCAGTCGGCCTCGCAGCTCGAGCGGACTGTCGGCACGCTGCTGAGTCTGGCGCGCGAGTCGCAGGAGTCGGCGCTGACGGGCGAACCGGTGCCCGTGCTGCCGCTGCTGGAGCGGGTGATCCTGGACCAGGCGGTGCTGCTGGAAGGAAAGCCGATCGACCTCGATATCCAGGTACCGGCCGGCGTCCGCAGCGTATTGCCCGAACCGGTACTGCACATCCTGTTGTCGAATCTGATCGGCAACGCGTTCGCCCACACCGAAGCGGGCGTGGTGCGTATCTGGATCGACCATGCGAAAAACGGGGATCGCGCAAGCTTCAATATCGTCAACAGCGGGCACGCCGTTGAACCGGATTTACTCGCAACCCTGCACCGCCCGTTTCAGCGCCGCGAAGGCAGCGCCGGCCTTGGGCTCGGCCTGGCGATCGTGCAACGGCTGTGCGAGCGGTATCGGATCGGCTTGCGGATCGGGACCCACGACGGACTGACCCAAGTCGAGCTCGGCCTGGCGCCGGAAGGCGACCGCGCCTCTTGAGATGCGAACGATCGCAGCGCGGTGTCTGCGATCGTATTGACGGTTTAGCGGTCGCCCACCCGCTATTCCAACCCGCCATTTCAGCGGCGGCGGTCACTCGAACCTCGCCTGCGAACACCGGTCGATGGTTCGCGCTTACCGTGAAGCATTGGCGCCCAGATACCTGATATTTACCAAGCCCAACGCGATCGGCATCGCAACTTAAATCAGTTCGCTGAGTACGCTGTAAATTCGCCACCCTCGGAAAACGAGAAACTCACCGGTTTTCGGGCACTCTCATGCTTTCACATTCCAGTCGCCCGTCAGCGAATGAGATTGCTGGCTACGTTTAATGCGGTGCCGCCCGTCGATATCGCTGCGGCATTGCTCACGAAGTTGTTCCCCACAATCGTCACCATCGACGGATTCTCATAGAGATTGATGGCCAAACCTTTCATGTAAGTCACCATATTTCCGGTGAATACGATGTTCCCGCTGGTTGCGCGCAGATACATCCCTTGCTGCCCACCTGAGATCGTATTGCCGGTGATCACAATGCCTTGACCACCGATCTCGATCGCGGTTCTGCCTTCAGTCGCGTAGAACTGATTGTCGCTGACCGTTCCACCACCCGCATTTTCGTCGATTCGCAACGCCGTGTCCTGCAGGCTCGAGAACCAGTTGTCGTTGATCTGGAAATTGGACAGGCGATTGATCTGCAGGCCGATGGATCCGCCTCCGTCGAAATCGTTTTCCTGGATCTTCACCGACGGGATAGTCCAGTTGGCAGTTCCGTTGAGACTCGCGATGATGTTGCGCTGGCGCAGGCAGATGTTCCGGCGAAAGAATATCCCCTCGACGAAACCGTTTGCCGACAGTGCGGACGCGCCATAATCGAAGCGGTTGTCGTAGATCGTCGCATCCACCTGGCGATCGGCGCCCGGCCCGGAGCCGCTCAGCGTGACATGATTATTCCGGCACTTCTCCGATACGACGTTATGAATGTCGATCTGGTAACCGCGCTCGAACACCATGACGTCGTGGATCTTGTCGTCTCCATAGAAATAACAATCCTTGATCGTCACGATGCTGCACAACCGCGAGCGGATCATCGCGCCGGAATAGCAAACCTGGCTCTTGCCCATCAGGAAGCCACCGATCTGAATCCGGTAATACGCTGTGACTCCGTCGCCCAACACGATCGCATCGCCTTCAGCCCCATGGAGGAGTGTGGCGTTATCGCCGCTCAGCCACAGATGGTTGCGCGAAACATGCAAGGTTCCGTTGAAGCGATAAGTGCCGCTGGGAAAGCGGATGTCGATGGAACGCCCGGGACGCGAATCGATCGCGGCCTGGATGTATGCCGTGAGATCGACAGTATTGGATTCGTCGAAGATAGCTGCGTGCAGTTCCGGCGGGATGAAATCCAGCACCGAAAGCCGCTCCATGGTGGCCTGCGGAGCCGCGTCGGCGACGGTGGCGAATCCCGCAGCCGCAGTTGCGGCGGCTACTGCCAGCGGAGCTCCGATGAACTGACGTCTCTTCATTAGCTGTCCTTGTCGTATTTGTTGACGGTATGAAAATGATTTAGACCGCCTAATCAGATGAACGCCACCGCGATTTCACGTGGCGCCGCTGTGATGGCACCGCGAAAGAAGGCCGCAACCCAAACGCGGCTCAGGCGAAAGGGCGGGCACGTCTGCCGGAGACCGCGTGGATTCTGCCATTGGGCTGTCGCATCGATTGCATCGTTAAGGATTACATCTAAGACAACTTCAGGTTTCGCATGGAATATGTGATTTGGCAGGCCCCATAAATCGGGCCGCGGCACAACGGACCTAAGCGTCGCAAGCCGCGCCCGCGGCGCCGCACATACGACGCAAGCATGTTTGGTAGTCGCGGCTTACGCCGCTGGCCCCGGGGTATTCGCAGGGACATCGATTATCGGGGCGAACTGCGGCTCGAATATCGGCGGATCAACTCACGACCGGGCAGCCATGCTTTGCGCCGCGGAAGACTTCCTGCCGATGGTTTTGCTCCGCGCAAAGAAAAACGCCGCAACCAATGGTTGCGGCGTTTTAGGGTAAAGCCCCTGGCGATGACCTACTCTTGCATGGCTTAGGCCACACTACCATCGGCGCATGTGCGTTTCACTTCCGAGTTCGGGATGGGATCGGGTGGTGCCACACAGCTATTATCACCAGGGAGAGGGTGGAGGGTCGCAGGCTTCGATGGATTGAAGTTGCGCTCACGCTCACGTGGGTGTGCTTTAAACGGAATGAACCCCGTCGTCGGCGAATAAGTTGGAATGTAGCGAGCAGTATTTTGGGAGAAACGTCTTAACGTGTCAATGAAGCCAAGGCAACTTGAGGTTATATGGTCAAGCCACACGGATCATTAGTACAGGTTAGCTCAATGCGTTGCCGCACTTACACACCCTGCCTATCAACCACCTAGTCTTGATGGTTCCTTTAGGGGACTTAAAGTCCCGGGAGATCTCATCTTGAGGCGCGCTTCCCGCTTAGATGCTTTCAGCGGTTATCGCTTCCGAACATAGCTACCCGGCAGTGCCACTGGCGTGACAACCGGAACACCAGAGGTTCGTCCACTCCGGTCCTCTCGTACTAGGAGCAGCCCCTCTCAAATCTCCAACGCCCACGACAGATAGGGACCGAACTGTCTCACGACGTTCTGAACCCAGCTCGCGTACCACTTTAAATGGCGAACAGCCATACCCTTGGGACCGACTACAGCCCCAGGATGTGATGAGCCGACATCGAGGTGCCAAACACCGCCGTCGATATGAACTCTTGGGCGGTATCAGCCTGTTATCCCCGGAGTACCTTTTATCCGTTGAGCGATGGCCCTTCCATACAGAACCACCGGATCACTAAGACCTACTTTCGTACCTGCTTGATCCGTCGATCTTGCAGTCAAGCACGCTTATGCCTTTGCACACAGTGCGCGATGTCCGACCGCGCTGAGCGTACCTTCGTGCTCCTCCGTTACACTTTGGGAGGAGACCGCCCCAGTCAAACTACCCACCATACACGGTCCCTGACCCGGATAACGGGCCTAGGTTAGAACGTCAAGCACGACAGGGTGGTATTTCAAGGATGGCTCCACCACAGCTAGCGCCATGGTTTCATAGCCTCCCACCTATCCTACACAGACGAACTCAACGTTCAGTGTAAAGCTATAGTAAAGGTTCACGGGGTCTTTCCGTCTTGCCGCGGGAACGCTGCATCTTCACAGCGATTTCAATTTCACTGAGTCTCGGGTGGAGACAGCGCCGCTGTCGTTACGCCATTCGTGCAGGTCGGAACTTACCCGACAAGGAATTTCGCTACCTTAGGACCGTTATAGTTACGGCCGCCGTTTACTGGGGCTTCGATCAAGAGCTTCGCCTTGCGGCTGACCCCATCAATTAACCTTCCAGCACCGGGCAGGCGTCACACCCTATACGTCCACTTTCGTGTTTGCAGAGTGCTGTGTTTTTGATAAACAGTCGCAGCGGCCTGGTCACTGCGGCCCCCCTCAGCTATTAACCGTGGAGGGCGCACCTTCTCCCGAAGTTACGGTGCTATTTTGCCTAGTTCCTTCACCCGAGTTCTCTCAAGCGCCTTAGAATTCTCATCCTGCCCACCTGTGTCGGTTTACGGTACGGTCTGCGTAAGCTGAAGCTTAGGAGCTTTTCCTGGAAGCGTGATATCGGCAGCCTAGCCCTAATGGGCCGGTCCTTAGTCTCAACGTTGCTCCCCCGGATTTGCCAAAGGGAACCGCCTCAACTCTCTCACCAGGACAACCAACGCCTGGCCTGCCTAACCTTCTCCGTCCCTCCATCGCACTTACGCGAGGTGCAGGAATATTAACCTGCTTCCCATCGACTACGCTTTTCAGCCTCGCCTTAGGGGCCGACTCACCCTGCGTCGATTAACGTTGCGCAAGGAAACCTTGGGCTTTCGGCGTGCGGGCTTTTCACCCGCATTATCGTTACTCATGTCAGCATTCGCACTTCCGATACCTCCAGCAGACTTCTCAATCCACCTTCAACGGCTTACGGAACGCTCCTCTACCGCGCATCACGAAGTGATGCACCCCAAGCTTCGGTTTATCGCTTAGCCCCGTTAAATCTTCCGCGCAGACCGACTCGACCAGTGAGCTATTACGCTTTCTTTAAAGGGTGGCTGCTTCTAAGCCAACCTCCTGGCTGTCTGTGCCTTTCCACATCGTTCACCACTTAGCGATAAATTTGGGACCTTAGCTGTGGGTCTGGGTTGTTTCCCTTTTCACGACGGACGTTAGCACCCGCCGTGTGTCTCCCGGATAGTACGTGCTGGTATTCGGAGTTTGCCATGGTTTGGTAAGTCGCAATGACCCCCTAGCCATAACAGTGCTCTACCCCCAGCAGTATTCGTCCGAGGCGCTACCTAAATAGCTTTCGAGGAGAACCAGCTATCTCCGGGTTCGATTAGCTTTTCACTCCTAATCACACCTCATCCCCGTCTTTTGCAACAGACGTGGGTTCGGGCCTCCAGTTGATGTTACTCAACCTTCACCCTGGGCATGACTAGATCACCCGGTTTCGGGTCTACTGCCCGCGACTATGCGCCCTTATCAGACTCGGTTTCCCTTCGCCTCCCCTATACGGTTAAGCTTGCCACGAACAGTAAGTCGCTGACCCATTATACAAAAGGTACGCAGTCACTCTTGCGAGCTCCTACTGCTTGTACGCACACGGTTTCAGGGTCTATTTCACTCCCTTCACCAGGGTTCTTTTCGCCTTTCCCTCACGGTACTGGTTCACTATCGGTCGGTCAGGAGTATTTAGCCTTGGAGGATGGTCCCCCCATGTTCAGACAGGGTTTCTCGTGCCCCGCCCTACTCGATTTCATCGCATCAGCCCCTTCACATACAGGGCTGTCACCTTCTATGGCCGAGCTTTCCAACTCGTTTTGCTGAAGCTGATGCAACTTAAGGGCTAGTCCCCGTTCGCTCGTCACTACTTAGGGAATCTCGGTTGATTTCTTTTCCTCCGGGTACTTAGATATTTCAGTTCTCCGGGTTCGCTTCCAGCAGCTATGTATTCACTGCAGGATACCTATTGCTAGGTGGGTTTCCCCATTCGGACATCGCGGGATCAAAGCTTATTGCCAGCTCCCCCGCGCTTTTCGCAGGCTATCACGTCCTTCATCGCCTCTGACCGCCAAGGCATCCACCGTGTGCGCTTATTCGCTTGACCATATAACCCCAAGTTGCCTCGGAATTACACGGGTCCAGGGGTACAAAGCCCGGACTCGAATATAACGACTCAATTAATAAAGTGTCTTTCGACACTCGCCTTAGCCTCACGACACGTCATGGACATTCCGTCTCAAAACGCTCGCTACATTCCAGTTTTTCAAAGAACACTTGAAAGGCTTCAGCGCCTTTCCAGTTTCAAATCTTTATGTGTGTGCGCAATTCAGAAGTTTTGTCGCTGCTCTTTAACTCTTCACCAGGGTGGTGGGTCTGGGAGGACTCGAACCACCGGCCTCGCCCTTATCAGGGGCGCGCTCTAACCACCTGAGCTACAGACCCAAAACTGCTACTGGCTAGGTGGTGGAGCTTGTCGGGATCGAACCGACGACCCCCTGCTTGCAAAGCAGGTGCTCTCCCAGCTGAGCTAAAGCCCCATCGAAACGGGACGACTCCTCAATCGCCCTGTGGCGATCGGGAACTCTGAATGCAGGTCACTTGTGCGGACGTCTGGACAGGCAATTGGCTGTCTTTATGTCTCTAAAGGAGGTGATCCAGCCGCACCTTCCGATACGGCTACCTTGTTACGACTTCACCCCAGTCATCGGCCACACCGTGGCAAGCGCCCTCCCGAAGGTTAAGCTACCTGCTTCTGGTGCAACAAACTCCCATGGTGTGACGGGCGGTGTGTACAAGGCCCGGGAACGTATTCACCGCAGCAATGCTGATCTGCGATTACTAGCGATTCCGACTTCACGGAGTCGAGTTGCAGACTCCGATCCGGACTGAGATAGGGTTTCTGGGATTGGCTTGCCCTCGCGGGTTTGCAGCCCTCTGTCCCTACCATTGTAGTACGTGTGTAGCCCTGGCCGTAAGGGCCATGATGACTTGACGTCATCCCCACCTTCCTCCGGTTTGTCACCGGCGGTCTCCTTAGAGTTCCCACCATTACGTGCTGGCAACTAAGGACAAGGGTTGCGCTCGTTGCGGGACTTAACCCAACATCTCACGACACGAGCTGACGACAGCCATGCAGCACCTGTCTCACGGTTCCCGAAGGCACCAATCCATCTCTGGAAAGTTCCGTGGATGTCAAGGCCAGGTAAGGTTCTTCGCGTTGCATCGAATTAAACCACATACTCCACCGCTTGTGCGGGCCCCCGTCAATTCCTTTGAGTTTCAGTCTTGCGACCGTACTTCCCAGGCGGCGAACTTAACGCGTTAGCTTCGATACTGAGAGCCAAGTTGCTCCCAACATCCAGTTCGCATCGTTTAGGGCGTGGACTACCAGGGTATCTAATCCTGTTTGCTCCCCACGCTTTCGTGCCTCAGTGTCAGTGCTGGTCCAGGTAGTCGCCTTCGCCACAGATGTTCCTCCCGATATCTACGCATTTCACTGCTACACCGGGAATTCCACTACCCTCTACCGCACTCTAGTCAGCCAGTTTCCAATGCCATTCCCAGGTTGAGCCCAGGGCTTTCACATCAGACTTAACAAACCACCTACGCACGCTTTACGCCCAGTAATTCCGAGTAACGCTTGCACCCTTCGTATTACCGCGGCTGCTGGCACGAAGTTAGCCGGTGCTTATTCTTCCGGTACCGTCATGACATCGGGGTATTAACCCAATGCTTTTCTTTCCGGACAAAAGTGCTTTACAACCCGAAGGCCTTCTTCACACACGCGGCATGGCTGGATCAGGCTTGCGCCCATTGTCCAATATTCCCCACTGCTGCCTCCCGTAGGAGTCTGGACCGTGTCTCAGTTCCAGTGTGGCTGATCATCCTCTCAGACCAGCTACGGATCGTCGCCTTGGTGGGCCTTTACCCCGCCAACTAGCTAATCCGACGTCGGCTCATCTATCTGCGCGAAGCCCGAAGGTCCTCCGCTTTCACCCGTAGGTCGTATGCGGTATTAGCGTAAGTTTCCCTACGTTATCCCCCACAAATAGGCAGATTCCGACGTATTCCTCACCCGTCCGCCACTCGCCACCCAAGGAGCAAGCTCCTCTGTGCTGCCGTTCGACTTGCATGTGTTAGGCCTGCCGCCAGCGTTCACTCTGAGCCAGGATCAAACTCTTCACTTAAATGTTTCGATTCCAGCCTTGCGGCCTTCATCAATGCTTTGAGTGCAGACTTCGTTCCAGGCCAATTACTCAACTTACTCGCATTTGCATGCTTTCTTCTAAATCGTTGGACTCTGTTACGAACGTCTGCAAGATGGACAACTATCCACCCGCCAGACGCCCGCACAAGTCACCTGCGCACACTGTCAAAGATCTTTAGGAACCGGCCTCAGCGCCTTGTTCCGTCTCGTCACCGAAGTGCCCGAGGGAGCCGCACACTATACAGCAGTTTTCGTGAACGTCAACACCTGTTCGCGAACTTCTTGCCGCTTCCCAACTCGCCGAAACCCTTCGTTTCCGAAGCATTCCACCTCACCGGGCCGCGCATCTTACAGCATGTTTTCGACTCGTCAACACTTGTCGAAACCGCCGCTTTCCACGCGCCCCGCAACCCATAAACCGGTCAGCGGGCCGCGCATCTTACAGCAATGTTTCAGACCGTCAACTCCTGTCGAAACCGCTGCTTTTGCGCGTCCCCGTCAACCAATCATCCGGTCAGCGGGGCCGCGCATTATGCAGATCTGAATAGGGCTTGGGAAGGGGTTTTGCGAAAAATGAACAGGGAATTTTTTGCCCTGCATCAAAACCTATGCGCGACGGGGGCTCTCGGCGGGTTCGCGACTTGGTGGCCCTCACCCCGGCCCTCTCCCGCAAGCGGGAGAGGGAGACAAGCACGGCTCTCTTACAGGACCTATGCGATCTTCAGCTGCGCCTCGCCGAGGCGGCAGCCCAGCTTCCGCCGGGAATCAGGCCATGACTCAGGCTGCTACCAGGCGCACCCGGGCGAAATTGCGCTTGCCCACCGCCAGTACCCCCTCGAACCCCGGGCCGAACACCTGCTGCGGGTCTTCCACGACGTTGCCGTCGACCTTGACCGCCCGCTCCTTGAGCTTGCGATTGCCTTCGCCGTTGCTGGGGGTCAAGCCCGCGGCCACCAACAAGGCGGCGATCCGCAGCCCCTCGGCCGGCACGGCCACGTCGGTCAACGGCAATGAAGAGATATCGCCCTCCCCGCGCACCGCCGCATTCCAACCGGCGACCGCGGTCTCGGCCGCCTGCTCGCCGTGGAAGCGCGCGGCCAGCTCGCGCGCCAGGCGCAGCTTGAGGTCGCGCGGGTTGAGCTGGCCGGCTTCGATCTGGCCCTTGAGGCTCGCCGCCTCGGCGATGCCGATCTCGAAGCTCAGCAGATCGATCCAGCGCCACATCAACACGTCGTCGATCTTCATGGTCTTGGTGACGATGTCGATCGGCGGCTCGTTGATGCCGATGTAGTTGCCCAGCGACTTGGACATCTTGTTGACGCCGTCCAGGCCTTCCAGCAGCGGCATGGTCAGCACGATCTGCGGCGGTTGGCCGTGGTGCTCCTGCAGGCCGCGGCCCATCAACAGGTTGAATTTCTGATCGGTGCCGCCGAGCTCGACGTCGCACTTAAGCGCCACCGAGTCGTAGCCCTGCACCAGCGGATACAGGAATTCGTGGATCGCGATCGACTGCTGGCCGGCGTAGCGCTTGGCGAAGTCGTCGCGTTCGAGCATGCGCGCCACCGTGTGCTGGCCGGCTAGGCGGATCATGTCGGCGGCCGACATCTTGCCGAACCACTCGGAGTTGAAGCGGACCTCGGTGCGCTCCTTGTCCAGCACCTTGAACACCTGCTCGGCGTAGGTCTCGGCGTTGGCGAGCACGTCCTCGCGGGTCAGCGGCTTGCGGGTGACGTTCTTGCCGCTGGGGTCGCCGATCATTCCGGTGAAGTCGCCGATCAGGAAGATCACCTGATGGCCCAGGTCCTGGAACTGCCGCATCTTGTTCAACAAGACGGTGTGGCCGATGTGCAGGTCCGGCGCGGTCGGGTCGAACCCGGCCTTGATCCGCAGCGGGCGGCCGAGCTTGAGCCGGGCTTCGAGCTCCTCGCGCTTGAGGATTTCGTCGGCGCCGCGGGCGATCAGGTCGAGGGCTTCTTGGGTGGTGGGGGGCGCGCTGTTCAAAGGCTGGACTCAAGGACGGTCCGCGAGCGGCTTTTTGTTAACGCCGTCACGAATTCAGGTTAAGTGTGAGTTAAACGAATTGGTACCCGGCAGTGGTGAAAAACCCTATTCAGCTCAAGGGTTTGACGCGTACTGCTCGCGTGTCTATGGTAACGCCGCTACGCGGCCTTCACACCTCGACACGAGGGATCCATCCATGACAGTACCCGAGCAGGCTTCCAGTGTGGGCGCCGAACGACGCGAACGACTGAAAGCCTTGCGTGAAGCCGCGTTGAAACGACCGGTGTTGGCGCGGCATATCTCCGATGGATTCAACGGTCGCTGGTCGGGCCGGCAATGGGTGCAGGCCGGCCTGTTCGCCACCCTCGGCATGATGGTCGCCGCGATCGTTCCCGGTTTCAGCCAGTCCACCGCCTCGGTGCGCGCGCACGAGCCGCGCCAGTCGCTGGCGCTGGCGTTGCCGCCGCTGACCCTGGCGCGCCTGAAGGGCGAGACCGGCGACAGCTGGCAGCTGGTCCGGGTCAACCGCGGCCAGACCTTGAACTCGGTGTTCAAGGACATGGACATCCCGACCTCGACCATGCGCCAGATTCTCGAGCAGCCCGGCGCGAAGGAAGCGCTGATGCGGATGAAGCCCGGCACCGAACTGGGCTTCGACATGCCGGTCAACGGCGCGCTGCGCACCTTCCGTTACGACAAGGACGACAGCCACCGGATCGAGCTGAGCCTCACCGGCGACAAGATCACCCAGAAGGTGATCGCGCGTCCGACCGAAACCCGCACCGTGGTGCTCAGCGGCAAGGTCGGCAAGTCCTTGTTCCGTTCGGCGCGCAAGGTCGGGCTGACCTCGGCCAACATCAACACCCTGACCGACGACATCTTCAAGTACGACATCGACTTCAACGAAGACGTCGGCACCGACGACCGTTTCAGCGTGGTGGTCGAGCAGACCTGGCGCGAGGGCGAGCTGCTCAGCACCGGTCCGATCCTGGCCGCGACCTTCACCAGCGAAGGCAAGCTGCACACCGGTTTCCGCTTCGATCGCGGCGGTAAACCCGAGTATTTCACCGGCGACGGCCGGCCGCTGAAGAAGAGCTTCATCCGCATGCCGATCGCATACGCGCGGTTGACCTCGGGCTTCGGCTCGCGCCGGCATCCGGTGCTCGGCAACATCCGCATGCACATGGGCGTGGACTACGCCGCCGGCACCGGTACGCCGATCATGGCCGCGGGCGACGCGCGCGTGCAGTTCATCGGCTGGAAGGGCGGCTACGGCCGCGCGGTGATCCTCGATCACGGCCGCGGCTACACCACGCTGTACGGGCACATGTCGAACTTCAGCAAGGTCAAGCCGGGGCAGCGCATCGCCCAGGGCACGGTGATCGGCTATGTCGGCAGCTCGGGCCTGGCGACCGGGCCGCACCTGCATTACGAATTCCGCGTCAACGGCGTGCATCGCAATCCGCTGTCGGTGACCATGCCGCCGCCCGAGCCGCTCAGCGGCGCGGCGCTGGCGCAGTTCCGCAGCCAGACCAGCGTGGCGCTGGCGCGCATCCGTCAGGTCGAGAACGTCATCTACGCCGATGCCGGTCCGGCGCCCGCGCCCGCGCCGGCCCAGCAGGCCACGCCGTCGATCAAGCAGGTGGCGAAGAAGGTGGCCAAGTCGCGCAGGGCGTAAGTCCGGGGCGACTGTCTGCATACGCGAAAGGCCTCTTCGGAGGCCTTTTGCTTTTTTGAAGTGCGATTACGTGGGTTTCCCCCTGTAGGAGCGGCGCGAGCCGCGACCGCGACATCGCGTTTGCGTCGAATGCGCGATGTCGCGGTCGCGGCTCGCGCCGCTCCTACCGTTAGTATCCAGCGACCGATCGATTGGCTTTAGGAAACTGCGTTGTGGCTGATAACTCTTCGATCCCGGCGGGCACCGGCGCGGGTGAACCGGCTTCAGGCCTTAGGAAACCACGTCGTGGCTGACAATTCTTCGATCCCGTCGGGCACCGGCGCGGGTGAACCGGCTTCAGGCCTTTATCTTGGCCTGATCTCCGGCACCAGCGCCGACGGCATCGACGCCGCGCTGGTGCAGTTCGAACACGGCGCCGCGCCGACGCGCTGCGCGCTGGTGCTCGGCCGCACCTACCCGTGGCCGGACGATCTGCGCGAACGCCTGGTCGCGCTCGGCCAGGGCGGCGATGCGCGCTCGCTGGAGGAACTGGGCACGCTCGACATCCAGGTCGCGCAGGCGTTCGCGCAGGCCGCGCTGGCGCTGATCGACGAGGCCGGCGTGGACCGGCGCGCGGTCGCGGCGATCGGTTCGCACGGGCAGACCGTGCGCCATCGCCCGGCGGGCGCGCGCTTCGACGGCCAGCACCCTTTCACCTGGCAGATCGGCGACGGCGCGGTGATCGCCGAACGCACCGGCATCGCCACGGCCGCGGATTTCCGTCGCCGCGATGTCGCCGCCGGCGGCCACGGTGCGCCGCTGATGCCGGCCTTCCATGCCGCGCTGCTGCATTCGCCCGACGAGGACCGCGTCGCGCTGAACCTAGGCGGCATCGCCAATTTCACCCTGTTGCCGGCGCGCGGCGAGGTGCGCGGGTTCGACACCGGACCGGCCAACTGCCTGATGGACGCCTGGGCGCTGCGCCATCTGGGCCGGCCCTACGACGCCGACGGCGCGTTCGCGGCCCAGGGCGAGGTCGATCCGTCGTTGCTGGCGCGGTTGCTCGATGAGCCCTGGTTCGCGCTGCCGCCGCCCAAGAGCACCGGCCGCGAGCAGTTCCATCTGGATTGGGTCGACGCCCGCCTGAGCGGCGGCGAGCGGCCGCAGGACGTGCAGGCGACCTTGCTCGAACTCAGCGCGATCAGCATCGCCGACGCGCTGCGCGCGCATCAGCCGGCGACCACGCGGGTGCTGGCCTGCGGCGGCGGGGTGCGCAACACCGCGCTGCTGGCGCGGCTGGCGGCGCGCTTGCCGGGGGTGACGGTGGAATCGACCCAGCAGTACGGGCTGGACCCGGATTTCGTCGAGGCGATGGGCTTTGCGTGGCTGGCGCGGCAGACCCTGGCGGGGTTGCCGGGGAATCTGCCGAGCGTGACCGGAGCGCGGGGGTTGCGGGTGTTGGGGACGGTGCATCCGGCGGGTTGAGGCGGTGCGGCGGGATACGCGGCGACAAGCCGCGGTGTTTGCGGTCTATGCCGGGGGCTGCGTTTTCGAGGTATGCGCGGTTGCGCGGTCGCGGCTCGCGCCGCTCCTACACGGGGCCGTCGATGCGGCGACGGGGCTTGCGGCGCGGCGAGTCAGGCCGAATCGGGGGTGCGCGGGCGGAATTCTTCCAGCAGTTCCAGGCTGCTCAGGTCCGGGCCGGCGCTGCGCGGTTTCGGCGCTTCCTGCGGTTCGGCGCGGCCGATCAGCGAGAAGCCCGGATCGCTGGGGATTTCCTGCAGCGCCGCGATCGCTTCCTGCAGCGCGTCGGCGTCGTGATCGTTGAAGCGCCCGACCATCTCGGCCTCGACCACGAACAGCCCGCTCTCGATCAGATGCAGGGCGGTGCGCTGCAGACTCCAGCCACGCGCCTCCGCGACCCGACGCAGGCGGTCGGCCAGGATGGCATCGAGGTTGTGCAGGATGATATCGGTCACTGTCGGGCAAGTTGCCACCGTTCGCGTGTCGTTAGCAACACGAAGTTGGCCGAATCGCGTTCAGGAACACGACTTTGCTTAAACGCCCGGGCACCGCGGGGGTGCCCGAGCGCGGCTTACGCGCCCGGCGCGGTGATCGGCGCGATCGTCGGCGGCCGTCGTATCGCCAGCACGATGCACAACAAAAGTGCAGGAATGCCAAGCACCGCGGTGCCGACGAAGAACAGCGAATACGCCTCCAGCAGGCTGCGGTCGACCGCGAGATGTTCGACCGCCACGCCCGACAGGCCTTTGAGCACCTTGCCCAGCAAGGCATAGAACGAGCTGAGCAGCGCGTACTGGGTGGCGGTGTAGCCGACGTTGGTCAGGCTGGACATGTAGCCGACCAGGGCCACGCCGGTGTAGCCGTTGCAGAAGTTGTCGATCACCATCGCCGCGGTGAACACGCCGGTGTCGTTGCCGTGCAGGGCCAGGTAGGCGAAGGCGAGGTTGGAGCCCGGGCCGAGCACCGCACCGGCGATCAGGGTCGGGATGAAGCCGAACCGGACCGCACTCAGGCCGGCCGCGGCCACGCCGGCGATGGTGGCGAACAGCCCGAACGAGGCACGCACCTTGCCGACGAGTTCCTTGTCCATGGCCAGATCGGCGTAGAACGGGTTGGCCATCGGCCCCATCAGGAAATCCGGCAACCGGTACAGGCTGATGGTCAGCAGCATCAGCAAGGCCCAGTGGCCGTGCTCGCGGAAGAAGGCCAGGAACGGGCCGACCAGCGCGTCGAACAGGCCGCGCGGGGTAAACAGCGCCGGATGCGGGGTGGCCGCGGCGAGCACGCTGGCGGCCGGTTCGCGCGCCATCAGCGTCGCCACCACGCCCACGCCCATCAGCAACGCCATCACGTCGTACGACAGCGCCCAACCGGCGTGCGCGGCGAGGATCAGGATCATCGCATCGGTGACCAACAGCGCGCCGCGATAGCCCAGCGTGGCGGTCGAGGTCAGCAAGCCCTGCTGCTCCGGACTGTCCGCGCTCTCGATGCGCCAGGCGTCGATCACGATGTCCTGGGTCGACGACGCGAACGCCACCACCAGCGCCAACGCGCCGAACACCATCAGTTGATCGAGCACCAGCCCGCCCAGCAGCAACTGGCCCTGGCGCGGCTCGATCATCGCCATGCCGACCAGCGCCGCCGCGGCGACGCCCTGCGACAACAGCATCCAGCCGCGCCGCCGCCCCAACCAGCGGCCGAGCACGGGCGCGTCGAGCTTGTCGATCAGCGGCGCCCACAGGAATTTCAGCGAGTACGCCAGGCCGACCCAGGACAGGAAGCCGATCATCGACAGCTCGATGCCGTTTTCGCGCATCCAGTAGCCGAGGGTGTTGCCGACCAAATAGATCGGGATGCCCGAGCTGAAGCCGAGCAGCAGCATCACCAGCACCTTGGGCTGGCCCAGGTTGCTCAGCACCCGCCGCCAGCCCGAAGGCTGCTTCGCCGGGGCCGGTGACGCCGCCGCTCCGGCCGGGCCGGGCTCAGAGGTCATAGTCGACGCAGAACGGGGCGTGATCGGAGAAGCGCGGGTCTTTCAGGATCGAGCAGGCGCGCAGCGTGTCGCGCAGGTTCGGGGTGGCGAGCTGGTAATCGATGCGCCAACCCACGTCGTTGGCGCGCGCGGCGCCGCGGTTGCTCCACCAGGTGTAGTCCTGGCGATCGGGATGCAGCGCGCGGTAGGTGTCGACCCAGCCGCTGTCTTCGCCGCACAGGCCGTTGAGCCAGTCGCGCTCGGGCGGCAGGCAGCCGGAGTTCTTCTGGTTGCTGGTCCAGTTCTTGATGTCCAGGCGGCTGCGCACGATGTTCCAGTCGCCGCACAGCACGTACTGGCGGCCGCTGGCCAACCACTCGTCCAGAACGGGTTTGAGCCAGTCCATGACCTCGAACTTGAAGCCCTGGCGGAGCTCGCCCGACGACCCGGACGGGATGTAGAACGAAACCACGCTCAGATTGCCGAAGCGCGCCTCGATGTAGCGGCCTTCGTCGTCGAACGGCGCCCAGCCCAGCGCGGTGCGGACTTCGTCGGGCTCGCGCTTGGCGTAGATCGCCACGCCGCTGTAGCCCTTCTTGGTGATCGCGTCGCGGAAGAACGCGCGGTAGCCGTCGGGCAGGAACGCCGGGCCGGTGAGCTGGTGCTCCTGGGCCTTGGTCTCCTGGACGCACAGCACGTCGGCGTCCTGGGTCTTGAACCAGTCGAAGAAACCTTTGGTCGCCGCCGAACGCAGGCCGTTGGCGTTGAAACTGATGATGCGCATGCGCGCTCCGGGGCACGAAGTGCGCACGATCATAGCAACGGCCGGGCGCGGGTATCATGCCCGGCATGACCGTGGCGACCGACGTTTCCAGCCCAGCCCTGGCGCGCGTGAGCGTGTGCGTGGTCTCGCCGATGCTGGCGCCGGCGGTGCGCGCGCTGCAGGTCGCGCCCGAACAACTGCCATACGTCGGCCAGACCGCCTACAACCTCGAACAAACCCGCCTGGACCGCCACAGCGAAGCCATGGCGGTGCTGGCCGGCGAGCGCGTGGTCGGCTTCTACCGCCTGGACTTCAGCGTCACCGCGATCGCCGGCCGCCCGCTCGGCGAACCCAGCGTGGGCCTGCGCGCCTACGTCATCGACCAGCGCGAACAAGGCCGCGGCTACGGCACCGCGGCCATGCGCGCCTGCGCCGACGACCTGCGCCGCCGCTATCCCGAGCGCCGGCTGCTGGCGCTGACGGTGAACGTGCGCAACCGCGCGGCCTATGGCGTCTACCTCAAGGCCGGTTTCTTCGACACCGGCGAGCTGTACCACGGCGGCTCGGCCGGGCCGCAGCACCTGATGCTGCTGCGGCTGGCGCCCGCCGCTCCTTCTTCCCCCACTGCCCCGACCCCATGACCGACCATCGCACCCGCTTTCTCCAACTCGCCCTGCAGGCCGACGCCCTGCGCTTCGGCGAATTCACCCTCAAGTCCGGGCGGGTCAGCCCGTACTTCTTCAATGCCGGGCGCTTCGATACCGGCGCGGCGCTGGCCGGGCTGGCCAGTTGCTATGCCGATGCGATCGACGCGCACGGCCTCGACTTCGACCTGCTGTTCGGCCCGGCCTACAAGGGCATCCCGCTGGCGACCGCGCTGGGCTGCGAGTACGCGCGCCGCGGCCGCGACCTGCCGCTGGCGTTCAACCGCAAGGAAGCCAAGAGCCACGGCGAGGGCGGCCTGCTGATCGGCGCGCCGCTGGCCGGGCGCCGGGTGCTGATCGTCGACGACGTGATCACCGCCGGCACCGCGATCCGCGAAGCGCTGGGGTTGATCGGCGAGGCCGGCGGCACCGTGGCCGGCATCGTCATCGCGCTGGACCGGCAGGAAGCCGTGGACCCTGCACAATCCCGACGCTCGGCGGCAGAAACTGTCGCAATCGAACACGCGCTGCCGGTGATCGCGATCGCCAGCCTCGACGATCTGCTCGGTTTCACCGGCGACAGCGCGCAGTTCTCCAGCCAGCGCGAGCGGCTGCTGGCCTACCGCGCGGCGTACGGTCGCGGCGACTGATCGCCGCCGATGCAGGGCCGGCGAGCCGGCCGCGGCGTTGGACACGGGGAATCGTGATGCACGGCACGCCCGAAAAGCAGATCATGGCCCGACTCTTGCTTGATGCTTGGTCGACAGATCGCAGCATTCGAAGGCGGAACGGCGACATGAACGCAACTCACTCCCTGATCGCCGGCGCGCTGCTGTTCGCGCTCGCCGCCGCGAGCGCGGCCGCCGCCGACCCGAAAACGGCCAGCAAGAAGCTGTACTGCTGGAACGAAGACGGCCGCAAGGTCTGCGGCGACGCCCTGCCCGCGCACGCGGTCGACAGCGCGCGCACCGAGATCAGCGCCAAGAGCGGCCTGCCCACCGCGCGCGTCGACCGGACCCTGACCGGCGAAGAACGCGCCGCGGCCGAACAGGCCGCGCGCGAAGCCCGCAGCGCCGCCCTGGCCGCCGACGCGGCCAAGCGCCGCGACCGCGCCATGGCCGAGTCCTATGCCACCGAGCAGGACCTGCGCAATTCGTTCCAGGAGCGCATCGTGCTGCTGGACGAGACCGTCAAGGCCTCGCAGTACGGCATCGTCGGCCGCCGCCAGGCCCTGCTGAGCCTGCTGCGCAAGGCCGGCGAAGCCGAGCTGAGCGGCAAGCCGGTCGGCAAGACCCTGGCCGAGAACATCCGCGGCCAGCACGACGAACTGCTGCACCAGCAGGAAGTGCTCAAGCAGCAGGTGCTCGAACGCAGCCTGGCCGACCAGGACCTGACCGCGGCCTTGGAGCGCTACCACGCGCTCAAGTCGCAGGCGCCGGGCGGCGGTTGATCGCCGGCCTCGGACAGGCCGCGAACACAGACCATGCAACGCACGACGCCGCGGATTACCGCGGCGTTTTTGTTTCCGAATCGGGGATGCTCCCGCAGCTCCCATCGCAGGGCACGCCGCGGCCAAGCCCCTGTAGAAGCGGCGCGAGCCGCGAACGCGCAAGACGCCGATAGCGGCGCGGGTATCGAGGTGTCGTGGTCGCAGCTTACGCAGCTCCTGCAGCGAGGTACGCCACGGCCAAGCCCGGCAGGAGCGGCGTGAGCCGCGACCGCGCAAGGTACCGATAGCGGCGCGGGTATCGAGATGTCGCGGTCGCAGCTTGCGCAGCTCCTACAGCGGGGTACGTTACGGCCAAGCCCCTGTAGGAGCGGCGCGAGCCGCGACTGCGCAAGGTACCGATAGCGACGCGGGTATCGAGGTGTCGCGGTCGCAGCTTGCGCAGCTCCTACAGCGAGGTACGTTACGGCCAAGCCCCTGTAGGAGCGGCGCGAGCCGCGACCGCGCAAGCCGCCGATAGCGGCGCGGGTATCGAGGTGTCGCGGTCGCAGCTTGCGCAGCTCCTACAACGGGGTACGTTACGGCCAAGCCCCTGTAGGAGCGGCGCGAGCCGCGACCGCGCAAGCCGCCGATAGCGGCGCGGGTATCGAGGTGTCGCGGTCGCAGCTTACGCAGCTCCTACCGTCGGGAACTCACTGGCGACGCTCACGCAGGAACGGCGCAGGTCATCGCCAAACGCATCAGCGGGAGCCCGATCGCTCGCGAATCGACAGCGCTCCCAGCTCCACAACGCAAAACGCCGCGGCCCAAGCCGCGGCGTTCGCGTTTCACGCTCTAAACCACACTCAGAACGGCAGCTTCAGATCCGGCTTGATCGCGTGCAGCTGGGCGCGGAACGCGTCCTGGATGCGCGCCATCGCGTCGTGGCTGTCGGCGTCGAAGCGCATGACCAGGATCGGGGTGGTGTTGGACGCGCGCACTAGGCCCCAGCCGTCGGGGTAGTCCACGCGCAGGCCGTCGATGGTCGACAGACGCGCGCCTTCGAACGAGGCCTCGTTGCGGAAGCGCTCGACGAAGCTGTGCGGGTCGCCGTCGGGCGCGTCGACCTTGATCTCCGGGGTCGAGATGCCGTTAGGCAGCGCGTTGAGTGTTTCGGTCGCGGTCTGCGGCTGGGCGGCGAGGATTTCGAGCAGGCGCGCGGCCGAGTAGATGCCGTCGTCGAAGCCGTACCAGCGCTCCTTGAAGAAGAAGTGGCCGCTCATCTCGCCGGCCAGTTCGGCGTCGGTCTCGCGCATCTTGGCCTTGATCAGCGAATGCCCGGTCTTCCACATCAGCGGGCTGCCGCCGTGACGCAGGATGTGGCCCGGCAGGCGGCCGGTGCATTTCACGTCGTAGATGATCATCGCGCCGGGGTTGCGCTCGAGCACGTCGGCGGCGAACAGCATCAGCAGGCGGTCGGGGAAGATGTTCTGGCCGTCGCGGGTGATCACGCCCAGGCGATCGCCGTCGCCGTCGAAGGCCACGCCCAGATCGGCGTCCAGGCGCGCGACCATCTTGATCAGGTCGGCGAGGTTGTGCGGCTCGCTCGGATCGGGGTGATGGTTGGGGAATTCGCCGTCGATTTCGCAATACAGCGGGGTGACCTCGGCGCCGATCGCCGCCAGCACGCGCGGGCCGATATCGCCGGCCACGCCGTTGCCGGCATCGACCACCACCTTGAGCGGGCGGTCGATCTGGATGTCGGAGGCGATGCGCTGGACGTAGTCCTCGGAGATGTCGCGCTGGGTCAGCGTGCCTGGCTCGGCCGCGGTGTGCAGGCGGCCGCCGACGATGCGCTGGAACAGGTCGGTGATGGCCGCGCCCGACAGGGTCTCGCCGCCGACCACGACCTTGAAGCCGTTGTAATCCGGCGGGTTGTGGCTGCCGGTGACCGACACGCACGAACCCGCGCGCAGGTGGTACGCGCCGAAGTAGATCACCGGGGTCGGCGCCATGCCGATGTCGACCACGTTGCGGCCGGCCTTGCGCAGGCCGGCGATCAGGCCCTCGATCATGGCCGGACCGGACAGGCGGCCGTCGCGGCCGACCACGATCTCGGTCAGGCCCTGGTCGTGCATGACCGAACCGATCGAGTGGCCGATCAATTCGGCGATGCCCGGGTCGAGGGTCTGGCCGACCACGCCGCGGATGTCGTAGGCGCGGAAGATGCCGCCGTCGATGGAGACGGCGCGGGGCGCAGCGGTCGAATTTTCAGTCACGTTTCCTGCCATGAGATCCAGCGGTGAGGCGCTCATGGTTTCAGCCAGCGTCTGAACCGGGCCTTCATCCTCGACCGGCGCGACCGCGCGTCCCAGGCGCTGACGCACGCGCATCAGCACGAACGCGAGCAGCGCCAGCACCACCGCGGCGATGAAGCACGGCAACGCGCCCAGGCCGAGCGGGCCGCCGGCGGTATCGGGCACCGCCGCGGCCACGCGCAGATCGCTGCCGGGGATCTTCGCCGCCATCGCTTCGGCGCCGTTGCCCAGCGCGGTGTCGCCGCGCTCGATCACGCTGAAGCCGCCCTGGCGCAGGGCCAGGTAACTGCTGCTGTCGACGTCGGCCTTCTCGATGCCGTCGCTGATGCGCTGCAACGGCAGTTGCACATAGGCCACCGCGACCAATTGCTCGCCCACGCGCGCCGGCGCGGCCAGGGCCAGCACCGGCTTGCCGCCTTCGCGCACGATCGCCGCCATCGGCTTGTCGGCGACGATCGCCGCCTCCATCGCCCCGAGCCGGCCGTAGCCGCCCTTGGGCAACTGCGCGTAGTCGCTGGCCAGATCGATCGGCAGCACCACCACGGCCTTGGCGCCGGGCCAGTTCTTGGTCAGCGCGGCGGCCGCGGCCGGGTAGTCGCCGGCCTGCAGGGCGGCCTGGGTCTCGGCCGCGTCGATGCGGTCGCGCAGGCGCTTGTGTTCGACCCCGAGCGCGTCGTGCGCGGCCGCGACGGCGATGTCGCGAACGCGGCTGAGGTCGTTGCGGCGCGAAGAATCCAGGTGCTGCTGCACACCGGCCCAGCCCAGCCACAGCGCCAGCAGCGCGCACAGCACGGCCACGGGCAACAGCACCGGCTTGAGTTGCGCCGCCGATACCTGCGGCTTTTCTAACTTGATATCCACCATTGCCAGAGCCCCTTCCCCAATTCGATACGTGCATCGTCGGCGCGTGCAACCGGGCCGACCGAACCGCGGCGCCCAGTCTGCACTGTAAGACGCCCGCGGTTTCGTCGACTGCGCCTCGCCGCGCGGATTGTGCGTGGCGACGGCCCACGGCCTTGCGTGTGGATCGCCGGCGATTACTCAGCACGATGACTACCTAGCACGATGCGTGCCAGGGTCACCACGACTACGCCGTCAACGCAGGCCGGTGTGTCCGAAACCGCCGTCCCCACGGCGGCTGGCTTCGAATTCCTCGACCACCTGCAAGCTCGCGCGCACGATCGGCAGCACCACCAGCTGGGCGATGCGATCGCCGGGCTGGATCGTGAACGCCTCGCGGCCGCGATTCCACAGGCTGATCAACAGCGGGCCCTGGTAGTCGGCATCGATCAGGCCGGTGCCGTTGCCGAGCACGATGCCGTGTTTGTGGCCCAGGCCCGAGCGCGGCAGGATCACCGCGCACAGGGTCGGATCGCCGAGATGGATCGCCAGCCCCGACGGCACCAGGGCCGCGTCGCCCGGATGCAGCTGCAGCGACTGATCGAGCGCCGCGCGCAGGTCCAGCCCGGCGCTGGCCTCGGTGGCGTAGGCCGGCAACGGCCATTCGCTGCCGTAGCGGGTGTCGAGGAGTTTGAGTTGCAGGCTGTGGTTCATCAGGTCCAGGCGTCCGAACGAAAGAAAGAGAAGCCGGCGGGTCGTGCGCGGATCGGCGCGAGCGTCCGCGCGCGGCCGTGATCGGCCGATCGCCGCGCCGGCTCAGCGCGGCGAAGCGAGGTCCTGCGCCACCACCAGTTGCCGCAGTTCGGCTTCGCCGGCGGTAAACCGGTTCATGTCGTACACCAGATAGACCGAGCCCCGATTCGGCACGCTCTCGAAGCCGATCGCCGGCAGCACCTGGCCGTGACGGTCGAGCGCGCGCACCAGCCGGTGGCAATAGGTCTTGGCCGGGCCCTTGGTCCCATGCACCGCGGCGTAGCCGTCGCGCAGGACCGCATGGACCGCGTCGAGCACGTCGTCGGTGGTGCTGAAAATCGTCATGGGCGCCTGCTGTTAGGGAAATGCACGTCGCTCAGGCCGGCCAACGGGTGAGGATCAGGTCGAGCAGTTGATCGGCCAGCCGGGTCTTGGGCGCCGGGCCGAGCGCGAGCGCGCCGTCGGCCCAGTACACGGTCAGCGCGTTGTCGTCGCTCTCGAAGCCGCTGCCGGCGACGCCGACGCGGTTGGCGGCGATCATGTCGACCCGCTTCTTTTCCAGCTTGCCGCGCGCGTAGAACTCGACGTCGTGGGTCTCGGCGGCGAACCCGACCACCAGGGTCGGACGCTGCGCATGCACGGCGACTTCGGCCAGGATGTCGGGCGTGCGCACCAGTTCCAGGGTGAGCTGCTCGTCTTTTTTCTTGATCTTGCCCGGCGCGACCTGCGCGGGGGCGTAGTCGGCGACCGCGGCCGCGCCGATGTAGGCATCGGCCGGCAACGCGGCGATCACCGCCTCGCGCATCTGCCGCGCCGAACGCACGTCGATGCGTTCCACCCCGGCCGGGGTCGTCAGCGACACCGGGCCGGCGACCAGCACCACCTGCGCGCCGCGCCGCGCCGCGGCTTCGGCGATCGCGAAGCCCATCTTGCCGCTGCTGCGATTGCCGATGAAACGCACCGGATCGATGTCTTCGAAGGTCGGGCCGGCGCTGACCACGATCCGGCGGCCGGACAGGCTGGCCGCGCTCATGGCTGCGCTCCGGCGAGCGCGGTCACGATCTCGTGCGGTTCCAGCAGGCGTCCCGGGCCGGATTCGGGTTCGGCCATGCGCCCCTCGGCCGGGCCGAGAAAGCGCACGCCGCGGCTGCGCAGGGTGGCGACATTGGCCTGGGTGGCCGGATGGCCCCACATGCGGTGGTTCATCGCCGGGGCGACCGTCACCGGGGCCTCGGTGGCCAGGCACAAGGTGCTGATCAGGTCGTCGGCGAAGCCGTGGGCGAGCTTGGCGATCATGTCGGCGGTGGCCGGCGCGATCACGATCCGCTGCGCCCAGCGCGCCAGCTCGATATGGCCCATCGCCAGTTCGGCCGCGTCGTCCCACAACGAGGTCCGCACCGGATGGCCGGACAAGGCCTGGAAGGTCGCGGTGCCGACGAAGCGGGTCGCGTTTTCGGTCATCGCCACGCGCACCTGCGCGCCGGCGTCCTGCAGGCGCCGGACCAGATCGGCGGCCTTGTACGCGGCGATGCCGCCGCAGACGCACAGCAGGATGCGCTGATCGCGCAGCGGCGGGGTGGAATCTTGCGGAATGGGATCGGGCGCCATGGTCGGCCGGTGCTTCTCGGTGATTCTCGGTGCGGTCGTTGCAGGATGTGCGCGTTCGGCAGGCACGTTCCGGCGCGGGGCGCGATGCGCCCGCGACGGCGGCCGGCAAATCCCTACACCCGCTCGGGGCTCTAGCTTACCCGATGGCCCTGTCCGCCCCGATGCCGGCCGCCGCGACCGGGCTTGCACGATGCGGCCATGAGAATCCACGAATGGCCCAGCGCGGAACGGCCGCGCGAAAAACTCCTCGCCCACGGCGCCGGCTCGCTGTCGGATGCCGAACTGCTGGCGCTGATCCTCGGTTCGGGCCTGCGCGGCTTCGACGCGGTCGGCACCGCGCGCCAGTTGCTGACCGAGCACGGCCCGCTGCGCGACCTGCTGGAGCAGCCGCCGGCCCGGCTGATGCGCATGCGCGGGATCGGCTCGGCCCGCGCCTGCACCCTCAAATCGGCGCTGGAACTGGCCGCGCGCTGCCTGCGCGCCGACCTGGAACGCGGCTGCGCGCTGACCGACCCCGATTCGGCCGGGCGCTACTTCGCCCAGCACCTGCGCGGCCGCCCGCAGGAAGTGTTCGCGGTGCTGTACCTCAACAGCCGCCACAACGTGATCGGTTTCGAGGAGCTGTTCCACGGCACCATCAACGGCGCCGAAGTCCACCCGCGCGAGGTCGCGCGCCACGCCCTGCAACGCAACGCCGCGGCGGTGATCGTCGGCCACAACCACCCCAGCGGCAACGCCGAACCCAGCCTGGACGACCGCAACGTGACGATCCGGCTCAAGCAGGCCCTGGCCCTGCTCGACATCCGCCTGCTCGATCATTTCGTGATCGGCGACGGGCCGCCGATGTCGATGGCGGCGCGCGGCTGGGTGTAGGGGCGGGGAATCGGGAATCGGGAATCGGGAATCGGGAATCGGCAAAAGCGTAGACCCACGACGGCCTGCGACGCCCGAATTTCAGATCCCCAGGCGCGGCCGGACGCGGCGCGCAATCGGTTCGGAACCAGGTAAAATGCGCGGTTCCGTAGCACCCTGCGAATCGCGAAGTCTCCCTGTGAAAGCCACTCTCCATGCGCTCGTCGCACAGGCCATCGACGCCCTGCGCGCCGCCGGCACCCTGCCGGCCGACCTGTCCACGCCCGATTTCGTGATCGAGCGTCCCAAGAGCCGCGCCCAGGGCGACTTCTCAACCAACGCCGCGATGCTGCTGGCCAAGCCGGCGCGCAGCAATCCGCGCGAGATGGCGCAAAAGCTGCTCGACGCGTTGCCGGCCAACGCCGATATCGCCCAGGTCGAGATCGCCGGCCCGGGCTTCATCAACTTCCACGTCGACGAAGCCGCCTGGCGCCGCCAGATCGGCGAGGTCTTCGCGCACGGCGCCAACTACGGCCGCAACACCAGCGGCGCCGGCCATCGCGCCGGGGTCGAGTACGTATCGGCCAACCCGACCGGCCCGCTGCACGTCGGCCACGGCCGCGCGGCGGTGATCGGCGACTGCATCGCGCGCGTGCTCGACGCCAACGGCTGGGACGTGACGCGCGAGTTCTACTACAACGACGCCGGCGTACAGATCAACAACCTGGCCATCTCGACCCAGCTGCGCGCGCGCGGCCTCGCGCCGGGCGACGAAGGCTGGCCGGAGAACGCCTACAACGGCGACTACATCGGCGACGTCGCCCGCGCCTACCTCGACGGCGCCACGGTCGAATTCGAAAACCACCGCGTCACCGGCAAGGGCGACATCGACGACCTCGACGCGATCCGCCAGTTCGCCGTGGCCTACCTGCGCCGCGAACAGAACGCCGACCTGGCCGCCTACGGCGTCAGCTTCGATGTCTACTTCCTGGAAAGCTCGCTGTACGAGCAGGACAAGGTCGAGGAGACCGTGCGCGAGCTGGTCGCCCACGGCCACACCTACGAGGAAGGCGGCGCGCTGTGGCTGCGCAGCACCGATTTCGGCGACGACAAAGACCGGGTGATGCGCAAGTCCGACGGCACCTACACCTACTTCGTGCCCGATGTCGCCTATCACCTGAGCAAGTGGCAGCGCGGCTACGAGCGCGCGATCACCGAGCTGGGCTCGGATCACCACGGTTCGCTCGCGCGCGTGCGCGCCGGCCTGCAGGCGCTCGACGCCGGCATCCCGCAAGGCTGGCCCGAGTACGTGCTGCACCAGATGGTCACGGTGATGCGCGGCGGCGAGGAAGTGAAGCTGTCCAAGCGCGCCGGCAGTTACCTGACCCTGCGCGACCTGATCGACGAAGCCGGCCGCGACGCGGTGCGCTGGTTCCTGGTCGCGCGCAAGCCCGATTCGCAGCTGACCTTCGACATCGACCTGGCGCGCTCGCAATCGCTCGACAATCCGGTCTATTACGTGCAGGTCTCGCACGCGCGCATGTGCGGCCTGATGCGCCAGCTGGCCGAGCGCGGCCTGTCCTACGACCCGGCCCACGGCCTGGCCCAGGCGCTGGACCTGAACGACGCCGCGGCGCACGAATTGATCGTCACCCTGCTGCGCTACCCGGACGTGGTGGCGGTGGCCGGACGCGACCTGGAACCGCACCAGATCGCCGGTTTCCTGCTCGAGTTGGCGCAGACCTTCCAGACGTATTACAACGATCATCAGTTCCTGGTCGACGACGCCAACCAGCGCCACGCGCGCCTGGTGCTGGCGATGGCGACCCGCCAGGTGCTTGCGAACG
Source organism: Lysobacter capsici (assembly GCF_018732085.1). Classification (NCBI taxonomy): domain Bacteria; kingdom Pseudomonadati; phylum Pseudomonadota; class Gammaproteobacteria; order Lysobacterales; family Lysobacteraceae; genus Lysobacter; species Lysobacter capsici. The sequence goes on along the minus strand of NZ_CP076103.1, from coordinate 466,189 downwards.
GTCTGGCGCTATTGGGGGTCAACGCCCCGGAGGTAATGTAAGTGGCAGCACGACGCGGTAAATCGCAGGCCAAGCGCAACAACCAGAACAACGACAGCCTGCCCGGCTGGGCCTGGGGCGTGCTCGGCCTGTTGCTGGGCGTGGTGGTGATCCTGGTCGCCCCGAAATTCCTCAAGGCCGACGGCGGCGACGGGTTCTTCCGCCCGCAGCCCAATCCCGACGCCCAACCCGCCGCGGTCACCGCCGACGAAGAATCGGTCGCGCCCGAAGGCAACACCGCCGCCGCCAAGCCGGCGTCCAAGACCGACGGCAAGAACGGCAAGCCCGACAAGGGCGACAAGGAAGGCTCCGGCTACGACTTCTACACCCTGCTGCCGGGCAAGGAAGTCGAAATGAGCGACGCCGAACTGGCCGCCACCGAGGCCGCCGAGGAGCAGCGCCGCGCCGCGCAGCAGCGCAAGAATCCGCAGCCGGCCGCCGTCGCGGCCACGGCCGCTGGCAATCCCGCCGCGGCCAGCCCGGCCACCGCCGCGCCGGCCACCGCCAGCCTGCCCAAGCCGGTCGACACCATCGCTCCGCCGCCGTCGCAACCGGCCGCGCCGCCGACCCAGGTCGCCAGCGCGACCCCGCCGGCCAGCGTGACCCCGAAGCCGCCGACCGTCGCCGCAACCCAGGGTCCGGCCGCGGCCGCGGCGGCCAACGACAACACCAGTTACGTGCTTCAGGCCGGCGCGTTCCAGGCCTCCGGCCAGGCCGAGGAAATGAAGGCCAAGATCGCGATGCTCGGCCTGGGCGCGCGGGTCGAATCGGCGCAGATCAGCGGCAAGACCGTTTACCGCGTGCGCATGGGGCCGTACGGCACCGCCGGCGACCTCGCCGACGCCAAGCGCAAGCTCGCCGACAGCGGCTTGCCGGGGATGGCGATCAAGGTTCAGTAAGCCGCCGCGCGCGGCGTTCGGATGTCATCAAAACGCCGGGCCATGTGCCCGGCGTGTTGTTGCCTACCCCGGATGCATGCGGGGCGGCCGCGCGATTGCATCCTGCGCGACGCCGCGCAACCAAGCGCGCGATCGCGAGGCGCATTCGACGGCGACCATCCGCCGTTGGCGGAATCTTCGCCATGCGACCTCCAGCGATGTGCCCGTTCGGCTTTCGCATAAGTATCGAGCGTCCCCGTTCATCCACCTCGCGCGTGCCCGGCGGCAGGCCACCTGGCATGTCGCGGGTTTGAGGCTCGCGACGGCCGCCGGGAACGCAACCCATACGCCCGATTGCGCGCAACCGTGCGTCGGCTCAGCGCTGCCTTCCGGTCGGGTCGGCGGCGACAGCGCGACGCCGGTCACCCTGCCTCGCGCGTGCGGCGAAGTAGACTGCGCCGGCTAATGAAGTCGTTGGGGAACGGATGGACAAGCGCATTCTTCTGGGCTGCCTGAGCGCGGCGGGCATGTTGTTGCTGTTCGGCATCTTCACCAAATACCTCGGCCTGGATTCGCGCCAGGCGATCCAGACCGGCCTGGGTGCGATCCCGCTGATCGACGTATTCGCGGCCCTGATCGCGATGGGCATCGGCGGCGCGATCGCGCGCCACGCGCATTTTCGTTGGGTCGCGCTGCTGTTGATGGTGGCGATGTGGAGCCTGACCTTGTTCGCGATCGTGTCGATGGCGATGCCGGACAGTCCGTTGCCGATGCGCACGATGGTGGGGGCGTTGCGCTACAACGCGCTGGCGATCGTGTTGAGTCTGTCGGCGGCGTTCGGCGGGGCGTTGCTCGGGGAGCGGATCATGCGGCGGGGCAAGGGGTTTGCTACCCGTTGATCGGCGACGTTGTGCGTCGCTCTGCATGGGTCGCATTTTGCGAGGCGTGCCGGATCCGGCGCTTGCGGCAACGTGCCGGTCGATTAGCCGCTCGCGCCTGAAGCCATAGACGCGGCTCGATCGACCATCGCAACCAACGAAATCGCCCCGCTCTATGCGGGGCGATTTGCTATTGAAGTTTTGATCCTGATCTTGGCTTTCGCTTTGCGTGACTTGAGCCTGAAGCCGAGCCGCTTATCCGTGGTCCACCGAAGCCCCTGTAGGAGCGGCGCGAGCCGCGACCGCGCCATCACGACAACTTCGAAGCCTGCGCCGTAGCCGTGATTCGCGGTCGCGGCTCGCGCCGCTCCTACAGGGAGGCCATGTAGCTTTCGCCTGAAGTCTTGCAGTTCATCCAGCGCTGCGAGGCCACTACCTCGCGAGAACAAAAGCACACCCGGAGGGCGGCGCACAGGGATGTGCGCCGTGCGCCACCGGGACAGGATGTCCCGTGTGGCGCATGCCTGCGTCGGCACCGATCGTGCGGGCTGTTGATTCAAGAAAAAGCGTTTTTCTTTGAATCAAGGGCCCGCAAGTGCGGAGCTTCCGCGGGCATGCACCACACGGGACATCCATGTCCCGGTGGCGCACGGCGTGCATCCTGCACGCCGCCCTCCGGGTGTGCGCTTGCTAACGCGAGTTACAGGCGGCGCAGCGCTGGATGGACTGCGCCACTTCCGGCTCAAGCACAAAGCCAAATCCGAAGCCACGGAAAATCTCGACAGCAACGGCAACGGCAATCCAAGCGGCAAGCGGCAAGCGGCAAGCGGCAAGCGGCAAGCGGCAAGCGGCAAGCGGCAAGCGGCAAGCGGCAAGCGGCAAGCGGCAAGCGGCAAGCGGCAAGCGAAAATGATGCGCGCAGCAAGGCATTGCGATGCAAGCACCGCGTTGACGGCAAGCAAGCGACAAATCCCCAAGACCGTCATCCCCGCGAAGGCGGGGATCCAGAGCCGGGTCGTTGCGACCCGGCCGCGTCGATCAGCCTCGATGAAACCGGCGCGCGCAGCGCGCGCCGAACCTCACGCCTGTTCGGCGTCGGACTCCACCACCGCACGCGCACGCTTGAGCGCGATCAGCGCCGAGGTATCCGACTCACCGTGCCCGCGCTCGATCAGTTCGGCGTAATCCGCCGCGGCCTGGTCGATGGTGTTGGTGCGGATGCCGCTGTCGCGCGCGATGCCCTGGACGATGCGCAAATCCTTGAGCATGTGCTGGCATTTGAAGCCCGGCGCGAAATCATCGCGCAGCATGGTCGCGCCGCGCTTGTCGAGGAACCAGTTGCTGGCCGCGCCGGCCATCAACGTCGGCAGCAGGCGCTCGGGTTCCAGGCCGAGCTTCTCGCCCAGCGCCAGACCTTCGCATACCGCTTCGTTGATGCCGGCCACCAGAATCTGGTTGATCGCCTTGGTCGCCTGACCCGCGCCGGTACCGCCCATGTGGGTGATGCGCGCGGCGTAACTGTCGAGCACATCGCGCACGCGTTCGAGCTGCGCTTCGTCGCCGCCGACCATGATCGACAGCTTGCCGTTGCGCGCGCCCTCGGCGCCGCCGGACACCGGCGCGTCGAGGAAGCCGATATTGTGCGCGGCCAGCATCGCCGCCGAACGGCGCGCGGTTTCCAGCGAGACGGTGGAATGGTCGACCACGATCGCGCCGGGCTTGAGCACCTCGGCCAGGGCGGCGACGTTCTCCAGCACGTCCGCGTCCAGCGACACGCACAGGATCACCAGGTCGCAATCGGCGAAATTCGCCGGCGAACGCGCCGCGCGCACGTCCAGCTCCGACGCCAGCGCGTCGGCCTTGGACTGCGTGCGGTTGCCCACCGCGGTCAACACGCCCTTGCCATGCACATAACGCGCCATCGGCGCGCCCATGGCTCCCAGACCGATCACCCCTACTTTCATTTCAACCTTCTGCCCGTTCGGGCGCTTGATGTTGCAAAAACCATGATTCGGCACGACCGGACGCCAGGCCCGGCCATCGTGCCATGCGGCAACGCCGCGTTGCTGCGACCGATCTCATACGCGTACACGCGAACCCGTCCACGTATACGCAACCGCGACCCCTATCTGCCTGAACGCGCAAGCATCGACGCGGTGAAGCCGACGCGACGGCCGTTCAGGTCAGCCATTCGTACACGTCGACCCGCGACGAACCCGTGATGTGCAGCGGGTCGCCGAAGGCCAGCACGCGGGCCTGTTCCAGGTCGACCGCGCGCAGCACGTAGGCGCCGCCGCTCTTGTCGGAAAAGCCGCCGGCCAGCTCCAGTCGGCCCTGCTCGCGCAGGCCGTCGAGGAAGTCGCGATGCGGCCCGATCTGCTCGCTGTCGAACTGCGGCAGGCGCATGGCCATGACCAAGTAACGATTCATTGTCTCGTACCCGCTCAAGCCAACGGCGCGTCGCTGAGATAGGTGTAACCGGTCAACCCGGTTTCCAGCGCCTCGTCCAACCACGCGGCTTCGTCGGCCGGCAGATTCGCCGCGGCGACCTTGTCGCGATACGCCTCGCGCAGGTCGGCCAGCTTGTAGCCGACGTAGTCGAGCATGACGTCGGTGGTGTCGCCGCGGCGCTGCTGCGCCAGGCGGTAACCGTCGCCGTCGACCCGCACTTCCACCGCGTCGGTGTCGCCGAACAGGTTGTGGATGTCGCCGAGGATTTCCTGATACGCGCCCACCAGGAAGAAACCCAGCCGATAGCTTTCGCCCGGCTTGAGCGCATGCAACGGCAGCGAGCTGTCCAGGCCTTCGTTCTCGACGTAGGTGTCGATCTTGCCGTCCGAATCGCAGGTCAGGTCGGCGATCACGCCGCGCCGGTCCGGCATTTCGTTCAAGCGCTCGATCGGCGCGATCGGGAACACCTGGTCGATCGCCCACACGTCCGGCATCGATTCGAACACGCTGAAATTGACGAAGTACTTGTCGACCAGGCGCTCGTTGAGTTCGTCGAGCAGATCGCGATGGCTCTTCTCGCCCACGTCCAGGCGCGCGCGCACCGCATGCGCGATCGCGTAGAACAGATCGTCGATGCGCGCGCGGTGGGTCAGATCGATCTGGCCGAGCGCGTACAGCGACAAACCTTCGCCGTGATGGTGCTGGGCCTCGTGAAACAGCTCCACCGCCGGGCGCAGGTCCAGTTCGTCGTGGATCTCGCGCAGATGGCGGATCACCGCCGGCTCGTCGTCGTGCGACGGCGGCACCCGGCCTTCGGGCGCTTCCTCGATTTCCGAGACGTTGGCGACCAGCACCGCGTGGTGCGCGGTCATCGCGCGGCCGCATTCGGTGACGATGCGCGGCGGGGTCAGGCCGTATTCCTGACACGCCTCGGCCAGCGGCTGGACGATGTTCGACGCGTACTGATTGACGCCGTAGTTGATCGAGCAATAGCTGCGCGAACGGGTGCCTTCGTAATCGATGCCCAGGCCGCCGCCGACGTCCATGTAGCGCACGTTGGCGCCGAGCTTGGACAGTTCGATGAAATAGCGCGTCGCTTCGCGCATGCCGTTGGCGATGTCGCGCACGTTGGAGATCTGCGAGCCCATGTGGAAATGCAGCAGGCCCAGGCAGTCCTGCAGGCCGCTGTCGCGCAGTTGCTTCCACAGGTCCAGCACCTGGCGCGGGCTCAGGCCGAACTTGGCCTTGTCGCCGCCGCTGTTCTGCCACTTGCCGGCGCCCAGCGAGGCGAGCCGCATGCGCACGCCCAGGCCCGGCTTCACGCCGAGCGCCTTGGCTTCCTCGAACACCAGCTGCAGTTCCGAGGGCTTCTCGACGACGATGTAGGTTTCCATGCCGAGCTTGCGCCCGATCAGCGCCAGGCGGATGTACTCGCGGTCCTTGTAGCCGTTGCAGACGATCAGCCCGCCCGGCCGGCTCAGCGCCAGCACCGCCATCAGCTCGGGCTTGCTGCCCGCTTCCAGGCCGAAGCCTTCGCCGGCGTGCGAGGCCAGGGTGCCGGCCACGCCGTGATGCTGGTTGACCTTGATCGGATAGACCGCGGTGTAGCCGCCGGCGTAGTCCCAGTCGCGCATGGCCTGGGCGAAGGCGCCCTGCAGCGCGCCCAGGCGATCGCCGAGGATGTCGGGAAAGCGCACCAGCATCGGCAGCTTGGCGCCCTGCGCGCGCGCGGCGTCGACGACTTCGGGCAGGGCCACGGTCGGACCGCGCTCGCCGCGCGGCTTGACCACGATGCGGCCGGCGCCGTCGATGTCGAAGTAACCTTCGGACCAATGCGGGATCGAATAGGTCTTGCGGGCCTGATCGAGCGACCAGTCGGACATCGGCGGGCTTTCCAGAAAACCGTGGGGAAGACGCATTCTACAGGCCGCGTCCGGCGAGGGGGCCCCCGCGACCGGGAACCCGCCGGCGCGGGAGCCGAATCGGCACATTCGCCGGTCCGGACGGCCGCCTCGCGACGAACGTTCATGCGGGTTCGCTACAATCCGCGCCCCAAGCCCGGATCGCTCCCGGGCACGCGCCGGGCCATCGGACCCGGGCGATCCGCGATTTCGCCTCAGCTCAGGAAGCAAGCGCATGACGACCGAACCGACGTGGCATTACGAAAACTTCGAGCCGACCGGCTCGTCCATCGGCTATCGGATCACCCGCAAGCTCGATGAAGTGCAGTCCCCGTTCCAGAAGATCGAGATCTATGAGACGACCGACTGGGGCAACCTGATGCTGATCGACGGCGCGGTCATGCTGACCACCCGCGACAACTTCCTCTATCACGAGATGATGTCGCACCCGGCGCTGTTCACTCACGCCGCGCCGAAGAACGTGGTCATCATCGGCGGCGGCGACTGCGGCACCCTGCGCGAAGTGCTCAAGCACGACGGCGTGGCCGAGGCGGTGCAGTGCGACATCGACGAACAGGTCACGCGCATGGCCGAGAAGTGGTTCCCGGAGCTGTGCGACCGCAACGGCGACGCGCGCGCGCAGTTGCTGTTCGACGACGGCATCGCCTACATGGCCAACCGCCCGACCGGCAGCGTCGACATCATCATCGTCGACTCGACCGATCCGGTCGGCCCGGCCGAGGGATTGTTCAACAAGGCCTTCTACGAAAGCTGTTTCCGCGCGCTGCGCGAGGACGGCATCCTGGTCCAGCAGTCCGAGTCGCCGCTGATGCTGCTCAAGCTGATCCAGGAAATGCGCACCGAGATGGGCAAGGCCGGCTTCCAGTCGTTCAAGACCCTGCCGTTCCCGCAGCCGTGCTACCCGACCGGCTGGTGGAGCTGCACCCTGGCGCGCAAGAGCGCCGGCGGTTTCGAATTCCGCGAAGCCGACGCGAAGGCCAAGACCTTCGACAGCAAGTACTACAACGCCGGCATCCACCACGGCGCGTTGTCGACGCCGGCATTCGTGGCGCAGGCGCTGGGCGAGTAAACCGCCGTTCAATGCCGACCAAGGCCCCGCATCGCGGGGCCTTTTGCTTTGCGCGCAGCCCGGCGCACACTGGCCGCAACGACAACCCGCGCGCGGCGCCCAGGCATGAATCGTTTCGATAACTGCATCGAAATCCTGTCGCGCATCGCGACCATGCAACTGCGTTGGCCCAAGAACGACGACGCTGCCCAAGCCGGGCAGTTACTGGCCGAAAGTTACCTGTCGCTGGAGTCCCGGCAGGCGGCCGATCTGCGCGCGCTCATCGACGACGCCATGCGCCGCACACTCCTGGGCCTGGCGATTCGCTGCGCCGAGAAGGCGTTGAACAGCGGCGATCCCGCCTGGGTGCGCACGGCGTTGATCCTGCAAGCCATCGAGGGATTCGACTACGACTACCGCGAGAGCCTGCGCGCCGCCGTCCCGATCCGCTATGCCGCGTGGAAGACGGCCGCGCCGGTCGGTCGCTGGCTCGGCGAATTGCGCGCGATGGCGTCCGAGTCCGCCGCCTCGAGGTTGGACCAGGCGTATCGGGACGATTCGATCCGATCCGATGCACTGCAATTGGGCGAGCTGGTGCTGGTCGAACAGGACGGCGTGCTGCGCTTTCGGCCGGCCCCGCAACCCGCGCGCCGCAGACGCGGCCACGAACAGATACGCTCGTGAAGAACACGCTCGTGAAGAACACGCTCGTAAAGAAGCAGGCTGTGGTGCCGGCGAAACCCGTCAGGCACCGAACAACTTCGCCGCACCCACATTGAGCGCGTAACCGCCGACCGTCAGCACGCCGAACAAGATCGCCGCCAGCAGCATCGGCTTCGCCCCGGCCTGCTTGATCGCGCCGACATGCGTGCGCAGCCCCAACGCCGCCATCGCCATCGCCAGCATCACCGTGTCGATCTGCACGATCGCGGCCTTCCACGCGGCCGGCAGCAGATGCAGCGAGTTGAAACCGCTGACCACGACGAACAACAACGCGAACCACGGGATCACGATCTTCGCCTTGCCCGCGGCGCCCTCGCCGCCCGCGCCGATGCGCGAGGACAGGATCAGCAGGAACGGCGCCAGCAGCATCACCCGCAGCATTTTCTCGATCACCGCCGCCGAGGCGGCCGATTCGCCGATCGCGCGGCCGGCGACCACGACCTGGGCGACCTCGTGGATGGTCGAGCCGGCATACACGCCATACGCGTGTTCGCTCATGCCCAGATACGGATACAGCCACGGGTACACGAACATCCCGAGCGTCCCGAACACCACCACCGTGGCGACCGCGACCGAGACCTTGTGCGCCTGTCCGCGCACCACCGGCTCGGTGGCCATGACCGCGGCCGCGCCGCAGATCGCGCTGCCGGCGCCGATCAGCATCGAGGTTTCGCGGTCGAGCTTGAGCCAGCGCGTGCCGATCCAGGTCGCCAAGCCGAACACCGTCGCCACCACCACCACGTCGATCGCCAGCCCGGCCCAGCCGACCCCGGCGATTTCCTGGAAGGTGACGCGAAAGCCGTACAGCACGATGCCGGCGCGCAGCAGCGTGCTCTTGCAGAAGTCCACGCCCGGGCCGGCCTGGGCGGCAAGGGCCGGGAACACCGTGTTGCCGACCGCGATGCCGAGCACGATGGCCAGGGTCAGCGCGCTCAGGCCGAAGGATTGCAGCGCCGGCAGCGAGGCCAGCCCCATCGCCGCCGCGGCGATCGCCGCCGCCAGACCCAGCCCCGGCCAGAACCCGCGCTGCCGATGGGCGCCCTGCGGGGCGGCGGCGGGAACGGGCGAAGTCGGATTCAGGGCGGACACGGCGGCGGACTCGGTTGAGGAAGCGGCGCCAAGGTAGGCCCGCCCACTACGGGAGTCCAATACATATAATTCAACTATCCATGAGGTGAGCTCATAGCATGAACCTGCACCTGTTGCGCGTGTTCCTGACCGTGGTCGAGCAACAAGGCTTCTCACGTGCGGCCGAAACCTTGTTCGTCAGCCAGTCGGCGGTGTCCAAGGCGGTGCGCGAACTCGAGCTTCAGCTGGACCTGCCGCTGATCGAGCGCACCGGCGCCGACGGCAAGGCCGTGCGCGGCATCCAGCTGACCGACCACGGCCGCGCCGTGTTCGAGCACGCGCGCGCGATCTTCGCCCTGGAACGGATCGCGATCGAGGACGTGCGCGACCGGGTCGAACTGCGCCAGGGCCGGCTGCGCATCGGCGCCAGCACCACCATCGCCGCCTATTGGTTGCCGCAGCAGTTGGGCCCGTTCGTGCGCCGTCATCCCACCCTGGCGACCGAACTGGTGGTCGGCAACACCGAACAGATCAGCCATGCGGTGATCGATTGCGCGGTCGATGTCGGCTTCGTCGAAGGCTCGGTCGACGACCCGCGCATCGAGGCGACGTTGTGGCGCAGCGAGCCGCTGCGGCTGATCGCCGCGACCGAAAACGCCGTGGGCGCCAGGCGCCGCGCGTCGATCGCCGAACTGAGCCGCCAGACCTGGCTACTGCGCGAACACGGCTCGGGCACGCGCCAGGTCGCGCAGTCGCTGTTCGCCGCGCGCGGCATCGAACCGGCGCGGGTGATCGAGATCGGCAGCAACGAGGCGATCGCGCGCGCCGTGGTCGCCGGCGCCGGCATCGCCCTGCTGCCGGCGACCGTGGTCGCCGACCTGATCACCATGCAGCGCGTGCGCGCGGTCGCGCTCGGCGACGACGACGGCCTGACCCGGCCGCTGTATCGGCTGGAATTGCGCAACCGGCCGCGCGCACCGGCGTTGCAGGCGTTCTTGCTCGATGAGGTTTAGAAGCGAGGAACGACTGCACAGCAGTGAGGAACGGGTCCAGCGGCGAAGCTGCGCAGCGCTCGAGCCATGCGGCTCGACTCGCTGCTCACTCCTCCCAACGCTTTACTCGCTTTAAAGCGCGTCGCCGTCCAGCTCGCCGGTGCGGATGCGCACCGCGCGCTCCAGGTCCCACACGAAGATCTTGCCGTCGCCGATCTTGCCGGTGCCGGCCGCCTTCATGATCGCCTCGACCACGGTATCGACCTGATCGTCGGTGATCGCCACTTCCAGCTTGATCTTGGGCAGGAAGTCGACCACGTACTCGGCGCCGCGGTACAACTCGGTATGCCCCTTCTGGCGGCCGAAGCCCTTGACCTCGGTGGCGGTGATGCCGGCCACGCCGGCCTCGGCCAGCGCCTCGCGCACATCGTCGAGCTTGAACGGCTTGATCACCGCCATGACCATCTTCATTCGTCTGTCTCCGCACCGCCGATTCGATTCGCGCGCAGGATAGCGCGCCGCCGCCGTCGCGACCTAGCCGGCGCCCCAGGCCCGGCGGTCGCCGGACCGTCCGTCCGGCGACGTTCACACCGCCTGCGCGCGCGGCGTTGGACGATCATGCAACGCCGTCCGAAGACCTGAACGCATGCAGGCCGCAATGCTTGCGGGGCCGGTCGAGGGCGTGATGTAGTGACCGCGTCATCCACTTCGGACTTTTCCGACAGCCCGCCACGGCCCCGGCCGACGGCGCGGTCCCGGTCCGGCGGTCAAGCTGACCCCAACACCGGAGGAGCTTCTTCTACATGATCGACCTGAACACCATCGACGACCTCGCCCGCCGCCTCAGCTCGCTGGTCCCCTCGGGCCTGCGCGAAGGCCGCGAGGAAATGCAACAGAACTTCAAGTCCGTGTTGCAGACCGGGTTGTCCAAGCTCGATCTGGTCACCCGCGAGGAATTCGAAGTCCAGCGCGCCGTGCTGCTGCGCACGCGCGAAAAGCTCGACGAACTGCAACGCGCGGTCGCCGAACTCGAAGCGCAGCTCGATCACGCCGACACGCCCCAGCACTGACTCTGCCGCCATGAATCTGGCACTCGTGCATAGCCGTGCGCGATCGGGCGTCCGTGCGCCCGCGGTCAGGGTCGAGGTGCATCTGGCCGGCGGCCTGCCGAGCATGTCGATCGTCGGCCTGCCCGAGGCCGCGGTGCGCGAAGCCAAGGATCGGGTGCGCGCGGCGATCCAGTGCGCGCAGTTCGAATTCCCGCAGCGGCGCATCACCGTCAATCTGGCCCCGGCCGACCTGCCGAAAGACGGCGGCCGCTACGATCTGGCGATCGCGCTCGGCATCCTCGCCGCGAGCGGGCAGATTCCGCTCGACGCCTTGAACGGCTGCGAGTTTCTCGGCGAACTCGGCCTCACCGGCGAACTGCGCGCGATCGACGGCGTACTGCCGGCGGCGCTGGCCGCGGCCGATGCCGGGCATCGCCTGGTCGTGCCGGCCGGCAACGGCGCCGAAGCCGCGCTCGCCGGCCGGGTCGAGGCGCGCACCGGCCGCACCTTGCTGGAAGTGTGCGCGATGCTCAGCGGGCAAAAGTCACTGCCCGAGGCGGTCGCCTTGCCGGTGGTGCGCGTCGCCGGGCCGGACATGCTCGACGTGCGCGGCCAGGCGCAGGCGCGGCGTGCGCTCGAAATCGCCGCGGCCGGCGGCCACCACCTGCTGCTGATCGGCCCGCCCGGCTGCGGCAAGACCTTGCTCGCATCGCGATTGCCCGGCCTGTTGCCCGAAGCCAGCGAGGCCGAAGCCCTGGAAACCGCGGCGATCGCCTCGGTCAGCGGCGGCGCGCACGGGCGCGGGCTCGATCCGGCGCGCTGGCGCGAGCGGCCGTTCCGATCGCCGCACCACACCGCCAGCGCGGTCGCCTTGGTCGGCGGCGGCGCCGATCCGCGGCCCGGGGAAATTTCGTTGGCCCATCAGGGCGTGCTGTTTCTCGACGAATTGCCCGAATGGGAACGGCGCGCATTGGAAGTGCTGCGCGAACCGCTGGAGTCGGGCATGGTGACGGTGTCGCGCGCGGCGCGCAGCGCCGAGTTCCCGGCGCGGTTCCAGCTGGTCGCGGCGATGAACCCCTGCCCCTGCGGCTGGGCCGGCGACAGCAGCGGCCGCTGCCGTTGCGCCGGCGACGCGATCCGCCGCTACCGCGCGCGCATCTCCGGCCCCCTGCTCGATCGCATCGACCTGCACATCGAAGTGCCGCGCCTGCCGCCCTCGCACCTGCGCCCGGATCAACCCGGCGGCGAATGCTCCGAAGCCATTCGTGCGCGCGTCGTGCTGGCGCGGCAACGGCAGCAAGCGCGCAGCGGCCGCATCAACGCCCAGCTCAATCAAGCCGAGACCACCGCGACCTGCCGCCTGCACGAACGCGATCACGAACTGCTCGAACGCGCGGTCGAAAGCCTGCAACTGTCGGCGCGTTCGATGCACCGGATCCTGCGCGTGGCCCGCACCATCGCCGATCTGGCCGGCAGCGAGGCGATCGCCACCGCGCATCTGACCGAAGCGATCGGCTATCGGCGCGCCGATCGTGGGGTTCAGGCCGCGGCGTGAGCCTCGCGGCGGCGAAGGCGGCCTGGCGGGCGGCCGAGCTGCGATGACGACTCATCTCGCAGGATCGGGACGATCCTCCGAGCGGCAACTGCACGACGAGTCGCCGAGCCGGCTTCGTACGCGAACACACGAGCACGCCGCCTGTTCGCGGCTAACGATCGCCCATCGACACCTCGTGGAACACGCCATGCGGATCGTACTGCTTGCGCAGTGCGCGCAAGCGCACCCAGTTTTCGGCGGAGTAGCACCGGTGCGCACTGCCCGACCGCTCCTCCAGATCGACCTCGTTGATGTAGCTGCCCGACGCCACCGTCGACAGTTCGTCGTACAAGGCCTTGAGCCAACCGCGGTTGACCTCGTCGTCGGCGGCGTCGTTCCATTGCGCATAGGTCGAGAAGAACCAACGTCCCTCAGCCGAATAAGCCGCATCGGGCCAGGACGAAGCCCCGCGCCAGATCAACAGCGGCAACGTGGCCGGCGAGGGCTGGGTCGGCAGATGCGAGGCGAGGATCGCGACCGCGTCTTCGATGCGATCGGTCAGCACGTTGTCGGTGCGGTAACGCCTGGACACCAGCATCGCATCGCCCTGCCGGTAGATGGACTCGAAATCGCTGGGCTGATCGCGCTCGATCACATCGACCAGGCCGGGAGGCAGCCGCTGCGCGAGCGAGGCATGCAGCGCCTGCGCATGCGCCGGGCTGTCCGCGAACGCGATCGTGTTCAACATCACCTGCCGGCCGCATTCTTCGGCCGCGCCGTCGTCGGCCCGCGGCACGACCGCCAGCATCACCTGCAACGAAGGATCGGGCTGCGCCTGTTCGATCTGCGCGAGCAGTTGCGGCAGGCGGCTGAACTTCGCAAGGTAGCTGTCGCCGGTGATGCAGCCCGGCAGCGGCCAGCAATCGAGATGGAAGCGGGTCACCGCGAAGAACAGGCCGGGTCCGCCGCCGCGCGCGGCCCACAGCAGTTCGGGATTTTCCTGCGCATCGGCATGCAGCACCTCGCCTTGCGCGGTCACCACATCGATCGCGCGAACATTGAACGTGCTCATGCCGCCCCAGGCGCGGAAGTTGATGCCGAGCCCGCCGCCGAGCAGAAACCCGCTCAGGCCGACGTCGCCACCGTGTCCGGTCGGAAACGCCAGGCCGTGACGGGCAAGCGCGGCGCTCAGCTGCCGGCTGCTCACGCCCGGCTGGACCTGCGCCGATCGCCGGGCCGGATCGATCTGGATGTCCCGCAACGCCGACAGGTCCAGCACGATGCCGGTAGTGCGCAGAAAACAGCCGGCGTAGCTGTGGCCGCTGCCGCGCACGCTGACCGGCAGGCCGTGCCGACGCGCGAAGTCGATGGTATGCACCACGTCGGCGATCGATTCGGCGCGCACGATGTATTCCGGGTAGCGGTCGAAACCGCGCCCGTTCCAGCTCAGGTCGCGATGCCAGCCGGCATACTCGGGGTGATGGCGCGAGCGCGCCTTGCCATCGAGGCTGCGCGGAAAAATGCGGAAGTCGTCGGCGCTGAGGGTTTGATAATGCGATTGCACGGGTTGGCTCCGGCGATGAATCGGTGAGGGAATCAGTGCAACGCGCGACGCGCCGGATCGACGACCGACGAAACGCCCAGGCCCGGGCGCGAATCGAGTACCGCAGGCCGCAGGTCGCGGGCGATGAGCGAATACAGCGGCGTGGGCAGCAGGCCGAGCCGGCGCTTGATCCGCTCATTGAGACGCCCGCCTTCCAGTCGCTTCAGGCCGTGCGCGAAGGCGTAGCGGTAGGCGCTGGCGAAACACAGGGTGTAGGGGCTGAAACTGGAGCGGTCGTAGACGATGCCGGCCGACCACAGCTGGATACGCTCGCCCTGCTCGAAGCAGATGATGCCGCCGACCAGTTCGCCCCCGGACTGGACCACGACCAGCCGAACCAAGGCCCCGCAGCGCCTGACGAACCGCGCCAGCGGGACTGGCGGAAAATACTGCGGGGTTCCCTTCCTGGCGGTGGTCCGGAAACACAGTTCGGTCAGGCGCTCAAGCACCTCGTCGAACGGCGGGGCGATCACCGCGGCCGTCGCACCGCTCGCCTCGAATTTTCGCAGTTGGCGATTCATCTCACAGCGGCCGTCGCCTGGAAGCTCCTTGACGAACTGTTCGAAGCTTGCGAATCGGCCCAGATCGACGTCGTAGCGATCGACCAGATGGCAGCCGCTGAAGCCGTTCCCACGCGCCTGTTCGAGCAACTGCGGGTCCTGAACGCTCAACAGGCCCGCGTGCCGCGCGCCTTCGTCGCGGGCCAGCTGCTTGAACGCCCGCAGCAATGCGGTCCGCGCATCGGGGCGGCCGGCGAGCGCGGGCACGGTGCTGTCCCAGCAATGCATGATGTGGCTGAACAAGCCCAGGTCGCTGCCGCCGTCGCGCACGCCGGCGGTTCGTTCCAACAGCCCCAGCGGGTCGATCGCGGCGACGCGCTGCAGATACGCCGGCAGGAAACCGACCAGCTCGTCGCCGTCGTGCGCGCACAGATAAAAGACCTTCTCCACCGGCAGCAACGGCGAATGCTCGGCGGCGGCCAGAAAACGCCAGTCGTAGAATACCGGCGCCGCGCTCGCGGCATGCAGGGCGCGATACGCCTCCTCGTCGATGGACTGCAGGTAACGATGCACGTCGATGGTCAGTGCCATTGCGACTCCGCTGAACTTCGCGAAGCGGTCGCGCGACGCGACCGCTTCGCCGAGGGTTGGAACCACGCCGCAACCCTCGGCGGCGTATAGCGAGGTTCGCGGCGCTACGGATTCATCCATCTCGTGGTTCGCGAGCGACCGCGGCCACGAAGCGCGTCCGTACGCCCGATCGCAACTCCGCCGCCATCGATGGCGGCCGCCGAGCCTTTGCGCGCCATCACGCGACTGGCTCCGCGCGCCGGCAGTGCATGCAATCGCTTGCGGACATGCGGCGACTGGAGATCGCCACTCAGCGCAGGGACGTGCACTTGCTCGACACGACGCGGCGCGATGCAAATAACGCCGATAACCCACCTGCCCGGGCGCCCGCCGCCTGACGACAAGCCGATGGCGAAGGCCCGCGACCGGCGCTTTCGCAAACCCCGGCCCGGCAAAATAGTTGGTCCGCGCCGGTTCGAAAAACGTGATCGGCATTGCCGGGTGAGCGAAGGTTATTCCGCGCAGTCGCCAACGGTTCACCCGGGCACAGGCGCTTGATGCCGCGCGTCATGGATTCAGGCCGAGCCGCATTCATCGCCGGCCGTTCGCCGCCGCATTCATGCGCGTACTCAAGCGTTGCCGCGACGAACGTTGCGGCGATCGAAACCCCGCGCCTGGCGAAGCGAAGCGCTAAGCTAGGCCGTCGCATCCATTGGCGCGATCATTGCCGCGACAGCGGCGTTCGGCCCGGCCGCCACCCTCCACCGCACTGAGCCACCGGCAAGGGCATGTCCGAACTCACCGTCCACCACCTGCTGCAGACCCCGACCGTCACCGTTCGCGATGTGTATTGCGCCGGCACCTGCCGGGCGCAGAGCGAGGAGGAATGCGCCGACGCCACCCATCTGGTGTTTCCGTATCGCGGGGTGTACGTGCGCCATGTGGGCGAGGACCTGACCGTGGCCGAGTCCAGCCAGGTTTTGTTCTTCAATGCCGGCGAACGCTATCGGATCAGCCATCCGATCGAAGGCGGCGATGCCAGCCTGGCGGTCTGGGTCGAGCAAGCGATGCTGCGCGAACTCGCGCCCAAGGCCTTGCTGCGCGACGAGGATACGCTCGCGTTCCGGCTGCCGCGGCTGCGCATCGACGCGCGCGCGCAGGCGCTGGTCGCAATGGTGCGGCACAGCCTGCGCGAAGGCATCGCCGAGTCGCTGGAAGCCGAAAGCCTGACCCTGACCCTGGTGCAACGCGCGCTCGGCCCGCGCACCGCGCATGCGGCCGGGGCCAGCCTCGGCCGGCAGCGACTGGTCGAACGGACCAAGCTGGTGCTCACCAGCGACCTGTCGCGGCGCTGGAAACTGGCCGAGATCGCCGCCGAAGTCGGCGTGTCGGCGGTGTACCTGACCCAGGTGTTCCAGCAGGTCGAAGGCCTGCCGCTGTATCGCTATCAGCTGCGCCTGCGGCTGGCGCGCGCACTGGACCTGCTGGGCCAGTACGAGGACCTCAGCGCGCTGAGCCAGGACCTGGGCTTCTCCAGCCACAGCCACTTCAGCGCCGCGTTCCAGCAGACCTACGGCCGCTCGCCGTCGGAATTCCGCCAGTCCGCGCTGCAGCGCTGAGGCCCGCCGGGCCGGGTGCTCCGCGAGCTCGGCAACCGATCGCTAAAGATTCTGACAGCGCCGCCATCGCCGCGGTGGCCTACTGTGTTCGCCCGGACGTCGGGCGCACCCCGGAGAAGCCGTCATGACGAACAAAACCTGCGCTGCCTGCGATTGCCCGCTGGACGACAGCGCGTTCCAGGTCCGGATCGGCGGCAAGGCCGTCGAAGTGTGCTGCGACGACTGCGCGCGCAAGTTGAAGGAAGCCTACGACTCGGCGATCACGCCCGGGAATGACTGACATGGACGGCAACGCGCCCACTCTCACCCTGCAGCACGTCGACACGCCGTCGGGCTCGATCACGTACCGCGAACAAGGTCGCGGCCCGGTCGCGCTGTTCGTCCACGGCGTGTTGTTGAACGGCCATCTGTGGCGGCATCAGCTGGCCAAGTTGTCCGACCTGCGCCGCTGCATCGCCGTCGACCTGCTGGCCCACGGCGACACCGCGATCGCGCCGGACCAGGAGGTCTCGGTCACCGCCAATGCCGCGATGCTCGCGCAGTTCCTCGATGCGCTGGGCATCGATCAGATCGATCTGGTCGGCAACGACAGCGGCGGCGGCATCGCCCAGATCTTCGCCGCGCTGCACCCGCAGCGCGTGCGCAGCCTGACCCTGACCAACTGCGACACTCACGACAACTGGCCGCCGGAAGCGTTCAAACCGTTCCTGGCGATGGCCGCGGCCGGCGGCCTGCCCGATGCGCTCGGCGGCATGCTGGCTGACAAGGCCGTGTATCGCTCGCCGCAGGCGCTGGGCCCGGCCTACGAGCATCCCGAGCGCTTGTCCGATGCCAGTATCGAGGTTTACCTGCGTCCGTTCCTGCGCAGCCCGCAACGCACCCGCGATCTGCAGCGGTTTCTCGGCGAATTCGATCCGCGCCATACGCTCGCGATCGAACCGCAGCTCAAAACCCTGCAGGCGCCGACCCTGATCGCCTGGGGCACCGACGATGTCTTCTTCGACACGCGCTGGTCGCATTGGCTGGCCGAAACGATTCCGGGCACCCGGCAGCGGGTGGAACTGGAAGGCGCGCGGATCTTCTTCCCGGAAGAACGCTGGGCGCAGTTCAACGACCTGCTGCGCGCGCACTGGCTGGCGAGCGCCTGAGCACCCGACCTCGCGTCCGGCGAACCCGACTCGCGACGATTCACGACTGACCGCATAGCGGCGGCGCAGCAACCCAACCTTCGATCTTCGACGCGGCGGCAACGCGCGGCGATGGCAGCGTATTGCCGTCGCGTCGGGTCGATCGATCCAAACCGACCCGATTCCACGCCGGCGCGACCGCCGCTTTTAGGAGAATTCGCTCATGAACCGCAGACGTTTCCTGCAATTCGCCGGCGGCAGCCTGGCGACCGGCACCCTGGCCGCCTGCCTGGCGCGGCGTCCCGACCATGCCGCCGCGCCGGTGGTGAGCGGCGAGATGGACGCATCGAGTTTCCACGCCAGCCGTCGCTACGCCAAGCTGCGTTCGGGCGAGATCGCCTATGTCGAGCGCGGCAGCGGCCCGGCCGCGTTGTTCCTGCACGGCTTCCCGCTCAACAGTTTCCAGTGGCGCGGCGCGCTGACCCGGTTGTCGCCGTACCGCCGCTGCATCGCCGCGGATTTCATGGGCATGGGCTACACCCGCGTCGCCGCCACTCAAGACGTCGGGCCGAAGGCGCAGGTCGCGATGCTGATCGAATTGCTCGATCACCTGGGCATTCGCGACGTCGACGTGGTCGCCAACGACAGCGGCTGCACGGTCGCGCAGCTGTTGCTGGTCAATCACCCGCAGCGCGTGCGGACCTTGTTGCTGACCAACGGCGACACCGAACACGACAGCCCGCCGCCCGCGTTGCAGCCGGTGATCGACCTGGCGCGGCAAGGCCGCTTCGTCGACGAATGGCTGGCGCCGTGGTGGCAGGACCCGCAACTCGCGCGCTCGGCCGCGGGCATCGGCGGCATGTGCTTCGCCGATCCCACCCAGCCCACCGACGAGGCCATCGACACCTATTTCGGGCCGCTGCTGTCGAGCGCGCATCGCAAGGCGATGGCGCACGCCTACGCGGTCGGACTGGAACGCAACGTGCTGCTCGACATCGAAGCGCAACTCAAGCGCAGCAAGACGCCGACGCGGATCGTGTGGGGCATGGCCGATACGATCTTCTCCAGGCACAGTCCCGACTACTGGGCCGGCACCTTCGGCGGCTCGCGTGGCGTGCGCAAGCTCGAAAGCAGCAAGTTGTTCTGGCCCGAGGAGCGGCCGGACGTGATCGCCGAGGAAGCGCGGCGTCTTTGGAACGCGTGGGCGGCGCAGGCGGCCGATTGGCGGTGAGGTTCGACGCGACCGTGATGAACGGCGTTCGCTCATCGCGCATCGATGCGTCAGCGCCAATGCATTACAGCGAACGAACGCGTTCGCTCAACCGGCGCGAGTGCCGATCAACGTCAACGCCTCGCGCGCCAAGGCACGCGTCAACTCGTAGGTCGAAAGCTCGCGCCGATACCGCGCCTGCCCCGACCACAGCGGCATGAAATCCGCCGCGCCGGCGGCCTCGGCTTTCGCGCGCAAGGGCGCGAGCGCGCCGCCGGCGAGCGGAAACGCGGGCGCGAGCGGCGACAGCGGCCCGGCTTCGCGCATCAGGCGGTTGACGATGCCGCGCGCCGGCCGGCCGGTGAAGACATTGGTCAACGCGGTTTCGTCTTCGCGCGCATCCAACAAGGCGCGGCGATGCAACGGCGAGATCTTCGCTTCCGGGCAGAACAGATACGCGGTGCCGATCTGCACCGCCGCCGCGCCGAGCGCGAACGCCGCGGCGATGCCGCGCGCGTCGCCGATCGCGCCGGCGGCGATCACCGGCACATCGACCGCGTCGACGATCTGCGGCAGCAAGGCGAACAGCCCGACCTGGGTGGATACGTCATCGCCGAGAAACACGCCGCGATGGCCGCCGGCCTCGGCGCCCTGGGCGATGATCGCGTCGCAGCCGCGCTGCTGGAGCCAACGCGCCTCGGCCACCGTGGTCGCCGACGAGATCACCCGCGCGCCGGTGGCGCGCACGCGCTGCAGCAAGGCGGCGTTGGGCAGGCCGAAATGGAAACTCACCACCTGCGGCCGCTGCTGTTCGACCAGTTCGCACCACTGTGCATCGAACGGCGCGCGGTTCGACGGCGACACCGGCATCGCCGGATCGAGATCGTACTCGCGGTAATACGGCGCGAGCCGTTCGCGCCAGGCCGCTTCGCGCGCCGGATCGGGCGCGGGCGGGCGGTGGCAGAAGAAATTCAGATTGAGCGGCCGATCGGTGGCTTCGCGGATCAGGCGGCATTGTTCGTGCGCCTGCTCCAGGCTCAGCAACGCGCAAGGCAGCGATCCCAGGGCGCCGGCGCGGGCCGCGCCGATCACCATCTCGGCCAAGGTCGGCCCCGCCATCGGCGCCTGCACGATCGGCAGATCGATGCCGAACAATTCCTGGATACGACGATCGGGCCACATGCGGGTCGACCTCTCTCGGTGGATGCCGTGAGGATGGCATTGGCGCGCCGGCCGTGTCTTGATCCGGGTTGGCATGCTGCGTTGCGCCGGTGGGTTGAGGAATTGCGTGAAGGGCTGGCGTGTTTTGCGGTGCGGAGGAGCGGCGCGCGGTGAGGCCGGCTTCGTCTCACGGTTTTTTTGGCGTTGGGGTCCAGACTTCGTGGGAGGTCTAGAGTGTTGTTGCAGGGCGGAGGAACGGCGCGCGGTGAGGTTTGTCTCGTCTCACTGTTTTTCGGGCGTTGGGGTCCAGACTTCTTGGGAGGTCTGGCGTGTTATTGCCGCTCAGAGGAACAGCGCGCGGTGAGGTTTGCCTCGTCTCACTGTTTTTCGGGCGTTGGGGTCCAGACCTCTTCGTTTGGATCGAACTCCGTGGTTTCCATGCGCTGCGCGCGCCAGCCGAAACCGCACACCGCCAACGGCCCTTCGACCAGCGGGTCCAGGCCGAACCCGCGTTCGATATCGATCTCGTTGATCGCCGAGGTCACGAACGCGGCCAGGCCGAGTTCGGTCGCGCTCAGGTACAGCGTCTGCGACAGATGGCCGCTGTCGAGCACCAGCGCGCGATAGGCCTTCGGATGATTGCGGTACTTCCAGAAGCAGCGCGCGTAACGCGGCGCCAGCACCGCGAGCACCGGCGCGTTGGAGAACCAGTGCTGGCCGGCGAGCGCGCGGCGGGCGAAGGTCTCCAGCGCTTCGTCCGGCGCGGGCAAGGGCTGCAATGCGTGGTCGGCGGCGTGGTAGTGGTACAAACCGGGCGCGACGCCGTCGACGCGCTGCACGATCAGATAGGCCTCGGTCGGATGCAGGCCGCCGCCGGACGGCGTGTGTTTCTTCAGGAACACCGTGTCGTCGTCGATCCGCACCTGCGCCTGCGCGGCGAACACGCGTTGCAGCATGTGCGCGAACACCTCGAACGACAGCGAACGTTCGCCGTCGAAATTGCGGCAGGTCGCGCGCCGCGCCAGCAGCGCGTCGAAGTCGTTGCCGTCGGTGCGCGGCAGCGCCACTCGGCCGTGCGCGTCGCCGCGTTGCGGCGCATGCACCGGCGGCGGGCCGAGCTTGCGCCGCAGTTCGGCGGCGGTGGTCATTTCGTTGGCTTCCATGGCGCTGACGCTGTCGAGCCCCTGCCAGCGCGCGAGCCGGTGCATCATCGCCGCCGCCGGCCACCAGTGGCCGGCGCGCAGGGTGTCGTCGCGTTCGCGGTGGACCGCGTGGCCTTCGTCTTCGGCCACGATCAAGCCGTGCTCGAGCAGCCGCGGCAGCAACGGCGCGAAACGCGCGTCGAGCGTCGCGCTGTCGATCCAGAAACCGGGACTGAGCGCGCCGAGCAGTTCGCGCTCATCGCCGTCGACCTCGACTTCCGCGTCCAGATGCGCGGCCAAGCCCAGCCAGCGCAGCTCGCGGTGCAGGCCGGGGCCGCCGCTGAGCAGCGAATTGAGATCGAAGCCGATCTGTTCGCGCGGCTCGAAGAAGAGCACGGCGCAGCGGCGTATGCGCATGGAACGGTCCTGTGTCGTAGGCAAAGCCGGCGTGCGAGCGAGCGCGAGCCGCCCATCGCGGCTCGGGTCAGGACGTTATCACGCGATTGCGCCGTTCAGCGCCGACGCCGCGGAGCCGAGGCGATGCGTCCGTGTCGGCGCAATGCCGGTCGCCTGTCGATGCCTGCGCTGCAAGCTGAATTGGCATAACGAGACAGCTCGCGCCACGCTGCGGTCACACCCGCACGTTAGAAAACGCCGTCATCGAACGCACGCAACGCATGCGGCCAGGCATGGTTGACCTGTTCGCGCGGGTTGTCGCGTTGTTCCTACGGGGTTAGATTCGGCGCTCAGTACGCCCTTAACGGGCATCATTAGTGGGGAAATGGGGAAACTATGGCTACCAGAAAACCACCCGGCGGCGAGCACAAGCCGTTCGATCCGGCCGTCGCCGACAAGCTGCTGGAACTGCTCAGCACCGACAACGACTTCCGCGATCTGTTCGCGAAAGACCCTGAAGCGGCAGTGCGCAAGGCCGGCCACGACATCCCCGAGGGCGCCGCGATGGCGTGCATGAGCACGGTCCAGGTCGCGCCCAAGGAAGAGATCGCCCAAGCCCGCGCCTTGATCAAGGCCTTCCTGACCTCAGCGGCGGCCTACAACAACCCTCACTGCTTCGAAGCGGGCAGGATCGTCTCGACCCTCGAGAGCAAGTAAGCCGGCAACAACTTGGGAGGGCAGGCGGCCAAGAACGCCTGCGCCTCCTTGCGTGCGTCCTCGCTGCGGCCGAGCTGGTTCAGGAATTCGGCCGCGCGCAGCTGCGCCAGGCGCGAATCGGCGACGTTCAACGGCTGCAGCGACTGCGCGCCGACCGGTTCGATATAGGCCAGGCCGCGATGGCTGGCCAACCAACGCGCCTGGACCAACGCCTGCTCGTGCTGGTCGGCGGCGGCATAGGCCTCCATCAGCGCGGCGTGGCTCTGGTACAGCTCGTGCCCGGTCAGCAGGGCGCGCAGGCGGCGGATCGCCGCTTCGGGCTTGCCAGACAGGCGTTCCTGGCCGGCCAATACGATTTCGCGCAGTTCCGACAGCTTCGGCGTCGCCCACAGCTGCGGGCGGTCCTTGAGCGCGTCGAGCACCGACTGGGCCAGGCTCGAATCGCCCTGGCGCTGGGCCAGATAGGCCGAGGCCAGGGCGAAATATACGTAATCGACTTCGTCGTAGGCCGCATCGGCCGCGGCCGCGTCGAGCGCGCGCTTGGCCGACGCGCCCAGGCGTTCGCGGGCGTGAGCGCGGTCGCCGTTGAGCGAGGTCACGCTGCCGGCGGCGACGCCGAGCACGTGCTGCAGCAGTTCGTTGCCTTCCACCGGCAGGCGCGCGGCCGCGTCGATGTGGCGTTCGGCCTCGGCCCAGCGGCCCTGGTCGAGCAGCACCGAGGTCTTGTCCAGGTCCTGCACCCGCGCATAGCCCTGCTTGCCGCCGTCGGCCTTGCTCTCCAGCCGGCGCATCGCATCGGCGTAACCGCCCTGCGCCGCCGAGACATTGGCGCGGCGGCGCGCGGCGTCGGAGATATTGAGCTTGAGCGCCTGGTCGAAGGCGTTGCGCGCGGCGGCGAAATCCTCCTGGCCCAGTTCGCTGCGGCCGAGCTGATCGTAGCCGTGGCCGCGAAGCGGGTTCTGCGGCAGGGTGGTGCGCTCGGCGTAGGCCTGCGCTTCCTTGTAGCGGTTTTCCTGCATCAGGTTGAAGGCGTAGTTGGCCGCGCCGGCGAAGTAGTCCGGGTACAGGTCGGCCAGCAGTTTCCACTTGCTCGCGGCCTGATGGCCGGTGACGAACTCGGCCGACCACGCATCCAGGTACAGCGCGTCGCGCGGCGGCAGGCGGTCGCGGTGCTCGATCGCGCGGGCCAGGAACGGCTTGGCGTGGGTCGCGTTGACCGAGGCCACGCCGGTACGCACGCTGCCCAGGTAGGCCAGGGCGAAGTTCGGGTCCAGCGCGGTGGCGCGCTGGTAGAAATTGGCCGCGTCGTCGTAGCGGCCGGCGCCGAAGGCCTTTTGACCGAGCGCGTAGGAACGCAGCGCGTCGAGGTTCTTGGTCGCGACCTTCGGCAGCGGCTCGGAATCGCGTTCGATCGACTTCATCGCCTCGCCGAGCTTCTCGCGCAGCCCGGCGGTGACCGTGTCGATCGAGCCCAGCGCCGAGTCGGCGCCGGCGCCGTCGGCCGATTGCGCGTAGACCGTGGTCTGGGTATGCGGGTCGATCACTTCGGCGCTGATCCGCACCCGCCCGCCGACTTCGGCCACGGTCGGCAGGATCACCGCGCGCGCGCCGTCGCGCAGCGCGATCTCCGAGGCGACCGCGCGATCGAGCGTGGTGTCGGGCTGGCGCTGCATGCGTTCGAGGGTATCGCGCGCCTTCAGGTCGGATAGCACGTTGACGTAGCGCGACTGCTCCAGGCTGATGCGGAAGGCCTGTTCGAGCGAATCGTCGAGCACGCTTTGGCCGGTGAGGTTGCGCAGGTCGCCGACCACCACCCAGTCGCGCTGGTTGAACGCGATCGCCGGCTGCGGCCGGGTCGCGAACCACACGCCGGTGCCGATCACCGCCAGCACCGCGATCTCGGCGGCCAACGCGGCCGGACGCCGCCACAGCGGGATGTCGCGCCAGGCTTTCGGGCCGTTCGGCGGCGCGCGCAGCGGGGCGATGCCGGGCTCGCCGACCTCGTAGATTTCCTGCGGCTCGGGCACGCCCTTGAACCGCCAGCGCCCGTGCGATTTCCACAGCAGTTGCTGGCCGCGTTCGCCCAGTTCGCGCGCGGCGCGATGCGCCAGCGGCTCGGCCACCGCCGACAACAGGATCTGGCCCGGACGCGCGGTCGCCATCAGCCGGCCGGCCATCGGCTTGGCCAGGCCTTCGACTTCCACCGGCTTGGCCCCGACCTGCACCGCCTCGTCGCTGTTGCGCCAGGTCAGCACTTCGCCGACATGCAGGCCGGCGCGCGCCTTCAGCTCGAGCTTGCGCGCCGCGCCGAGTTCGCGCAGGCCGCGCGCGTAATCCAGGGCGAAGCCCAGGCCGTCGATCGGGCGCTCGAACAACAGCAGCAGGCCGTCGGAGCGGTCGATCAAGCGGCCGCGCCAGCGTTGCTGCAAGGCCAGCACCAGCCGGTCGTGGGCGCGGAACAGCTCCGCCGCCGGACCATCGCCCAAGCGCTCGACCAGGGTGGTCGAATCGCACAGGTCGGTCAGCAGCAAGGTACGCAGTTGCGGACCTTCGGCCAGAGGGCGGTGGGCATCGTTCATCGCGGCATCCTTGTCGGCGGAACTCACGCCGGCGTCAGTTCGGCGTCCTGCCAATGCACGCGATTGCCGCCCAGGCGCTTGGCCTGGTAGAGCGCGGTATCGGCGTGTGCGTACCAGTCGTTCCACTCGTGCTTGGCGCTGACCAGGCAGGCGCCGACGCTGACCGGACAGATGGTCGGCGGCGACTGCGGGATCAGCAGCAGGCCATGCACGGTGTGAACGATGAAGTCGGCGAAGCGCATCACGTCCTGGCGGGTGCGCGCGGCGACCAACAGACAGAACTCGTCGCCGCCCAGACGGCAGGCGATGTCCTCGGGCCCGGCGACCGAGCGCAGGATGTTGGCCACGCTCTGCAGCACGCGGTCGCCGGCCAGATGGCCGTGATCGTCGTTGACCTGCTTGAAGCGGTCGCAATCGATCAGCACCAGGCCCATGGTCTCGGCGATCCCGGCCGCGCGCGCGTCCTGCAGGTGCAAGGTCAGGCCGCGGCGGTTGTACAGGCCGGTGAGGTCGTCGGTGCGGATCAGTTCTTCGGTCTGGTTGAGCTGATGGGTGGTCGCGTACAGGCTGTCGAGCGCGGCTTCCAGATCCTGGTTGCGACGGCGCAGGCGCCGGATCAGGCTTTGTTCGTTGAGCACCACGCGCATGATCGCGCGGCGCAGGAAATACGAAACGAGCGAGGGGTCGCGATCGACCAGCCGCTGGAACTCCTCGTGGCGCAGCTCCACCAGCAGGCCGTCGGTGGCCGCGATCGCGTCCGCGCTGCGCGCGTGATCGCCAATCAGCAGGCCGAGCTCGCCGAAGAATTCGCGTACGCCCAGGCGCTTGGTGACCAGGTCGTCGCCGAAGTCCAGGGTGATCGCGCCGCGCGCGATCACGAACATGGTGGTGCCCAGTTCGCCGCGGCGGAACAGCACCTGGCCGGCTTCGATCCGACGCGGCCGTCCGATCTCGGCGAACAGTTCGAATTCGCCCGGGGTAAGCACCGCCATCGCCACATCCGTCGGCGCCGCGGTCACAGTCGAATTGTCGGTCTCGCGGCCCAACGAAGGCGCCGCCGTGTCGCGATTCATCCCGATCTCCCCGCGCCCCACGTCCTGTGGAGCCTTACCAGCAGGATAGCACCTGGTCTGAACTGCTAACGCCGCAAGAGGGCTGAAACGGCCAGTCAGCGAGGCGATGGTACGCGCTACCGCGTGCAGGGACGAGGTGCGTTTCGCCTTCGCAACATCGATGCCGGACCGCACCGCGGCGCGATGAATGCCAGGACATGCCGGCCGCCCCGTCCTGCGGCCTCTACCGCCGCCGCGCACGGGCTGTTCATACTCGGCTTCGCGCCATCCGATCGTCCCGTACCGCCACGTCGTCCCGTCTGTCACTGGAGCCCGTCATGTCGTCACGAACCCTCGCGCCCGTCGCCGCCGCCCTGCTCGCCGGCCTGTGCAGCCCCGCCTTCGCCGTGCGCCCGTCGGTCGAAGCCGAACTGATCCCGCGCTCGGCGCTGTTCGGCAACCCCGATCGGATCAACGCGCAGATCAGCCCGGACGGCCGCTACCTGGGCTGGCTCGCTCCGCTCGACGGGGTAATGAACGTGTGGATCGCGCCGATCGACCAGCCGACGAAGGCGCGCGCGGTCACCGACGACAAGGCACGCGGCATCCGCCAGTTCGTCTGGAGTTACCGCGACAGCACCTTGCTGTACCTGCGCGACCAAGGCGGCGACGAGAACTTCCATCTGTACGCGGTCGACCTGTCCAGGCCCGGCCCGGCGCGCGACCTGACCCCGTACCCCAAGACCCGCGCCAGCCTGGTGCGGCTGGCGCACCGCCATCGCGACAGCGTGCTGGTCGCGATGAACGACCGCGACGGCAAGTGGCACGACCTGTACCGGGTCGACCTGGCCAGCGGCGAACGCACCCTGGTGCATCGCAACGAGGAACGCATCGCCTCGTACTACGCCGACGGCGACCTGCGGGTCGGCCGGGTCAGCCGCGCGCGCGACGACGGCGGCATCGAACTGCTCGCGCCCGACGGCGACACCGGCTGGAAGGTGGTCGACACGATCGGGTTCGAAGACACCCAGACCACCGCGATCCAAGGCTACAGCGACGACGGCAAGACCCTGTACGCGACCGACTCGCGCGGCCGCGACACCTCGGCGCTGTACGCGATCGACCGCGACGGCAGCAAGACCCTGCTGTCGGACGACCCGCGCGCCGACATCGGCGAGCTGTTGTCCGATCCGCTCAGCGACGAGCCGCAGGCGGTCTCGGTGAACTACCTGCGCCGTCAGTGGCGGCCGCTGGACCCGGCGATCGCGGCCGAACTCGCTCGGCTGGAGTCGAAACTGGGCCAGGGCGAATACGCCATCACCTCGCGCACCCTCGACGACAAGACCTGGATCGTCGACTACAGCTCGGCCGAACAACCCTCGACCATCTACCGCTACGACGGCGGCGGCAACGGCACGCTGACCAAGCTGTTCTCGTCGCGCCCGGCCCTGGACGGCGCCGCGCTGGTGCCGATGTGGCCGCGGGAAATTCCCGCGCGCGACGGCAAGACCCTGGTCAGCTACCTGACCCTGCCGGCCGGCGCCGAACGCGACGGCACGATCCAGCGGCCCGTGCCGCTGATCCTGACCGTGCATGGCGGGCCGTGGGCGCGCGACGTGTACGGCTACAACGCCACCGCGCAATGGCTGGCCAACCGCGGCTACGCCTCGCTCAAGGTCAACTACCGCGGCTCGACCGGTTTCGGCAAGAACTTCATCAACGCCGCCGACGGCGAATGGGCCGGCAAGATGCACGACGACTTGATCGACGCGGTCGACTGGGCGGTCAAGCAAGGCATCACCACGCCCGACCAGGTCGCGATCATGGGCGGCAGCTACGGCGGCTACGCCACCCTGGTCGGCATGACCTTCACCCCGGACACCTTCAAGTGCGGCGTCGACATCGTCGGCCCGTCCAACCTGGAGACCCTGCTCAAGACGATCCCGCCGTACTGGGCCAGCCTCTTCGAGCAGTTCACCCGGCGCATGGGCGACCCGCGCACGCCCGCGGGCCGCAAGCTGCTGGCCGAGCGTTCGCCGATCACCCGGGTCGACCAGATCCGCAAGCCGTTGTTGATCGGCCAGGGCGCGAACGACCCGCGGGTGAACCAGGCCGAGAGCGACCAGATCGTCGAAGCGATGCAGGCCAAGAAGATCCCGGTGACCTATGTGTTGTTCCCCGACGAGGGGCACGGCTTCGCCCGGCCGGAGAATGCGATGGCGTTTAACGCGGTGGCCGAGGGGTTTTTGTCGCAGTGCCTGGGTGGGCGGGCGCAGGCGATCGGGGCGGATTTCAAGGGGTCCAGCATCACGGTGCCGGCGGGGGCGGATGGGGTGAAGGGGTTGGCGGATGCGTTGAAGGCGCATCGGCAGGAAGTGAAGAAGTAGGTTTATGCGCGCGACTGTGGGGCGCGTGCGCGGATGAAGACGCATGCCCGCATACACGGGAGCGCAGGAGCGCAGGAGCGCGGGAGCGCGGGAGCGCGTCTGCACGTCTGCACGTCTGCACGTCTGCACGAAGCCTAGTCCCTGTCGCGTCCCTCACTGCCCCCTTTGACAAAGGGGGCAAGCGCCTCGCGAATTCCGAAGTAGTTGGTGCACTCCAGCGCGGGGGATTTGCTGTTGCTGTTGCTGTTGCTGTTGCTGTTGCTGTTGCTGTTGCTGTTGCTGAGCTTGGCTCGCCCTCCACCCCAGTCAACGCTTCCAGCGCTGCGAAGCCTGTAACTCGCGAGAACAAAAGCACACCCGGAGGGCGGCGCGCAGGATGCGCGTCGCGCGCCACCGGGACATGGATGTCCCGTGTGGCGCGTGCCTGCGTCTGCTCCGCACTTGCGGGCCCTTGATTCAAAGAAAAGCGTTTTTCTTTGGTTACCTTTCTTTTGTCGCTTTTGACAAAAGAAAGTAACTCGGCCGCTTGCGGACGAAAGCTGTTGATCTTGCCTTAGGCTTCAAAAGCTCTAGAGCTTTAAAGCCTTTTAGGAGCTGCAAGCAGGATCAAAAGCTTCCGCCACTAAAGCGGCGGGTAACTTTCTTTTGTCCAGAGCCACAAAAGAAAGTCACCAAAGAAAAAGGCGTTCCTGTTTCGAATCAAGAGCCGCACGATCGATGCCGACGCGGGCATGCGCCACACGAGACATCCTGTCTCGGTGGCGCACGGCGCACATCCATGTGCGCCGCCCTCCGGGTGTGCTTTTGTTCTCGTGAGTTAGCGGCCTCGCAGCGCTGGATGAACTGCGCGGCTTCAAGCGTAAGCCCGCATGGCCTACCTGTAGGAGCGGCGCAAGCCGCGACCGCGCCAATACGGCAACGATGCAACGTTCGTCGTAGCTGCATTCCCGCGGTCGCGGCTTGCGCCGCTCCTACAGGGCTGCGATGTCGCCACCTCGAAACTCCGAGATCAGAAATCAGAGCATCGATTGAAAATGACAGGCCAGGCAACCTCAAACCATTCAAGCAACGAAGGGCCCCTCGCGGAGCCCTTCGCCTTACCCAACCTCGAAGACCGTCGTAATCAAATCACGCCGCAGCCTTCTTCGAATCGTGGAACTGCTCCTCCTCCGTCGACCCCTTCAACGCTACCGTCGACGACTGCCCACCCTGGATCGTCTGCGTCACCGCATCGAAATACCCGGTACCCACCTCGCGCTGATGCTTGACCGCGGTGAACCCCTTCTCCGCCGCCGCGAACTCGGCCTCCTGCAACTCCACGAACGCGCTCATCTGGCGGCGCGCGTAACCGTGCGCCAGGTTGAACATGCCGTAGTTGAGGCTGTGGAAACCGGCCAGGGTGATGAACTGGAACTTGTAGCCGTAGGTCGCGATTTCCTTCTGGAACTTGGCGATGGTCGCGTCGTCCAGGTTCTTCTTCCAGTTGAAGCTCGGCGAACAGTTGTAGGCCAGCAGCTTGCCCGGGAACTTGGCGTGGATCGCCTCGGCGAACTTGCGCGCGAATTCCAGGTCCGGCTTGCCGGTCTCGCACCACACCAGATCGGCGTACGGTGCGTAGGCCAGGCCGCGGCTGATCGCCTGGTCCAGGCCGTTGCGGGTCTTGTAGAAACCTTCGTTGGTGCGCTCGCCGGTGGTGAAGGGCTGATCGTTCGGATCGATGTCGGCGGTCAACAGGTCGGCGGCTTCGGCGTCGGTGCGCGCGACGATCAGGGTCGGCACGCCCATGACATCGGCGGCCAGGCGCGCGGCGACCAGCTTCTCGACCGCTTCGCGGGTCGGCACCAGCACCTTGCCGCCCATGTGGCCGCACTTCTTGACCGAAGCGAGCTGGTCTTCGAAATGCACGCCCGAGGCGCCGGCCTCGATCATGCCCTTCATCAGTTCGAAGGCGTTGAGCACGCCGCCGAAACCGGCTTCGGCGTCGGCCACGATCGGCTGCAGGAAGTCGATGTCGCCGGTGCCTTCGGCGCACTGGATCTGATCGGCGCGCAGCAGGGTGTTGTTGATGCGGCGCACGACCTGCGGCACCGAGTTGGCCGGGTACAGCGACTGGTCGGGGTACATCTCGCCGGCGATGTTGGCGTCGGCCGCGACCTGCCAGCCCGACAGATAGATCGCCTTCAGGCCGGCCTTGACCTGCTGCATGGCCTGGTTGCCGGTCAGCGCGCCGAGCGCGTTGACGAAGTCTTCCGTGTGCAGCGAAGCCCACAGCTTGTTGGCGCCGAGCTTGGCGATGGTGTGTTCGACCGGCACCGTGCCGCGCAGGCGCACCACGTCTTCGGCCGAGTACGGACGGGTGATGCCGTCCCAGCGCGGGTTGCTGGCCCAATCCTGGCGGAGTTGATCGGCGGTCGGCAGCGTGTGGCTCATGACTTCGATTCCTTGCGTTTGGGTCGTTGTGACGTGGGATGTCGTATGGATCGTTTCCGACTGTAGGAGCGGCGCGAGCCGCGACCGCGAAACCACGCTTGCCGCGTATGTGCGATGTCGCGGTCGCGGCTTGCGCCGCTCCTACAGGTAGTCAGTCGATGCGTTCGTAGGCCGGGAGGGTCAGGAACTCGGCCAGCGTCGGGGAATGGGTCAGCTCGTCGAGCATGGCGATGGCTTCATCGAGCTTTCCGCTGCCCGGCAACTTCGCGTCGCCGGCGAGCTTGCTAGGCAGGCCGATCAGCGCGCGTTCGAGCAGGGCGAAATCCACCGGCGTGCCGTCGTCGAGGAACAGCGACGGCGCGTGCAGCCACTGCCACAGCTGGGTGCGCGCGATCTCGGCGGTGGCGGCGTCTTCCATCAGCCAGTGGATCGGCACGCAGCCATTGCCTTCCAGCCACGCGGCGAGATAGCGCACGCAGACTTCGACGTTGCCCTCGAAACCGGCGCGGGTGACGGTGCCGAACGAGGGCTTGATCAGATCGTCGCGGATGATCAGCACGTCCTCGCGCAGCACGTGCTGCTGGTGCGGGGTCGGCATGCGTTCGTCGAAGATGCGCATCGCCAGCGGGATCAGCGCCGGATGCGCGACCCAGGTGCCGTCGTGGCCGGCGGTGACTTCGCGCAACTTGTCGGCGCGGACCTTGGCCAGCGCGGCCTCGTTGGCGGCTTCGTCGCCGCTGATCGGGATCTGCGCGGCCATGCCGCCCATCGCATGCGCGCCGCGCTTGTGGCAGGTCTGGATCAGCAGTTCCGAGTAGGCGCGCAGGAACGGCTGGGTCATGGTCACCTGGCCGCGTTCGGGCAGGACCTTGTCGCGGTGCGCGCGGAAGGTCTTGATGTACGAGAACACGTAGTCCCAGCGGCCGCAGTTGAGGCCGGCGATGCGGCTGCGCAGCGCGTGCAGGATTTCGTCCATCTCGAACACGGCCGGCAAGGTCTCGATCAGCACGGTGACCTTCATCTGCCCGGGCTCCAGGCCCAGTTCGGTCTCGACGTGCTCGAGCACCTCGTTCCACAGCGCCGCCTCTTCCATCGACTGCAGCTTGGGCAGGTAGAAGTACGGGCCGCGGCCCAGGGCGGCGAGCGCCTTGGCGTTGTGGAAGGCGAACAGGCCCAGGTCGAACAGGCTGGCGGAGATCGCCGCGCCGTCGACGCGCAGGTGCTTCTCGTCCAGGTGCCAGCCGCGCGGGCGCACCATCAGCACCGCCTGCTGTTCGAACGGCTTGAGCGCGTAGTGCTTGCCGCTGTCGGGCGCGGTCCAGTCCAGGCGTCCGGCGACGGCGTCGCGCAGCGCGCGCTGGCCGGTCAGCAGGTTGGCCCAGGTCGGCGCGGTGCTGTCCTCGAAATCGGCCATGTACACCTTCGCGCCGGAGTTCAGCGCGTTGATGACCATCTTCGGGTCGGTCGGACCGGTGATCTCGACCCGGCGGTCGAGCAGCGCGGCCGGCAGCGGCGCGACGCGCCAGGCGGAATTGCGGATCGCGGCGGTGTCGTCGCGGAAATCGGGTAGGCCGCCGGCGTCGAAGAACGCCTGGCGCTCGCGGCGCGCGGCCAGCCGGGCCTGGCGGGTGGGTTCGAAACGGCGGTGCAGGCCGGCGAGGAAGCTCAGGGCGGCCGGGGTCAGCAACGGCTCCTGTCCGGCCAAGGTGGCCGTGAGCTCGATGCCGTCACCCGGCGGACGTTGCGGCTCGGGTTGCGGGTCCTGCCATTGCTTGATCACTGCCGACATGCTGCGACTCCTGTGGGGATGGGGCGGCCCGCTACGAGCGCGTCCCTTGCCCCAGACCATGCGGCGCCGTGTTGTATTTGACAATCAAGTTTTTTCAATGCATATCATTTGGAAAACTTATATATGGCTTTCACGTGACATCCACGCGTGTGCTAAGTCCCCGATTTGCTTACAAAGGCGACCGCCTCAAGCCGCTGCGGGCGTTCTGCCAGACCGCCCGATTGGGCTCGGTCTCACGTGCGGCTGAGGCGCTGTACCTGAGCCAGCCGGCGGTAACCCTTCAGCTTCAGGCGCTGGAGCGCGAAATGGGGGTGCGCCTGCTTGAGCGCAGCGGCCGCCGTCTGAGCCTCACCCGCGAGGGCCAGGAGCTGTACGAACTGGCCCGGCCGCTGGTCGAGGGCCTGGACGGGCTGGACGGCGCCTTCCGCGAGCGCATCCGCGGCCTGGACGCGGGCGATCTCAATGTCGCCGCCGGCAGTTCGACCATCCTGTACCTGCTGCCGAAGATCGTCGAAGCCTTCCGCACGGCCCACCCTGAGGTGCGGCTGACCCTGCACAACGTCACCGGCGCCGGCGGCCTGGACTTGCTGCGTTCCGACGGGGTGGACCTGGCGGTCGGGTCGATGCTGGATGTGCCCGGCGACCTGAGCTACGCGCCGGTGTATCGGTTCGAGCCGATGCTGATCACGCCGCGCGACCATCCGCTGGCGAAGCTAGAACGAGTGACATTGCAGGATCTGAGTCCCTTCGGCCTGATTTTGCCGCCGCAGCGACTTACGACTTACCGCATGGTCGACTTGGTGTTCCAGCAGAACCGGGTGCCGTACACGGTCGCGCTGGAAGTCGGCGGCTGGGAGGTGATCAAGCAGTACGTGGCGATGGGGCTGGGGATCAGCATCGTCACCGCGATCTGCCTGACCGACGCCGACCGCGCGCGGCTGTCGGCGCGTTCGCTGGCCGACTATTTCCCCTCGCGCAGTTACGGCGTGGTGGTGCGCAAGGGCAAATACCTGTCGCCGCAGGCGCGTGCGTTCACCGAGTTGATCCAGCCGGATCTGTTCGTGCGTGGGGATTATTACGCGACCGGGCAGTCCGATCGCTGAGGATTTCGTCCGCAGCCCCTGTAGGAGCGGCGCGAGCCGCGACCGCGACACCACGGTTACGGCGCCTGCATCGCAGTGGCGTCGTTTTCACCCGTGGCGTTGTCGGTTTTACCGAAGTGACGACGTATCTGTGGTTTCGCGGTCGCGGCTCGCGCCGCTCCTGCAGGGGCAAACGTGGCTTCGGGCGATCTGCGGCACAACGGAAACGACGTCTGTATCGAATCGGCGACGTTCTTGCCCCTAGCGGTGTCGGCTTTACCACGGTGGCGTCGTATTCGTGATGTCGCGATCGCGGCTCACGCCGCTCCTACAGGGGCGTCCGAAGTGCTCTGGAAGCCCCTCTCCCGTGTACGGGAGAGGGGTTGGGATGAGGGCCGATCAGTACCGCGCCGTCACCCGCACGCCACTGAACGCACTCGCGCCATACAAGCTGACGTACACATACCCGGCCTGCGGCTGCGAGATCGTCACCGACTCGCCATTGCCGGCATTGGTCGAACGGTACTGGTACGACTCGCGCGTCGCCCAGTTGCGCATGCTCGCATACAGGTCGGCGTTGCCGCTGCCGCCGCTGCTGGCGAAACTCAACTGCGTGGTGCCGGCCGGCAGGTACAGATAGAAGTAAGCGTAGTTGCCCGCGCTCGCCGCGACATTGCTGCGCGCGCAGTTCTTGCCGAGCACCCGCACATCGTTGCCCACGCATTCGGGCAGGCCCGGCGCGCTGACCGCGACGGTCTTGCTGAGGCTGTGGCTGGCGCCGCGATCGTCGGTGACGGTCAACTGCACGGTGTAGCTGCCAGCGTTGGCGTAGGTCTTGCTCGGGTTGGTGGCGGTGGACGTGCTGCCGTCGCCGAAACTCCAGCTGCGCGAGACGATGCGGCCGTCGGCGTCGCTGGAGCTGTCGCTGAAGTTCACCGTCAAACCCGTGGCCGCATAACCGAAGCCCGCGACCGGCGGCTGGTTCGGCGTGGTGCCGCAGTTCGGCGAATCGGGCTGCGCGACGCACGGCAGCCAGGCGCGGAACGCCGCGTCGTTGCTGCTGCCCAGACTGCCCATGTAGGTGGCATAGCCGGTGTAATTGCCGGGGCGGAAGTACGCCAGGATCGCGTTCACCTGATCGTGGCGCTGCTCGAACATGAAGCGCACCGCCAGATAGCCCCAGCGATAGACCAGGGTCTGGCCGCTGTTGTAGTCGTTCTGGTAGACCCGGCTGAGCGCATAGGTCGCGCGTGCGGCTTCTTCCTGCGCGCCTTGGTTGGCGACGCCGCGGTAGCTGTAGGACAGGTACTCGGCGAAGCCTTCGATCCACCACACCGTCTTTTGCCTGATCGCGTCTTCGAAGTCGCCCCACATGTTGAAGCGGCCGTCGAGGTAGTGGACGTACTCGTGGGTGAGGTTCCAGATCTCGAAGGTCTGCGGACGCAGCCACTCGGCTTCATAGGCGATGAAACGCGCCTGGTTGCCGGGCAGCGACGGATCGCCTTCCAGGTACATGCCGCCGTTGTTGGTGTCGATGCCGTAGATCGCGCCGGCGTAGATGCCGTAGTCGTCGCTGCTGTCGAACACGGTCATTTCCAGGCTCGCGTTGCCGTCGCCATTGACCGGCACGCCGCCGGTGGCGAGCGCGTTGTGGAAATAGGTTTCCTGCCCGGCCACGGTGGCGCAGGTCGAGGCCAGTTCCGCCGCGCTCATCGATTGCGCGCGCAGCCGCAGGGTCGGGCTGCAGGTGTGGCGGATCGGCAGCGCCGCCGCTTCGACCCGGGCGACGAAACCGCACAGGCCGTAGTACGCGCAATTGGCTTGATCGTAGTAGTCGACCATCTCGCCGACGCCGACCCACAGCCGCGCGGTCGGACCGGTCACCGCCGAGCGATCGATCAAGGCTTTGACCCGCGCCCGCGCCAAGGTCTTCAAGGCGCCGTCGTATTGCAGGAAGCGACTGAGCTCGCGGCCGGCGTTGGCGACCAGGTACGCGTTGTCGCCGCCGAGCAGGCCGAAGTTGCGGTCGGCGAACCCGTACAAGGTCTCGACGATGGAACTGTCCGACTGCACCAGCGCGCGGAACGCCGCGTCCTGATGGCCGCGGAAGGTGATCGTGTAGGCGTTGTTGACCGCCACCTTCATCCAGTAGAACGCGTTGTAGCTGGCGTTGTAGCCGTCGAGCAGGCGCTTGACCACCGGCAGATAGCGCGCGTTCTCGGCCGAGCTGTCGATCAGGGTGACGAACTCGGCCAGCACTTCGCCATGCACGTCGTTGACCAGGCTGAAGCGCGCGTTGCCGGCGAACGCGTCCAGCGCCGAACGGATCGCGTTGCGCAGCGGCGCGCCGTAAGTACCGACGCTGGTGTCGTAGTACTGCACGTAGTAGCCGGCGCGCAGGAACAGCACCAGTTGCAGGGTGCTGTCGGCATTGGTGCCGTCGTAACTACGCGCCGAGGTCGCGAAGGCGTCGGCGATGCTGACCATCTGCGCTTCGCGGAACGTGGCGTAGGCGTTCGGGCCGCTGATGTTGAACAACTGGTTGATGCAATCGGCGCTGGCGGCCTTGACCGCGCTGACCAGCGCCGTGCCGCTGAGCGCGCCGAAGGTGTTGGCGTCGCAGGCGGCGGCCTTCGCGCGTGCCGAGGTGTGCGCGAACGACGGCCTGCGCAGCAGATCGCGACGCGACTGCGCGCCGTCGTAGGCGCTGTCTTCGCGATCGGCCAGGGTCGGCTGCTGCGGCGCGCGGCGCGACGGTGCGAGCGCGCGATCCTGCTGGTGTTCGCCGAACAATTGGCGCTCGGTGGCGGGTTGCCGCGGCAGGCCGATGGACGCGGCGACGCGCGATTGCGGCAACGCGGCCTGCGAGTTCGCTGCCGTCACGGCGCTGCGCGACTGCGTGCTCGCTTGCGCTTGCAGCGGTGCAGGCGCGGCGACGCGCGCCTGCACCGATTCGAGCATGGACGCCCACGGCAGGGCATAACTGAAACAACTCACGACACTGACGGCCAGGCCAAGCATGAGCGCTTGGCGCGTCCGCGGTTTGGGTGCGAAGGACATCGACGATCTCCTTGAAGGAAGACGACGCCCAGGCGGCGCCCGCGCGGATGCGCGGCGTGGCGGCCGGGGGTCGCGGTGACGGGATAACGGGTGGTGCGACGACAGGTGATGCGGGTGCTGCGCAGTGCGGTCGGACGGTTGGATGGCGGGCGGCTCTCCGGCGTCGGAACGGGCGCGTGCGGCGGGCGGCGCGGAAACGCGCAGCCGGCATGGCGATGCAGGGCATCGGGGTCCGGTTCCGCGATCGGTGGCACACGATCCATTGCGCCGGCCGCGGGCATGCGCCGGCCCAGCCATCGAGCGGCCGCGCGTGCGTATCCCGGTAACGGCGACTGCCCCCTCAGGCATGGGTCGCCCGACTGCCGCGGCCTTCCCCCTGCGTGTCATACGGCGGACACGGAAAGCTGCATATCGGTATAACGTATACGTTATATGCCTTATCAGTGCCGCTTCCGTGATCCAGGTCGTGGCTTGATGTGCCCGCGCCTGCCTGAAGTGACACGCCGACGAACGGTTGGAGGCGCTCGATCGGTATGAGTCGGTCGCTGCGGCAGGGCGGGTCGGACGCCATTGGCGTGGTTCGCTCAGTCCCTGTCCGCTCCCGCCATCCGTGTTGAGCTCTGGTCCGGCGCCAGGTAGATCGCAAGCGCGAAGTCTTTTGTGGGAGGGGCTTCAGCCCGATGCTTTTTCGATCCGGCGCGGCATAGGCTCGAAGCGATCTGAGACGAGAGCATCGGGCCTGAAGGCCCTCCCACAAGAGACTTCGGGCTTACGGGCGAACCGGCGGAAATATGGAAGCGCGAGAGCGCCAGTCGATGCCTGCGAACTGCGAGGGCGATGCCTGCCAGTCCGGAAGGCATGAGATCTCCGTGGGAGGGGCTTCAGCCCCGACGCTGTTCGATCCGACGCGGCATAGGCTCGAAGCGATCTGAGACGAGAGCATCGGGCCTGAAGGCCCTCCCACAAGAGACTTCGGGCTTACGGGCGAACCGGCGGGAATTGTGGAAGCGCGAGAGCCCCAGTCGAGGCCTGCGAACTTGGGGGGCGGTGCCTCCAGACCCGAAAGGCACGAAGTCTCTGTGGGAGGGGCTTCAGCCCCGATGCTTTTCGATCCGGCGCGGCATAGGTTCGAAGTGATCTGAGACGAGAGCATCGGGCCTGAAGGCCCTCCCACAAGAGACTTCGGACTTACAGACGATCCGGCGGGGATGCGGGGGATGTGGGGGATGCGAGAACAGTGGCTCCGGGGTCGTTGAAGCCCGCAACCTCGCAAAGCCGGCCCCCCACGAGTCCGAAAGGCACGAGGTCTCTGTGGGAGGGCCTTCAGGCCCGACGCTTTTCTCTCAGCCCAGGCCGTCCTGCGACCATCGCCTCCGGCACCGCCTTCAAGCCACCCGCACTCGCGCCCGCATGCCCCACCCCACACCCGCGAGCCCCCGGCGGTTGGTTAGACTGGCCCTATGAGCATCGTCCCGCGTTCGTTGTCCGACCAAGCCTTCGAAGTGGTCCGCGAACGGATTCTGTCGACCCAGATTCCGCCGCTGGCGCCGATCCGCCAGGAACTGCTGGCCGAGGAACTGGGCATCAGCAAGATTCCGCTGCGCGAGGCGCTGGGCCGGCTCGAACAGCAGGGCTTGCTGTCCTCGCACCCCAACCGCGGTTTCTTCGTGCCGGCGCTGACCTCGACCGAGGCCGAGGAAGTGTTCGCGCTGCGGCTGAAGATCGAACCCGAGGCCGCCGCCGACGCCAGCCTGTGCGCCGACGAGGGCGAACGCGCAGCCGCGCGCGCGGCGCTGACCGCGCTGGAAAACGCCGGCACCGCCGACGCGCACGCCACCGTCCGCTTCAACCGCAGCTTTCACCTGGCGCTGGTGCGGCCGGGCGGCAAGCACATCACCGCGCAACTGGTCGAACGCCTGCAGGTGCTGGCCGAACGCTACGTGCGCAAGCATCTGGAACCGGCCGGGCGCGAAGCGCGCGCGGCCAGCGAACACCGCGCCATCCTCGAGGCCTGGCTCGCGCGCGACGCGGCGCGGGTGAGCCGGCTGTTGTCCGAGCACATCGTCACTACCCTGCACGATCTGCGCGAGCAATTGGAAAACAGCGAACCGGACGAACCGCCCGCGGCCACGCGACGACGGCCGCGGCGGCGGGTTTCCGAGTAAGCCGCCTACAAATCTCAAAGAGCCGGCTTCAGCGGGCTCGCAAACAAGATCCACGCGCGGCGTCGGCACCCCGTCGCCAGCCTGTTGGCGGCCGCGGGTATTCCAGACAGATCCAACCACCCTCGCGCTGGCCGCGCCGAACCTTCGCACGGTTCGACGCAAGCCATGAAACCGCGCAAAGACCGCGTCGGTCCGGGCCTGCCGCAGACTATTTCGCCCAGCGGTTGTTCTTGTTATGCAGGTAGACGAAAACGTTCTCGCTTTTGTCTTTCGCCACGCCCAGGCGTCCGCCTTTGAACTGATCGATTGCAAACTCGATATGGCGTTTGAGCCAGTGGCCGTAGCGAACTTCTCGCTCGCCGACGCTGCGATAGAACTCGTCGGCCGTTTCATGGCGGCCGTCTATTTCATCCACGGTTATGAAACTCGAAACCAACACGCCCTGTTCGAATCGCAACTGCACGTTGACCGCGCCTTCCGCCGACTCTATCCGGGCCACCGCGAACTGGGTGGGCACCGGCTCGCCCAAAACCGAGCATTGGGTTTTTTCGCCGATCACGAAGCAATCGGGCAACTGCGACAGCCTTGTTTCGCTGCCGATTGAAAAACCGGCGGCCCGGATGTCGCCATCCATGCCGATCGCAAGTGATTTCATGACTGCATTCCAGTGGCGGCCCGAGCGGCCGGCCGCTCAAGCCGTACCGTGATGCTTACCCTGCCAGGGCTTGTACCAATCGCGGATGCGGCGCATGTCGGCGTCCATGTCCTCGCCGAGGTGGAACATCTCGCCGATCCCGATGATCTTGTCGGGGTAATGGAAATACGCCGGCACCACCGGCACGTCGGCGGCCTTGGCGATCTTCCAAAAGCCCGCCTTCCAGCGCTCCACCGCCTTGCGCGTGCCCTCCGGCGCGATCCCCAGCCAGAAACGCTCGGCGCCGCGGATCATCGCCACGGCCTGCTCGATCACCCCGTGCGCGGCGTTGCGGTTGATCGGGATCACCCCGAGCCGGCGCAGCAGCATGCCCAGCAGCGGCACCCGGAACAGCGACTCCTTGGCGATGATCTTCACGTCCAGGCCCATCGCGGCCTTGGCCGCGAAGCCCCACACGCCGTCCCAGTTGGACGAATGCGGCGCGCCGATCAGCACCGCGCGCGGGATGTCGGGAAACGCGCCGACCATGCGCCAGCCGCCCAGCCGCAGGATGCTGCGGCCGATCCAGCGGGTCAGGCGATTGCGCCGCACCTGCGGCACCTTCGGCGGCAACGGCAACACGATGGACAACTGTTCGTCGGTCGAATCGGTGTTTCGATCGCTAGACATGCACGCTCCGTCGTCAGTCCCAATCGCGTTGCGCGCGGCCGCGCTTGGTCGCGCCGCGCTCTTTCTTGGCCCCGATCCGGCGCTCCTTGGCGGCGCGGCTGGGTTTGGTGGCGATGCGCGGCTTGGGCACGTGCAGGCCGCTTTCGACGAACGCGGCCAGGCGCACGCGCGCGTCCTCGCGGTTGCGCTCCTGGGTGCGAAAGCGCTGCGCGCTGATCACCAACACGCCCTCCAGGGTCACCCGCCGGTCGCGCTTGGTCAGCAGACGTTCGCGCACGGCTTCGGGCAGCGAAGGCGACTGCGCGATATCGAAGCGCAGTTCCACCGCTGTGGCGACCTTGTTGACGTTCTGCCCGCCCGGGCCGGTCGAACGCACGAAGCGCTCGACCAACTCCTGTTCGGGGATGGTGATTTCCGGTTCCGCCATGCTCTCCTCCGCCGGCGATTGTAGACCGGCGCGCGTTCACGTCCATGACGCGGCCTTGACCGGGTCCGGCGTTTGCGACCCGCGTCGTTGACGCGACCGCCCCCGGGGGCGACCATGCCCGGACCGGTCCATGGAGGAACCCCGCATGCTGCGTCCATCCCGCCCGCTCTTCGCGTCCCTGTTCGCCGCTGGCCTGCTGGCCGTGCCGGCCCTGGCCTGCGCGCAAGGCTACGACCCCGCGCGCGTGCAGTCGATCAGCGATCCGCGCTTCCAGAACCAGATCATGCAGTCCAGCCAGGCCGTGGCCGAGGCGCTGGTCGGCCGCCGCGCGAATTCGACCGATCAGGAAATCCTGCGCAAGTTCGCCGGCCAGCAGAGCACCTTCCTGCGCACCTTGGAAAACGCCGCGCGGGCGATGCCGCAGAACGGCAACGGCGGCTACGGCAACGGTTATGACAGCGGCAACGGCTACGACGGCCGCGGCATGAGTTCGGGCGACCTGCAGGCGATCGCCGAGCTGTCGCGCACGCCCGAAGGCCGGCGCGTGCTCGAGCAGCTGACCAACCAGCGCTACAACAACGGCAACTCGGGTTACGACTCGGGCTACAACGGTTACCAGCAGGGCGGTTACCCGCAGAACAACGCGCAAAGGCCCGCGCAGGTATTGCGCGATGCGCTGCTGCAGGATCTGACCAATGCCGCGTCGAATGCGGCTTATGGGCAGCCGGTGTATCGCGGCAACGGCGTGCATCCCTGAGTTGAGCGGTTGGATCGGAGCGGATGGCTCGCTCCACACGCGTCATAAGGCCACGAGGCTGAGTCCTTCTCCCGCTTGCGGGAGAAGGTGCCCGCAGGGCGGATGAGGGCGCTCGCCATCTGAGTTGCGACGGCAGGCGGCAGCCCGCGCGCCCTCACCCCAGCCCTCTCAGCCTTGCACTCCCTCCGGTCGCCGTAAACGGGAGAGGGAGCAGATCTTCGCGGCGTGCCGCTCGCAGCGGATTGACGACATACGCCCGCGCGCCCGACCATGCGGCTCCACGCAAGGAGCACTTCGCATGAAATCCCCGTACCGCCTGTCCTCCGCCCTGCGGCCGACCGGCCTGCTGTTGACCAGCGCCCTGTCGCTGGCCCTGCTCGCCGCCACGCCGGCCCAGGCCGCGCCGCCGACCGACGCCCAGGTCGACAAGCTCATGCAGACGATGAACTACGAGCGCATGAAGCGCGAGATCGTCCAGCAGATGAACGGGTCCGCCCAGGGCATGGCCGAGGCGATGGCCGGCAACAAGCTCAGCCCGGCCCAGCGCCAGTCGCTGCAGCGCTCGATGGACAAGATCATGGCCCGCGCCGACCAGCTGCTGGCCTGGGAGAACGTCGCGCCGATCTACCACAAGGTCTACCGCGACACCTTCCAGGCCAACGAAGTGCAGGCCATGATCGATTTCTACGGCACGCCCGAAGGCCGCAGCATCCTGGAGAAGATGCCCAAGGCGATGGGCCAGACCATGCAGGAAATGCAGCCGTTGATGAAGAAGATGTTCGAACAGATCCAGCAGGATCTGCAGAAGGACATCCGCCAGATCACCGACGAAGCCCCGCCCGCGCCTCCGGCCCCGCCGGTCCCGGTCTCGGTTCCGGAACCGCCGCCGGTGATCGTCAACCAGGGCCAGTAAACCGGGCTATCGGTTCACGACGACGCGGGCGGTTCGAACAGGGCCAGCGCCTTGGCGAACTGCGCATCCACCGGCGCGACCACCTGCATCCGCTCGCCGCTGCGCGGATGCAGGAACGCCAGCCGCTGCGCATGCAGCAGCATGCGGTGGATGCCCATCATGCGGAAACTGCGGTTGTGGCGGCCGTCGCCGTGGCTGGTGTCGCCGATCAGGTGGTGCGACAGATGCTTGAGATGGCGGCGGATCTGGCGGAACCGCCCGGTCAGCGGCTGCGCGCGCAGCAGCGCGTAGCGCGAGGTCTCGAAGCCCGACGACGGCAGCGCCAGCTCGGCCCGGCCCAGCACCGCGAACCGGGTCTGCGCCGGCTTCTTGAGCGGCTTGCCCGGGCCGCCGTCGAGATCGTGATCGACCTCGAACACCTCCTGCGCCGGCCAGCCGCGGCACACCGCGAGGTAATCCTTCTCGACATCGCGCGACATCAGCACCTTGCCCAGGTCCGACGCGGTCTGCCGGTCGAACGCCAGCAGCAGGCAGCCGCTGGTGGCGCGGTCGAGCCGGTGGACCAGGAAGATCGGCCGGCCGAACTGGGCGCGCAGGCGGTCGGCGGCGAAGTCGGTCTCGCCGCGCGCCAGCGCGCTGTCGTGAACCATCAGCCCCGCCGGCTTGTCGATAACCGCCAGAGCCTCGTCGGCGTACAGCACCGGCAGCTGCGCCGGGACGGCGACGGATGCGTCGTCGCCGTCGAGGGCGTCGTCGGCCAAAGTCAGTTCATGGTTCATGCGGCCGTGGGTCCGAAACGATGGATCGACGGTCATTTTCGTCTATTTGCCGCATCTGCACCCACACTCGCCGCGCTGCTACCTTGATCGCTTCGCGTTTCATCGTTCACCGCTGCCCGCAACTCAGGACCGTTCATGCCCTTACGCCGATCTTCCGCCCTCGCCGCCTCGCTCAGCCTCGCCCTGGCGATCGCGCTGGGCAGCGCCCACGCCGCCACATCGCAGCCGCCCGCCGGCGTCAGCGCCGGGCCCTGCGTCGAAGGCATCTGCGAATACCGGCTGGGCAACGGCCTGCGCGTGCTGCTGTTCCCCGACGCCACCCAGCCCACGGTGACCGTCAACCTGATCTACAACGTCGGCTCGCTGCAGGAGAACTACGGCGAAACCGGCATGGCCCACCTGCTCGAACACATGCTGTTCAAGGGCACGCCGAGCCATCGCGAAATCCCGGCCGAGATGAAGAAGCGCGG
Organism: Lysobacter capsici; assembly: GCF_018732085.1. NCBI lineage: Bacteria > Pseudomonadati > Pseudomonadota > Gammaproteobacteria > Lysobacterales > Lysobacteraceae > Lysobacter > Lysobacter capsici. The sequence continues at coordinate 422,348 of NZ_CP076103.1, read as the reverse complement.
CATCAACTACAACGCGCAGACCTCGCAGGACCGCACCAACTACTTCGCCTCGTTCCCGGCCAGCGACGCCACCCTGGACTGGCTGCTGGCGCTGGAAGCCGACCGCATGGTCCATTCCGACATCGCCCGCAAGGACCTCGACAGCGAGATGACGGTGGTCCGCAACGAGATGGAAAGCGGCGAAAACAGCCCGGTGTCGGCGCTGATCGAACGCGTGCGTTCGACCGCCTACCTGTGGCACCACTACGGCAACGACACCATCGGCGCGCGCAGCGACGTCGAGCAGGTGCCGATCGAACGCCTGCAGGCCTATTACCGCGCCTGGTACCGGCCCGACAACGCAACCCTGGTGCTGGCCGGACGGATCGATCCGGACAAGACCCTGGCCGCGATCGCGCAACGCTTCGGACCGCTGGCCAAGCCCGCCGAACCGATGCGCGCGTTCTACACCCGCGAGCCCGCGCAGGACGGCGAACGCGAAGTCACCGTGCGCCGGGTCGGCGACGTGCGCGTGCTGATGAGCGCGTACCACATCCCCGCCGGCACCCACCCCGACGCCGCGCCGCTGGGCGTGCTCGACGACATCCTCGGCCACGTGCCCGGCGGCCGCCTGCACAAGGCGCTGGTCGAAACCGGCCTGGCCGCGAGCATCGGCGCCGGCAGCGAACAACGCCGCGATCCGGGCCTGATGACCGCGCTGGCCGCGTTGCCGAAGGACGCCGACACGGCCAAGGCCGAGCAGGTGCTGATCGATCAGCTCGAACAGATCCAGCGCCAGCCGATCACCGCCGAGGAAGTCGCCAGCGCCAAGCAGCGCATCGCCAACGGTTTCGAACTGGCCTACACCAACGTCTCCGGCGTGGCGATGGGCCTGTCGGACGCGGTCGCCGCCGGCGACTGGCGCTTGTACTTCCACTACCGCGACGCGCTGGAAAAAGTCACCGCCGACGACGTCAACCGGGTCGCGCGCACCTACCTGCAATCGAGCAACCGCACCTTCGGCCGCTTCGAACCCACCCTCGCGCCCAAGCGCGTGGACATCGCACCCGCGCCGAGCGCGGCGAGCGTGTTGCATGGCTACACCGGCAAGGCCGCGTTGCAGGCCGGCGAACACTTCGACCCGACCCCGGCCAACATCGACGCGCGCACCCAGACCTTCACCCTCGACACCGGCGCCGGCAGCGGCCTGAAGATCGCGCTGCTGCCGAAGAAGACCCGCGGCGGCACGGTCACCGTCGCGGCCTCTTTCAATTTCGCCGACGCCGATGCGCTGACCGGCCACGACGTCGCCGGCAACGTCGCCGGCGCGCTGCTGATGCGCGGCAGCAAGGACCTGAGCCGCGAACAGATCGACGCGCGCTTCGACACGCTGAAGACCGCCGCGCGCATCGGCGGCGGCCTGCAATCGGCGCGCATCGACCTGAGCACCCGACGCGAGCAACTCGCCGACGCGCTCGCGCTGGCCGCGCAGGTGCTGCGCACGCCGAGCTTCCCGGACAAGGAATTCGAACAGTACCGCCTGCAGGCGATCACCGGCCTGGAAGCCTCGCGCCAGGAACCGGGCAGCATCGCCGGCATCGCGATGAGCAAGCACTTCGATCCCTGGCCGGTCGGCCATCCGCTGCATGCATTGGATCTGGACGAATCCTTGGCCGCGATCAAGGCGCTGAAGATCGAGGACGTGCGCGCGTTCCATCGCGATTTCTACGGCACCGCGGAAGGCCAGATCAGCGTGGTCGGCGATTTCGATCCGGTCGCGGTCAAGCAGCAGTTGCAGCGGTTGTTTGCCGACTGGCGCGCGCCCAAGCCGTACGCGCCGATCGCCACCCACTACACCGCGGTGGCGCCGCAACAGCAACGCTTCGAAACCCCGGACAAGGCCAACGGCGTGCTGCTGGCGCGCGCGAATATTTCGCTCAAGGACACCGATGCGGATTTCCCCGCGTTGATCGCGGCCAACTACATCCTCGGCGGCGGCTCGATCAAGTCGCGGCTGGCCGATCGCATCCGCCAGAAGGACGGCCTGAGCTACGGCGTGAGCAGCGATATCGACGCTGACAGCAGCCGCGACGGCCGCGACGATGCCGGCAACTGGTCGATGGAAGCGATCGCCGCGCCGCAGAACCTGGGCAAGGTCGAGACCGCGATGCGCGAGGAACTCGCGCGGCTGATCAAGGACGGCGTCGCCGCCGACGAATTGCGCGACGCGGTGTCGGGCCTGCTGACCCAGCGCGAACAGGCGCGCGCGTCCGACCCGGCGATCGCCGGCGGTCTGGTCAGCAATCTGTTCTACGGCCGCACCATGCAGTTCTCGGCCGAGCTGGACGCCAAGTTCAAGGCCTTGACCGTGGAGTCGGTGAACGCGGCGATCCGCAAGCACCTCAAGCCGGAGCAACTGAGCGTCTACACCGCCGGCGACTTCGCCGCGGCGAAGAACAAGACGGCCAGCCCCTGACGGACGAGACAATCCATGTCGATCATGTCCGATTTCATCGTCGCCACCGCGTCCGATGCCCGCGCGTATGCGCAGTGGACGGCAAGCGGTGAAACCGCCGCATCCAGCCGCTATACCGTCGCCAGCTACAACGGCCTGACCGATCTCGAGGTGAGCAACCTGTGGGCCATCCTCACCGACGAGGAATGGGACATCGACGTCCACGAGTTGCCGGGCGAGCCCGGCGACGAAGACGAGGACTCGATGCTGTCGCAGTTCCCCGCGCCGCTGGTGAATGCACTGGCGGCGTTGCAAGAAACGGCGCTGTCCGACATCGCGGCGCAATGGGCGCAGTCCGAAGAGCTGGATTGGGAACCCGAGGCACTGCTGCCGGTGGTGACCGACCTGCGGCGCCTCGCCGCTCAGGCCAAGGGTGAAGGCAAACACTTGTACCTGTGGTCTTCGACTTGACCGCGGCACGCTGAACCTGCGTGCCCGATCGAGGCGTTGCGGCGATGCACTCGCCGCAACGCTCGACGCGACTCGCGCTTGCCCCGCGGCCACGCCGCCGGCAACGTCCACATGCCGCCCGGCCCTGCGATCCACGACGATGCAGGAATCGACCACAAGCGCGGCCCGCCTGCTTCCAGTCCAGACAACACGGCCGCCACGATCGACAGGCGGCACCGAGAACGCCGCCACCGTGCGGCGTGGCCCACCGCGTCGCGGACAACGTGATCGGTCGCTCGCACCCTCGCGCCGCGAAGCCGCGCCTGCCTCGTCCTGAGCGAGTCTTACCCTCGGTCACAATCGGTCACATTCGGTAACGCTCATCTTCCGATGCGCTTCACCCTGGCATGCGCAGCATGCGACAGCGATCACGTGGTTGGCCGCTCGCGGCTGGATCGGCCCTGCGCGTCTCCGCCTTATGGCGGAGCCCGGCCTATCCGATGGGCCACGCCGCGCCCACCGTCGCACCGTGGCCGAATTCGAGCACGCGGAATGTCCGCAGGATTCCGACATTTTTACGACGAAATTTATTTTTTCCGGCGCCACCGATTAACAAAAAGATGCGACTTCGACTGCCACACTCTCTTCGCTTTCCCGCCCCACCGGGTAACGAGCCTGATGATCCGCCATGCGAATCCTGATCGCCGAAGATGATCCCGCCATCGCCTCGGGTCTGTCCGACTCGTTGATCGAAAGCGGACACGCCGTGGACCGGGTCAATCGCGGCAACGACGCCGACGCGGCGTTGCGCGACGACACCTACGACCTGGTCGTGCTCGACCTCGGCCTGCCGCAACTCGATGGCTTGTCGGTGCTGCGACGCGCGCGTTCGCGCGGCGAAAGCGCCGCGGTGTTGGTGGTGACCGCGCGCGAAGGCGTCGGCGAGCGCGTGCGCGCGCTCGACTCCGGCGCCGACGACTATCTGATCAAGCCGTTCGTCCTGGAAGAGTTCGCCGCCCGCGTGCGCGCCTTGTTGCGGCGGCGAGTGAACCAAGGCATCCCGATGTTGTCCATAGGCAGGCTGCGCATCGATCTTGCCGGGCGCCGCGGGTGGAATGAGGACGTCGCACTCGACCTGACCGGGCGCGAGTTCGCCTTGCTCGACGCGTTGCTGAGCCGCCGCGGCCGCCTGGTCAGCCGCGAACAACTTACCCAAACCCTGTGCAACTGGGAGCAGGACATCACCAACAACGGCCTGGACATCGCCATCCATCGCCTGCGGCGCAAACTCGAAGGCACCGATGTCACCATCAGAACCATTCGCGGACTGGGCTATGTGGTGGAAGAAATCGGCTCCGGCGAGCGCTCGTCCTGACGGACGAGCCGCATGACCGCCACCGCAAACGCCGGTTCGCCGCCTCCTTCGACGCGTCCTCGCCGGGAATTCTTCGCGCGCGAGGGCAACAGCCTGCGCCGGCGCTTGCTGCTGTTTCTATTGGTGCCGGTCAGCGCGACCGTGGTGCTGGTGTCGATCCTGGTGTACGTGATCGCCTCGACCTATTCCGACCGCGTCCACGACGACGGCCTGCTCGAAGACGTCAACGGCATGGCCAAGGTTCTGCGCGCCTCGCGCTCGGACGGGCAGTTCTCGCCGCAGGCGAGCTTCCTGCTCGAATACAGCAGTCGCGGCCATAACCACTACTCGGTGCGCAGCCTCAAGCGCGGCTTGCTCAGCGGCAGCCGCGAGCCGATGCCGGTCGGCCCGGTCCCGCACGACGGCGCGGCGGAGTTCTACGACACCCGTATCGGCGGCGTGAATTCGCGCGCGGTCTCGATCGCGATCCGCGCGCCCACCGACGCCTCCGACACCTTGGTGGTGACGCTGGCCGAAGCCGTGTTCGACCGCCAATTGCGCGCGCGCCAGATCCTGCTGATGTCGATCCTGTTGCAACTGGTGCTGACCGCGGTGTTGCTGGCGCTGATGTGGCGCGGCGTGAGCCGCGGCCTGCGCGCGCTCGACCCGCTGATCCAGCACCTGGCCGAGCACGGTCAGGAACTGGTTCCGATCGGCGATCTGGACGTGCCGTCCGAAATACGCCCGCTGAGCTGGACCATCGATGCGCTGCTCGAACGCATCCGTCGCCTGTTCGTGATCCAGGAGCATTTCATCGCCGACGCCGCGCATCAGATGCGCACGCCGTTGGCCGGCCTGTCGCTGCATGCCGACCGCGCCCGCACCAGCGCCAACGAGAAAGACCGGTCGGCCGCGCTGGCGCAGGTGCAGGTGCTGACGATGCGGCTGGCGCGCACCGCCTCGCAGTTGCTGGCGCTGACCCGCGCGCAGGCGCCGCTGGAGCCGGCCGCACGCATGGCGCCGGTGCGATTGGATCAACTGCTGCCGGAAATTCTCGCCGAGCATGTCGCCCGGGCGCTGAGCGACGGCGTCGACCTGGGCTACGAGGCGCCCGAAGCGGCGGTCACGATCCTCGCCGATGCCTACGCCCTGCACGATGCGATCGACAATCTGATCGACAACGCACTCAACTACGTGCCGCGCGGCGGCACCGTCAGCGTCGGCCTGCGCATCGAGGACGGCAGCGCCATCATCGCCATCGACGACGACGGCCCCGGCGTACCCGACGCGGCGCTTCCGCGCCTGGGCGATCGCTTTTTCCGCGCGCCCGAGGCGATCGACGGCGGCACCGGCCTGGGGCTGGCGATCGTGCGGCGCATCGCCGAGCGCCACGGCGCGCGCGTGCGCTATCTGCGTTCGCGCCTCGGCGGACTATGCGTGGAAATCGACTTTCCCTTGTTTGCGGACCTGTCCTGATGCCCAGTCCCGCCCTGCGCGATACCCGGATGCGGCCTTGTCGCCGCGCGCGAGCGCTGTGTCTTTCGACCTTGTTGCTGACCTTGCCGATCATGACCGGCTGCCTGTCGACGCCGATCGCCGAGCAGACGCCGCCGCTGCCGGCGCAGTGGCGCAACGCCCTGGATGCGACGCCCGCGGCGGCGCCCGATCCGCGCGGCTGGTGGGGGGCGTTCGGCGATCCGCGCCTGGATCGCCTGGTCGATGAAGCCGCGAGCGCCAACCTGGATATCCAACAGGCCAGGCTGCGTCTGCGCGCCGCGCGCACCCTGTACGCCCATGCCGGCGATGCGCTGCGTCCGGAGCTGCATGCGCGCACCAGCAATCCGGTCGATCCCGACGCCAGCGCGTCGTTCTTCGTCGCCGGCCTCGACGCGGTGTGGGAACTGGGCCTGTTCGGCCGCGGCGAAGCGCTCCATCGGCAGGCGCAAGGCGAGGTCGATGCCGCCGACGCCGACCTGCGCGATGCGCGGATCACGATGGTGGCCGAAGTCACGCGCAACTGGATCGAGCTGCGCGACGCGCTCGAACAACAACGCCTGGCGTCCGCCATCGCCGATGCGCGGCGCGAGCAGCTGCGCTTGCAGCAAGTGCGCATCGATCTGCGACTGGCCCCGCGCGACAGCCTGGAACCGCTGCGCGCGGCCGTCGCCCAGGCCGAGGCCGGGTTGAGCGATCCGCGCCAGCGCATCGTCGCCGCCGAGCAGGCGCTGGCGGTGTTGCTCGGGCGCGCCGAGCCCGATCCGGACTGGAGCGGCGGCGAACCGCGCCCGGTCCTGGCGATGCGCGCGATCGAACGCGCGCCGGCCGATCTGCTGCGCACCCGGCCCGACGTCGCCCACGCGCAGGCCCTGGTGCTGCGCGCCGCCGCCGAGGCCGGGCTGGCGCGCGCCGATCGCTACCCGCGCGTGGCCCTGGGCGGCTCGATCCAATGGTCGGCCAACATCACCGCGCACCGCCGCACCGAAACCGAAGGCATCGGCGTGTTCGGACCGATCATCGATATTCCGCTGTTCGACTGGGGCCTGCGCCGCGCCCGCGCCAGCGCCAAGGGCGACGAGCTGCAAGCGGCGACCTACGCCTACCGCAAGGCCGTGCTGACCGGCGTGGCCGAGGTCGAAACCGCGCTGGGCGCGCTCGAACAACAACGCCTGCGCGAACAATCCGATCGCGACGCGTGGCGGGCGCTCGCGCGCGCCGCCGACGGCGAAGCGGCGCGCAAACGCCTGGGCCTGGCCAGCGAAATCGACGTGAACGCCCGCCGGATCGAACGCGACCAGGCAGCGCTGGAATTGAACGCCGCGGCGACCCAACGCGCGATGGCCTACATCGCCGTGTACAAGGCGCTCGGCGCCGCGCCGGGCGAAGCGCCCGGCGAAGACGCCGATGCGCATCGCGCCGCCGTCGCCAGCGAGCGGAGCCGGCCATGACCTCGCTCGCGCGGCAAACCTTGTTGTTCGAATGGCGCCGGTTCCTGCCGGCGGTGCTGGCGATCGGTTTCTCCAGCCTGCTGCTGTTGCTGCAAGCGGCCCTGGTGCTCGGCATCTTCGGCAGCGCCAGCGTCTACGTGTCGGGCTCCTCGGCCGATCTGTGGCTGGGGTATCCGGGCACCCAGAGCGTCGATCAGGGACGGCCGGTCGATCCGGGCCTGGCGTCGCTGCTGCTGATGGACCCGCAGGTCGAACGGGTCGAACCGTTCTATTGGCTCGACGCCGATTGGCGCGGCCCGGCGAAGGACACCGGCGGCGTGTCGGTGTACGTATCGGGCATCGACATCAGCGCGCACGGGCTGATGTTCTCGCGCGCGTTGTCGCCCGAGTTGCGTCGGCGCCTGGCGCTGCCCGACAGCGTGATCGTCGACCGGGCCGAACTCGACAAGCTCGGCGCGAGCGTCGGCAGCGGCGCCTATGTCAACGGCCATCGCGTGCGCGTGGTCGGCACCAGCGCCGGCCTGCGCGCGCTCGGCGGGGTCAATATCGTCGCCTCGCTCGACACCGCGCGGCGTTTGCAGGCCGGCGCCGGCGGCGCGACGTGGCCGGCGTATTTCGTCGCCCGCCTGCGCGATCCGGCGCAAAGCGACGCCGTCGCGCGACGCCTGGGCGGGCAATCGGGCTTCGGCCGTTACGAGGTCTGGACCGCCCGGCAATTCGCCCGGCAATCGATGCTGTTCTGGATGTTCGACACCGGCGCCGGCGCCGGCGTGTTGTTCCTGGCCGGCATCGTGCTGCTGGTCGGCGCGGTCATCACCAGCCAGGCCCTGGTCGCGGCGGTCGCCGGGTCGGTGCGCGAATACGCGACCTTGAACGCGCTGGGCATCAGCATGCGCTCGCTGCGCTGGGTGGTGCTGGAGCAGGCGGTGTGGGTCGGCGCGATCGGCGTCGCGATCGCGACCGGGCTCGGCGCGGTCCTGATCGCGCTGGCGCGCAGCCGCGATGTGCCGGTGATGTTCAACCTGCATGTCACCGCCGTCTGCGTGCTGGTGGTGATGCTGCTGGCATCGGTCTCGGGCATCTCGGCGTTGCGCAGCCTGCGCCGCGCCGATCCGGCGGTGCTGCTGCGATGAATGCCGCCATCGCCCCGATCGAACTCGCCGCGGCCGCGCCGCCGTCGCTGATCGCGCGCAACATCAGCAAATCCTTCGTCTCCGGCAATCTGCGCAGCACCGTGCTCGACGATGTGTCGCTGCAGATCGACGCCGGCGAGCTGACCCTGATCTCCGGGCCTTCGGGCTGCGGCAAGAGCACCCTGCTGTCGGTGCTCAGCGGCCTGCAGCGCCCCGACCAGGGCCATGTGATCGCGCTGGGCGAGCAGCTCGGCGAACTCGGCCTGCGCGCGCTCGAAGCCTTCCGCCTGCACCACACCGGCTTCGTGTTCCAGGGCTTCAATCTGTTTCCGGCGCTGACCGTGGCCGAACAGGTCGAACTGCCGCTGCATTACCTGGGCCTGTCCAGGCGCGAAGCGCAGCAACGCGCGGCCTCGGCGCTGGAAGAAGTCGGCCTGGCGCGACGCATGCGCCTGCGTCCGGCCGAGTTGTCCGGCGGCGAGAAACAGCGCGTCGCCATCGCCCGCGCCCTGGCCAAGCGACCGGCGCTGCTGTTCGCCGACGAACCGACCAGTTCGCTCGACGCCGCCAACGGCCAGACCGTGATCGACATCCTCCACACCATCGCCCGACGCCATCGCACCGTGGTGCTGTGCGTCAGCCACGATCCGCGCTTGATCGGCCACGCCGATCGCCTGCTGACCATGGAAGACGGGCGTATTCTCTCCGACCGGCGCGAGCCGGCGGCCGATCCTCTCCTCAGCGGCCGAACGCAATGACGCCCACTCGCTCACGTTTCATGTTCTGCGCGCTCTCGCTGCTGATCGCGACCGGCAGCGGTTGCGACCGCGGCGGCGAGCAGACCTCCGGCGCGCAAGCCGGCGCCAGCACCGCAGCCTCCACGCCCGCGTACGCCGCGGTGGCGCGCGGGCGCATCGACGTCGAAGGCGGCACGCTCAAGTTGGCGATGGCGGCCGACGGCGTCCTCGCCCGGGTGTCGGTGCGCGAGGGCGACAAGGTCAGGCGCGGTCAGGAACTCGCCGCGCTCGACGCCACCGCCGCGCACGCCGACGACGAGATCGCCCAGGCCCGGCTGGATCAGGCGCGGGCGCAGGAAACGCTGTCGCGGCAACGCCTGCGGCAGGCGCGCACGCGCGCGCAGCGGCTCGGCGCCGCGGCGGTCGCGGGGGTCGGCGACGGCCAGAGCGCCGACGAGGCGCGCGACGCGCTGGCGCAATTGCAGGCCGAACTCGACAGCGCGGCCGCGGCGACCCGAATCGCCGCCGCTCAACGCGAACAATCGGCCTATCTGCTCGACAAGCAGATCCTCAAGACGCCGATGGACGCCGAGATCGCGCACGTCTCGGCGCGACCGGGCATGAGCGTGAGCGCGCGCGACGGCGCCTTGTTCGTGCTGCTGCCGCAGCAGCCTCGCATCGTTCGCGCCGAGCTCAACGCGTCGTATCTGGCCGCAGTGCGACCGGGCATGGCCGCGCAGATCATCGACGACGGCGATTCGCAACGCGAACTCGGCGCGGCGCACGTGCTGCGCCTGTCGCCGCTGTTCGGTCCGTCGACCCAGGAAGACGACCCGGAAGTGCGCGCCAACGAACGCACGGTCGAGTGCGTGCTCGCCTTCGACCGGCCGAGCGCGCTGCGCGTCGGCCAGCGCGTGCTGGTGCGCTTTGTCGACGGCGCGGCGAACACGGCCGCGCAGGTCGCGCCGGCGCGCTGACGGGCGCGAGTGCGCGAACAGGCGATCGGCGATTGGGAATGCCGGAGCGTTGAGCGGATCCGCTGAACCGCGCCCGGGCCGCCGTCCGTCCGCCCAGCCGGCGAAAGGTTGCTGAAACCCGCGCTGGGCAGACTCGGGGCATGTCGAATGCCCCTCGCCCGCCGCACCGTTCCCTTTCGCCGTCGGATGCGTTTTCGTGCGCGACCGCGGTCTCGATCCGGCGCCGCGTCGCCAGGCGCGCCCGCCGATGATCCACGACGCCGATTTCCACTTCGAAGGCGGCCCCCACGGCGTGCTGCTGATCCACGGCCTGACCGGCACGCCGAGCGAAATGCGCTTGCTCGGCAAGGGCCTCAACCGCGCCGGCTTCAGCGTGCATGGCATGCAGCTCGCCGGCCATTGCGGCAACGAGGACGACCTGCTCGCGACCGGCTGGCGCGATTGGTACGCCAGCGTCGAACGCGCCGCCGAAGCGCTGCGCGCACGCGTCGATCATCTGTTCGTCGCCGGGCTGTCGATGGGCGCCCTGCTCTCGCTGCTGCTGGCGGCGGAAAAACCCGACTGGGTCGACGGCGTCGGCGTGCTCGGCGCGACCTTCCGCTACGACGGCTGGAACATGCCGGCCATCGGCCGCCTGTCGTTCCTGTTGCCGACGATCAAGCGCCTCGGCTTCGCCCGCGGTCGCAGCTTCATGGAAGAACCGCCGTACGGCCTGCGCGACGAACGCATCCGTGCCCAGGTCAGCGGCGCCATGCTCGGCGGCGACAGCGCCGCGGCCGGCCTGCCGGGCAATCCCTGGCATTCGCTGGCCGATCTGCAGCTGTTGTCGCGGCATGTGCGGCGGCGCCTGGGCGAAGTGCAGGCGCCGTGCCTGGTCGCGCATGCCGTGCGCGACGACGTCGCCCACCCGCGCAACGCGCGACTGGTGCTCAAGCGCGTCGCCGCGCCGACCCAGATGCTGTGGTTGCCCGATAGCTATCACATGATCACGCTCGACCGCGACCGGCGTCTGCTGATCGACCGAACCGCGGAATTCTTCCAGCGCATCGCCGGCGGCGAAGCGGCGACGATCGCCGCGGCCACCGCGAACACCGTCGCGCCGCTCGCGCGCGCCGCCGGTTGAGATCGCCCATGAACCCGCTGATCTGGACGCTGTGGCTGGTCACCGTCGTGCTGGACACCGGCGGCCAGCTCGCGTTCAAGGCCGCCGCCGGCGATCCCGACGCCGGCGACGGACTCGCGCGCTGGCGCTACATGCTGGGCCGGCCGTGGCTGTGGATCGGCGCGGCCTGCTACGTATTCGAATTCCTGGCCTGGATCGCGTTCCTTTCGTTCGTGCCGCTCGGCCGCGGCGTGTTGCTCGGTTCGATCAACATCGTCGCGATCATGCTCGCCGGGCGCTGGCTGTTCGGCGAAAAACTCACGCCGTTGCGGATCGCCGGCATGGGTCTGATCGGTTTGGGCGTGGCGATGGTCGGAGTCGGCGCATGAAGCGTTTTTATCTGTGGGGATTTTTGCTGCTGATGGCGTTCGACACGCTCGCCCAGATCAGCTTCAAGCTGGCCGGCAGCCACGCGTTTCCGCCGCAGGCCTCGCTCGACTGGGTGCTGCGCCTGCTCGCTCAGCCGTGGCTGTACGGCGCGGTGCTCGGTTACATCGGCGCCTTCTTCACCTGGATGAGCCTGCTCAAGCACGCGCCGATCGGCCCGGCCTTCGCCGCCTCGCATCTGGAAGTGGTCAGCGTGCTGCTGTTGTCGGCGTGGCTGTTCGGCGAACGCTTCGGCTGGATACAGGTCGGCGGCGCGGTGGCGATCGTCGCCGGCATCGCCTGTCTGGCGCTGAGCGAGCGCGATGACGACGCCGTCGCGTGAACTGCCGCCCACCGCCGGCCTGCCCTTGCGCTGGGGCGATTTCCGGCCGGGCTCGCCGCGCACGCTGAGCGACAGCCTGGCCGCGCTGATCGAACTGCCGCCGGATCGCTTGACCCTGACCTGCTCGGGCACCGCCGCGCTGGTGGTCGCCCTGACCGCCTTGCAGCGGCGCGGCCGGCAGCGGCGCGACGTGATCGTACCGGCCTATACCTGCCCGCTGGTGGCGCTCGCGGTCGCCCATTGCGGCCTGCGACTGCGCCTGTGCGACCTGCGCCGCGGCCACTTCGACATGGACGCCGATGCGCTGCGGCGGCTGTGCGGCCCGAACACGCTGGCGATCGTACCGACGCATTTCGGCGGCCGCCTGGCCGATATGGCCGGACCGCTGCGCTGCGCGCGCGCGGTCGGCGCGCGAGTGATCGAGGACGCCGCGCAGGCGCTCGGCGCGCGCCACGCCGACGGCTCGCCGGCCGGCACGCTTGGCGATATCGGCCTGTACAGTCTCGCCGCCGGCAAGGGCCTGAGCATCTACGAAGGCGGCGCGGTGATCGCGCGCGAGGCCATGCTGGCGCAACGCCTGCGCGCGTGCGCGCAGGAACTGCTGCCGCGCCGCTGGCGCTGGGAAATCCGGCGCAGCGCCGAATTGCTCGGTTACGGCCTGTTCTACGGACCGCGCGGCCTGCGCTGGGTGTACGGCCGCAATGTACGCCGCGCGCTCGCACGCGACCAACCGGCCGAAGCGGCGCAGGACGTGTTCCCCAGCGAGATCCCGCTGCATCGCGTCGGCCGCTGGCGGCAAGCGATCGGCGCGCGCGCCTCGGCCAGGCTGCCGGAATTTCTCGACGCCGCGCGCAAGCGCGCGCTGCTGCGTTGCTCGCAGATGCGCGCGATCGAAGGCGTGGAGATCCTGTCCGATCGCACCGGCGAACGCGGCACCTGGCCGGCCCTGCTGTTGCTGCTGTCCGATCCGGCCGCGCGCGACGCGGCGCTGGCGAAACTATGGGGAGCCGGACTCGGCGTCTCGCGCCTGTTCGCGCACGCCCTGCCCGATTACGACTACCTGCGCGGCGTGGTCGCACCGGCGCAGGTGCCCAACGCACGCGATTTCGCCGCGCGCCTGCTCAGCATCGGCAACAGCCAATGGCTCGACGATGTCGCCTTCGCCCGCATCGTCGAAGTGCTCCAGGAAAGCTGCCGTGACGCGCGCGCCTGAGCGCGGCGATCGTTCGACCCCGGGCGGCCGGGCATTCGGCGCCGCCGGTCAAGCGCCGGCGATCGCGCTTCGCAAGCGTTCGTTCAAGGCGTGCTGCTGCGCCTGCCAGGCGCCCAGCGTGCGCGGATCGGGCGGGCTCTGCCCGTCGGCCGCGGCCAGCATCCGCTTCCAGCGCTGCGGATACGCGGCGATCGAAATATCGCCGGTGACGTCGCTGCCGATCAGGCGCGGGCGCAGCGCGGCGATCGCCGCCAGCATCGCATCGGCGCGCATCCGGCCCTGGTCCCAGTTGGTCATCGCGTCCTGCGCACGCAGCACGTCCTTGTCGATACTCAGATACACCGGATCGTCGCCGCTGGACATCTCGTCGAGAAAAGCCGCCAGCAGGCTGTCGACCGAAGCGAAACTGCGGATCGACGGCGCCAGCCCGAACGGCCTGGCCCACGCCACCGACACCGCCGTCGACCAATAGCAAAGGCGCCGCCGGTACAAGGGCGCGAGCCGATTTTCCCAGGCGTGGGCCCAGCCGATGTCGGCGGAGGTGATGCCGACCACATGCACCCGGGCGACCTGCGGCAACGCTGCCACGCGCGCGACCCAGGAACCGCAATGCACCGCGAACGGGAAGCGCATATTGTCGGGATGGTTGTCGAATACCACCACCTGCACGCGCCGCCGCGCGCGCACGGCGCGTTCGATCAGCGGCAGGCTCAGGTGATGGAAGTCGCCGCTGCCCAGGAAGACGGTGCCGTGTCGGCGCGGCAGGCGGGTATCGAGCAGTTCGCCGAATTCGCGCAGCGCGCGCCGCGAGCACGCGAAACGCAGGCGGTCGTGCCAGGCGCGCAGATCGATCCGGTTCGCGCCGGCCAACGCGCCGACCGAGTCGTCGAGGTCAACAATGATCGGCGTCATCGGACGTGTTCTCCGCCAACAGCGAACGATCGGATTCGAAAAGCGGCGCGAGCCGCCGCAACAACGCGCGCAGCGCCGGACTGCGCGCGTACACCGCATGCCGGGTGAAACTGAAACGGGCCCCGAGCGCGCGCTTCGCCTGCGGATCGGTCCAGCCGGCGACATAAGCGTCCAGGCCGCGGCGGCGCGCGTAGTCCAGGTTCTCGAACCAACTCACCGTGTACAGATTGTGCTCGCGCGATTGCGGATAGGCCAGGCCGATGTATTTGTCGATCAGGCGGCCGTCGCATTCGTAACACAGGTTCCATCCGATCATCTCGCCGCGATGGCGGTAGACGAAGACGACGCCGCCGCTGTCGCCGTCGCGCAGCACCGCGCGGAAGTAATCCAGACCGAGCAGATCGAAATGCAGTTCGCTCTGGGCGTAGACGCCCAGGTACAAGGCGTAGAACGCTTCGATCAGCGCGTCGCTGGCGAAGTCGGCGCCGGTCTCGAGCGTCTCGACATCCAGGTCGGCGCGCGAGCGCAGCTTGCGGCGCAGATCGCGGCGGCGGCTGCGCGACTGCCGCGCCAGATACTCGTCGTTCGAGGCGAAGTCGATCGCGACCCAGGCCAGCGCCTGACCTTCGACCACGACGAAGCCCTCGCGCTCGCAGGCGCCGAGAAAATCGCGAGCCAAGGCATTCGCCGCCGCCGACAGCAACGGTGTTTGCGACGGTATGTCCTTGACGATCAACAGCGCGCACGCATCGCCCTCGTCCTCGCGCAGACGCCGTGCCAGCGCCGCCGGATCGGCATCGGGCAGCCACAGGTACTCGGTGTTGGTCGCGCCGATGAAACGCGTGCGCAGGCGCAGCCAGCGGCGCCAGTGCCGGTAACCCGGCCAGCGTTCGAGCCGGCGCAGCAAGGCCGGTTCGGCGGTGGTCAGCAGATCGAACGGCGCGGTGAAGGCCGGCATCGCCTCCACGCTCGTGCCGGCCGCGAAGCCCTGCGGCGGATGGGCGAGGAAGTGCCGGACCAGGGCGTCCGGCTCAAGCCGGGTCACGAAAGGCATATGCAAGATTCACCGGCTAGATTCGGCCCGAGGTACGCCGCGCGCGATCCGGGCCCCGGCATGGGGACCGCGACCGCCGTCGCCGACCCGTCCCCACCGGAAGGAGCGTCACGATGACCCAGACCGTCGAACAACAGGTGTTCGAGATCGTCGCCAGACTGGGCGGCATCGACATCGCCACGATCACCCCCGAATCCACCTTGAAAGACCTCGGCGTCGATTCGCTCGAGGCGATCGAGATCATCTTCGACATCGAAGAACATTTCGGCGTCACCCTGCCCGACCGCGATCCCGATTTCGACAACGGTTCGGTGCAGGGCCTGCTCAACGCGGTGCGCCAGGCCATCGATGCCGCCGCCACGCCCAAAGCCTCCGCCCCCAGCGCCGCCTGAGCGCGCGCGCGGCAGCGAGCCGCGCGATCCAACCCAGTGGAGATCCCGATGCGACGTGTGGTGATTACCGGCATGGGCGCGATCAGCGCCCTCGGCCACGATGCGCCGAGCTGCTGGCGCGAGATGCTCGCCGGACGCAGCGCCATTGGCCCGATCCAGGCCGTCGCGGCCGAGGTGTTGCGCGCGCCGATCGCGGCCGAGGTACGCGGCTACGATCCGCTCGCCCATTTCGACGACAAGCGCCTGGCGTTGCTCGACCGCGTCTCGCAGTTCGCCCTGGTCAGCGCGCGCGAAGCGGTGCGCCAATCGGGCCTGGATTTCGAAACCGACGGCCTGCGCGATCGCACCGCGGTCATCGTCGGTACCGCGGTCGGCGGCGAAACCAGCAACGCCGAAGCCAGCCGGCGCCTGTATGGCGAGAACGGCCGCGTGCATCCGTTCACGATCGTGCGGGTGATGGCGAACGCGCCGGCCTGCCAGCTGAGCATCGAGTACGGCGTGACCGGACCGGCCTTCGCCGTGGTCAGCGCCTGCGCCTCGTCCAATCACGCGCTCGCCCAGGCCCTGCAGATGATCCGCGGCGGCAGCGTCGACGTCGCCCTCAGCGGCGGCGCGGAAGCCTGCATCACCCTGGGCCTGACCAAGGCCTGGGAAGCGATGCGCGTGCTCGCCGAAGACACCTGCCGGCCGTTCTGCCTGCAACGGCGCGGCCTGGTGCTCGGCGAAGGCGCGGCGATCTTCGTGCTGGAAGAATACGAACATGCGCGCCGACGCGGGGCGACGATCCTGGCCGAGTTCGCCGGCGCCGGCATGTCGTCGGACGCCAGCGACATCGTGCTGCCGTCGCAGGCCGGCGCGGCCAACGCGATCCGGCGCGCGCTCGCCGACGCCCGGCTGGCGCCCGAATCGATCGGCTACATCAACGCCCACGGCACCGCCACGCCGCTCAACGATCCGACCGAAAGCCGCGCGATTCGCGAAGTGTTCGGCGCCCACGCCGATACGATCGCGGTGTCCTCGACCAAGGCCGTGCACGGTCATGCGCTGGGCGCCGCCGGCGCGCTGGAACTGATCGCCGCGATCGGCGCGCTGAACGAGCAAGCGGTGCCGCCGACCGCCAACTTCATCGATCCCGACCCGCAATGCGATCTCGACTACGTGCCGAACATCGCACGCGAGCGCCGCGTCGATGCGGCGCTGTCGAACTCGTTCGCGTTCGGTGGGCTCAACGCGGTGCTTGCGATCCGTCGCGCGGAATGAGCCGAAGGCGCGGCTTTCGCCGCGAGCGACGCCGCCGCCGGTCCGGCACGATGCGCCATCCGCGGCATGGCGGCCGTTCGCATCTGTTCGATCCGAAACCCGCTCGCGCCGCGCTGCCGCCAATACCAACGCCGCCGTCGCGCCCGAGGCGAAACGGCGGCGTCGACCACTCGGTGCCGCGCGCACGCGTGGCCCGCGACCGCCGCGGGCGATTTCAGAACCCGCCGCGGCGGGGACGAAACCGCGCGGACGCGGCACGACGATGACGCAGCACGGGTTCGGCGCCATCGTCGGCCGCGCTCACAACGAGTTCTTGGCGCGGGTCAGCAGCTGATCCAGCAGGCTCAGGCTCAGGTCGATTTCCTGCCCGGTGATGTGCAACGACGGCGCCAGGGTGATCACGTTCTTGTAATAGCCGCCGACGTCGAGGACCAGGCCCATCTTCTTGCCGTTGTGATCGAGCTCGCCGGCCAGGCCGATGTCGGCCATGCGGTCGAGCAGCTTCTTGTTCGGGGTGAAGCCGTCGGCTTCGCAGATTTCCGCGCGCAGCGCCAGGCCGAGGCCGTCGACGTCGCCGATTTCCGGATGCCGGCGCTGCAGGTCCTTCAGGCCGGCGAGGAAGTGCGCGCCGCTGGCCATGACCATGCTTTCGTAGTCGGTCTCGGCCAGCATCTTCATCGTCTCCAGTCCGACCGCGGTGCCGAGCGGATTGGAGGCGAAGGTCGAATGGGTTGAGCCCGGCGGGAAGATGGTGGGGTTGATCAGCTCCTCGCGCGCCCAGATGCCGGCAAGCGGATTGAGGCCGTTGGTCAGCGCCTTGCCGAACACCAGCACGTCCGGCTGCACGCCGAAATGCTCGATCGACCACAGCTTGCCGGTGCGGAAGAAGCCCATCTGGATTTCGTCGACGACCAGCAGGATTCCGTACTTGTCCAGCACGCGCTTGAGCCCGACGAAGAAATTCGGCGGCGGAATCACGTAGCCGCCGGTGCCCTGGATCGGCTCGATGTAGAACGCCGCGTACTCGCACTGGCCGACCTTCGGGTCCCACACGCCGTTGTACTCGGTCTCGAACAGGCGCTCGAACTTCGCCACGCAATGCTCGCCGTACTCTTCCTTCGACATGCCCTTGGGGCCACGGAAGTGGTACGGGAATTCGACGAACTGCGCGCGGTCGAAATGACCGTAGCGACGGCGATAGCGATACGAGGAGGTAATCGCCGACGCGCCGAGGGTGCGGCCGTGATAGCCGCCTTCGAAGGCGAACATCAGGCTCTTGCCGCCGCTGGCGTTGCGCACGATCTTGAGCGAATCCTCGACCGACTGCGAACCGCCGACGTTGAAATGCACACGCCCCTTGCGGCCCCACTTCTTCTCGGCGTCCTGGGCGACGATCTTTGCCAGTTCGATCTTGCCCGGATGCAGGTACTGGCTGGCGACCTGCGGCAGGGTATCGATCTGCTGCTTGAGCACATTGTTCAGACGCGGGTTCGAGTAGCCGAAATTGACCGCCGAATACCACATCTGCAGATCGAGGAACTCGGTGCCGGCCGCGTCGTAGAGGTAGCTGCCATCGCAGCGGGTGAAGATTTTCGGCGGATCGCTGTAGTGAACGGTGTCGCCGAAAGAGCAATACCGGGCCTCGTCGGCCAACAGTGAGGCGTCGCTCATGGGGTGCGGACTGGAGTGTTGAGAAGCAATCGGGCCCGCTGCGTGGGAGCTGTCCGGGGCTTGTTCGGCCAACAATGAGGCGTCGTTCATGGAGTACGGACTCGTGTGTTGAGAAGTCGTTCGGCCCGCTGCGTCTGCGCTTCGAACAGCCCATCGAGCAGCGACGGCAGCAACGCCAGCGCCTCGAGAAAACCGCCGATCGGCGCGTGCGGGATATGGTTTTGCCGGCAATGCTCGATCAGCTTGCCCTTGGCGAATACGAAGTCGGCCTCGGTGGCCACGCAGAAATCGGACTGGCCGTCGCCGATCAGCAGCACGCGCTTGCGCGCCGCGGTTTCGCGGCGCGCGCACGAGCATTTGCAGGTGCCGCTGCGGCATTGCGTGCCGGCGTGCGGAAATTCGATCCGCCACTCGCGCGGCGCGGTCTGCAGCAGGCGATTGGCGATCACCGGCAGACCGTCGAGCCCATGCCGGCCGAGAATGCGGTGGATCGCGTAGTCGAGTCCGTCGCTGACCACGCTCATGCCGATCCCGGCACGCTGCGAGGCGCGGACGAAATCGTGAAAGCCCGGATCGATGCGCAGGCCGTCGAGCACTGCATCGACTTCGTCGCGGTCGGCGTCGATCAAGGCGATCTGGCCGCTCATGCATTCGCGCGAACCGATCCGCCCGGCTTTCCAGGCCGCCTCGATCAGCTCCCAGCCGGGACGCGCGAAACGTTCCAGCAAGGTGTCGGTTACATCGTCGAGGGCGATGGTGCCGTCGAAGTCGCACAGGATGTTCCAGCCAGGGTTCATGCGCGGATCGTCGGCAGTGGCGATGAGCGCAGCCTATGCGGGCTTCCTTTCGCACTCCTTTCGGTTCCGCCGCCCGCCGCAATCGGCCGATTGCGATCGTTCAGGCTGGCCCGTGGCGGCGCCATGGCCAGGCGGTTGCCCGGGCAGGTCGGGCGGAGCCGCACCGGCAAGCGCCACGAGCAAAACCCTCCCGCCCCTCCACAAAAGAGGGGATCGTCGTGAGAGCTTGGTTTCGCAGGCCGGCCGGACCGCCGGCGTGGTTCAAGGCGAGCCGCGCTTGCGCCGCGGCCACGCCGCCAGCAACGCCCACAAGCCGCCCAGCCCGGCGATCCACGACGATGCAGGAATCGACCACAGGCGCGGTCCACCGGCCTCCAGTCCGAACAGCACCGCCGCCACGATCAGCAGGCCGGTGCCGAGAATCGCCGCGACGGTGCGGCGCACCGCGTCGCCGATGCTGCGGTTGAGGTCGGTGATGTCGGCCGAACGCATCTTCAGTTCGTGCTGGCCCGAGACCTGCTGGCTCAGCCACGCGTGCAGCAATCGCGGCATCTCCGGCGCGCGGGTCACGAATTCGGGCAGGCGCTTGCGGAACTCGGTCGCCAGCCGCTGCGGGCTGTAGCGCTCGAGCAAGATGCGTTGCAACACCGGCCGCGCCACCGCCCAGATGTCGAGCTTGGGATCGAGCAGGCGGCCCACGCCTTCGATGTTGAGCAGGGTTTTCTGCAGCAGGATCAGCTGCGGCTGCAAGGTCAGCTCGTAACGCTGCGCGGTGCGGAACAGCTTGACCAGCACCTCGGCCAAAGAGATCTCGCTCAGCGGCCGGGTGAAATACGGCTCGCACACCGCGCGCGTGGCCGCTTCGAGTTCGTCGATGCGGATGTGCGCGGGAATCCAGCCGGCCTGCACGTGCAGCTCGGCGATGCGGCGGTAGTCGCGGTTGAAGATCGCCATGAAGTTTTCGGCGAGGTAGTACTGATCCTCGTCCGACAACTGGCCCATGATGCCGAAGTCGAGCGCGATGAAGCGCGGATTGCGCCGCCGCGAGGGATCGCTGTCGACCCAGATGTTGCCGGCGTGCGCATCGGCGTGGAAGAAGTTGTCGCGGAACACCTGGGTGTAGAACACCCGCACGCCCTTGGCCGCGAGCGCGCTGCGGTCGATGCCGGCGGCATCCAATGCGGCGATGTCGTCGGAGGGAATGCCGTAGACGCGCTCCAGGGTCAGCGCGCGTTCGCTGGTATGCGACCAGATCACCTCGGGCACGTACATGTCGTCGCTGTCGGCCCAGAACCGGCGCAGCACGCTGGCGTTGGCGCCTTCGCGCTGCAGGTCCAGTTCGGCGGCCAGCGTGCTTTCGATTTCGGCGACGATCGCGCGCGGGCGGATCTTGTCGGCGCTGGGATGGGCGCGGTCGACCAGCGCGGCCAGGGCGTTCAACAGCGCGATATCGCCGGCGATCTTGCCCTCGATGTCCGGACGCAGCACCTTGACCACCACCTCGCGCGCCGGCTTGCCGTTTTCCGGCGCCAGCCGCGCGGCATGCACCTGCGCGATCGAGGCCGAGGCCAGCGGCTCGATATCGAACGATTCGAACGCGTCCTCGATGCTGCGCTCGAGCGTGCCCTCGACGATGCGGCGCGCGGTTTCGCCATCGAACGGCGCGACCCGGTCTTGCAGCAGGGCCAGCTCGATCGCGATGTCCGGCGGCACCAGGTCGCGGCGGGTCGACAGGATCTGCCCGAACTTGACGAAGATCGGCCCGAGTTCCTGCAGCACCAGGCGCAGGCGCGCGCCGCGCGACATCGCGGCGATCTCGGCCGAGGCGCGCGGCACGAACGGTCGCGCGAGCTTGAGCCAGCGCTCGACCGGAGTGCCGTCGAGCAGATCGTCGAGCCGGTAGCGCAGCAGCACGCGGCCGATGCGCCAGGCGCGGATGGCGGACCTCATGCGCCGTCCCCGCAATCGCTGCACCACTGCGAGGTCTTTGGTGGGAGGGGCTTCGGCCCCGACGCTCTTGATTCAGATCGCATCGAAACGTCACCACCGCTGGCCGAAAAGCGTCGGGCCTGAAGGCCCTCCCACAAAAGACCTCGGGCCATCGAAGGGGGAAGCCTCGATGATTGAAGCGCCGCGAGGCTCATGCGCCGCGCCTCGCGCGATCGCGCAGGCGCGCCACGTGCGCGGCGGCGCGTTCGACATCGTCGCGCAGCACATCGACATCGTCGTGGAAGGCATTGAGTTCGTCGCGCGGGACCACGTCGCGCGATTCCTCGGTGACGTACTCGGCGACATTGCTGGCCAGCGCGCCGGCGGCGTCGCGGGCATGGCGCAGGGTGCCGGCCACCGCGTGCGCGATCTGCACGCCGGCCACCTCGCCGAACACGGTGGTGAACGGTTGCTGCCAATCCGGATCGAAACGCTCGGCCAGGCGCTGCAGGCGGCGGGCCAGGTCCGCGTCGCCTTCGATGCGCAACTTGCCGACCGGCGCGGCCTGCTCGTTGCGCGCGGCGCCGAGCAGGTTGGGCAGTTGCGAGAAGATCGCGCCGAGGGTGCTGCGCACCGACAGATCGGGTTCGTCGCTGTCGCGCACCGGCCCGACTTCGAGCCGCTCGCCGGCCACCAGGATGCGCAGCGCCAGCGGCGGCGAGGCCAGGTGCAGGGCGACGCTGCGGCCGTCGAGCGTGCGCAGGCTGTCGCGGGTGTCGGGATCGAGCGCCAGCGCGCGGTTGAGCGCGGCTTCCAGCGCGCGTCCGGCCAGTGGCTTGAGCGAAGACAGGAACGAGGGATCTGGGGCGGTCATGGCGCCATTGTAGCCCTGTGCTCCGCTGCATCCATGCATCGATCCGGGCGGCAGCGCCGGCGCCCGATGCACGCCGGCCCGCGCAATGCGCGGGCCGGCGGCGGAACGGTCGAGCGTTGTCGGTGTCTGACCGGGGTCAGGCGACCTTGCGGCCGCGGAACAGCGAGATGATCGCCAGGATCACGAACACGACGAACAAGATCCAGGCGATGTTGCTGGCGGCGCCGGCGATGCCGGTGAAGCCCAGGACCGCGGCGATGATCGCGATGACGAAGAAGACGGCGGCATAGTGAAGCATGGGGGAACCTCCTGGCATGAGAGAAAGCCACCATCGGGACAGGTTCCCGATGGCACGGTTCGATCCTGTGCCAGCGAAGGTTGTCAGCCGGTGACGATGGGCGCTTGCGTGCAGGCGGCCTTCAGCCGGGTGAGTCCTTCGTGAAAACTGACCTTCGGCACGTAACCGAAGTCGCGCGTCGCCGGCGCCATGTCGTACCAGTGCGTGGTCGACAATTGCTCGGCGAGAAACCGCGTCATCGGCGGCTCGCCCTTGAGCGGCAGCACATGCCACAACGCCTCGCACACCGCGCCGATCGCGTAGGCGGCGCCGAACGGCAAGGTCTTGTCGACCTGCGGCGCGCCGACCGCGCCGAGCAGGCCGTTGAGGGTTTCGCGCAAGGTCTTGGGCTCGCCGTTGCTGATGAAGTAGGCGCGGCCGGCGCAGGCAGCGCCCGGAGCGAGATGATCGAACGCATCGAAGTGCGCCTGCGCGGCGTTGTCGATGTAGGTCGTGTCGATGCGGTTGTTGCCGTCGCCGACGAAGCGCAGGCGGCCGGCGTTGGCGCGCTGGACCAGGCGCGGCAGCAGTTGATTGTCGCCCACGCCCCAGATCAGGCGCGGACGCAGCGCGACGGTGGCGAGTTGCGCGTCGTTGGCGGCGAGCACGGCTTTTTCGGCGATGGTCTTGGTGGTCGCGTACGCGGCCTTGAAGCCTTCGCCGTAGGGCACGGTGTCGGCGGTGCCGCCTTCGACCGGATGGGTCGCGCGGTGGGTCACGCTGGGCGTGGAGGTGTAGACGAGTTTGCCGATCCGGTGTTCGCGGCAGGCCGCGAGGACGTTGTCGGTGCCGACCACGTTGGCCTGGTGGTAGCTGTCGTAGCTGCCCCAGGCGCCGGCCTTGGCGGCGTTGTGGAAGATCGCCTCGCAGCCTTGCGCGGCGGCGATCACCGCGGCGCGATCGGCGAGGTCGCCTTGCACCTGGGTCACGCCGAGCGCATCGAGCGCGGGGTAATGGCCGCGGTTGAAGCTGACGACGTCATGGCCGCGCGCGACCAGGCCGCGGCACAGCGCCTGGCCGAGAAATCCGCCGCCGCCGGTGACCAAAATCTTCATAGCATCAGTCCCGAAGTCATAGAGATAAAAGTGATCACGCGAAGTCGCCCAAAACCAGATCGATGCAAAACCACCAGGCTCCCATTGTAGGAGCGGCGCAAGCCGCGACCGCGACATCGCAGTTGCGACGTATGTGCGGTTTCGCGGTCGCGGCTCGCGCCGCTCCTACAAGGGCTTACCGGCTTTCGGTGGCCTGGGCCTGCAACGTGAGTTTTTCGCGGCCGATCTTCGCGTTATGGCGAATATCGACCGGGAACCCCGGATGGAAACGGAACCGCTCGATGCCGGCGGTATGCGCATGCGCCGCGCCGATCGCGCGCAATTCCTCGACGATGCGCTCGCGCTCGGTGTTGCCGATGCGCGGCTTGTGCAGTTCCACCCACAGCAGCGGCACCTGCGCGCCTTTCGTGCCGGTGCCGACCAGCGCGGTGCGGCGCACCTTGGGATGGGTGTTGAACACCGGTTCGACCTGCTCGGTGTACAGCGGGCCGTTCGCGGTCTCGACCCGGTGGCTCTTGCGTCCGCAGAACCACAGCCGGCCCTGTTCGTCGAGATACCCCACATCGCCCATGCGATGGACGATGCGCTCGGCGCCGTCGATGCTTTCGCGAATCTTCGCCAGCTTGGTCATCGCGTCGCGATTGAAATAACTGTCGGTGGCGGTCGGCCCGGCGACGGTGATTTCGCCGACCACGCCGGCCTCGACGATCAAATCGTCCGACCAGCGCTCGATCGGCGCATCGTCGATGCGGATGATGCGCACGTCGTTGCGCGCCACCGCGCGGCCGACGCAGGTGCCGGCGCCGGCCTCGGTGGCGGCGCGGGTGGATTGCAGTTCGCGGCCTTCGATCACCGCCACCGGCAGGCATTCGGTGGCGCCGTACGGGGTCCAGAACTGGGCGTCGTCGGGCAGCAGTTCGCGCAGGCGCGCGACCGTGTCCGGCGGCACCGGCGCGCCGGCCGAGGTGACCCGCTTGATCGTCGGCATCGGCTGGCCGTGCCGCGCGAGCACCGCCATCAGCGCCGGCGAGCCGAACAGCTGATCGCAACCGAAGCGGCTGATCGAATCGAGCAGCTTGACCGGATCGGCCTGCGCCGGCCGGGTCGGGTCCATGTCGGGAATGATCGAGGTCAGGCCCAGCGCCGGGTCGAACAGGGCGAACGGCGGGAACGTCGGCAGGTCGACGCCGCCGGGCACGATGCCGAAGGCCTCGCCCATCATCTCGATCTGGGCGACGAAGTGGCGATGGCGGAACACCACGCCCTTGGGCACGCCGGTCGAGCCGCTGGTGAACACGATCGCGGCGACTTCGTCGGGCCGGGTGTCGGCCAGTTGCGAACCCACGCCGGCGCCGGCGCGCTCGACCCGTTCGAGCGTGTCGTCGGCCAGGAACGCGCGCTGGCCGGTGGTGATGCGGATGCGCGCCGACTTCGCCCAGCCCAGCACCACCCGGGCGACGTGCGCCAGCGGAATGCCGATGAAGGCTTCCGGCGCGGCCTCGTCCAGGCATTGGCGCAGCGCGCGCTTGTCGATGCCCGGGTCGATCAGCACCGGCACCGCACCGGCCTTGAACAGGGCGAACATCAGCAGGAAGAACTCCGGCGACGGCCGCACCATGATCGCCGCGCGGGTGCCGCGCACGATCCCGCGCTTCGCCAGGCCGGCGGCGATCGCGTCGCTGCGGCGGTCGAGTTCGCCGTAGGTCAGCTCGACGTCGTAACGGGCCAGGCCGTCGGCGCGACGCGTGCCGGGGCAGCGCATCGCCACGCGCTGCGGCGATTGCGCGGCCAGCCGCGGCAAGGCCGAGGCGATGTTGCAGATCGCGATCTCAGGCGCTGCGGGTTCGGTCGAAACGGATACGTCGGCGTCCATGCGGGCCTCAGCTCAGCGGGTGGCGATCGAGGAAGGCGCGGATCTCCGGCACGAGCAGCTCGGCCTTGTCTTCCAGCACGTAATGCCCGGCGTCCTTGAACGCATGCACCTGCGCCTGCGGCAGCGCGTCGGTGAAGCCCTTGAGGAAATGATGGTCGAACACGAAATCGGCCAGGCCCCAGCCGATGAACGCCGGTCGGTCGGCGTATTCGGGCAGCTTGCGGCCCATCGCCTGCACCAGCGACCAGGCCTTGTCGCCCTCGCCCAGCGGAATGTCCTGGACGAAGCGCGAGGTGGCGATGCGGTTGGCCCAGCTGTCGTACGGCGCGACATAGGCGCGGCGCACCTCGGCCGGCATCGGCTTGACCACGCCCAGGCGCGAGGCGCCGCCGGCGAAGGCGTTGAAGCCGCGGATCAGGCCGGTGCCGATCGACGAATCGCGGCCCAGGCGCAGGCGCTTGGGCAGCGGCTTGGCCGCCGGCAGCGGGAACGCGCCGGTGTTGGTGATCACCAGCCGCTTGATCTGATCGGAATGGGTGAGCCCCCAGCCAAAGCCGATGCCGCCGCCCCAGTCGTGGACGGCCAGGGTCATCGGGCCGCTGATGCCCAGGTGGCGCAACAAGGTTTCCACGTCGTCGACGCGCGATTGCAGGGTGTACTCGTAGCCGGCGTCGTCGGGCTTGTCGGACAGGCCCATGCCGACGTGGTCGGGGACGATGCAGCGGTAGCGATCGCTGAGCCCGGCGACCAGCTTGCGCCAGTAAAAGCTCCACGACGGGTTACCGTGCAGCATCACCACGACTTCGCCGTCGCGCGGGCCCTCGTCGAGATAGCTCATGCCGATGCCCGGGCGGACCTCGAAACGCTGCGGCTGGAAGGGATAGTCGGGGAAGCGGGAGCTGGACGTCATCGGCGACTCGGTAAGCGGCGCGCGCGGGGGGCGGGCCTGGCGGACAGGGCGACATTATCGGTTGTTTGGGGACCGGGAATCGGGAATTGGGAATCGAGAATCGGCCGTGGTGATCCGCGATTCGAACACTGCCGCCGGCGGATGTGGCCGTGCGACTTCGGGTGTAGGGGCTAAAACCACCTCCCAAGGAAACTGCGCACCCTCCCAATCGCCGCGCCCCCGCCCTTCCGATTCCCCATTCCCGATTCCCAGCCCCACTCAATACAAAACCTATCGTTTGAACATGCGACCCCTGTGCGATTGCCACTGTTTGCTTGACGCACACTCCGGGGCCATGAGTGATCTCGATCCGCCGCGGTGGCCGTATGCGTAGCAAGCTGTTCGTGCCCGGGGTACGGCCGGAGCTGTTCGACAAGGCCCTGGCCGGCGACGCCGACGCGCTGTCGCTGGACCTGGAAGACGCCGTGGCCGAGGAGCGCAAGGCCGCCGCGCGCATCGCGGTCGCCGCCTTCGTCGGCTCCGAGGCGGTCGCCGCATCGCGCAAAGTCATCATCGTGCGGGTCAACGATCCGGACTCGGCGCATTTCGCCGCCGACCTGGCCGCGGTCGCGCGCGACGGCGTGGCCCTGATCAACCTGCCCAAGATCGAATCGGCCGATGCGCTGCGCGAGGCCATCGCCGCGATCGAGCGCGCCGAAGCGCTCAACGGCGCGAGCCGGCCGATCCGGCTGCTGGTCAATATCGAAACCCCGCGCGCGCTGCTGCATGCGGCCGACATCGCCGCCGCGCATCCGCGCGTGGCCGGGTTGCAGCTCGGCCTGGCCGATCTGTTCGAAGGCGCGGGCATCGAGCGCTACGACTTGGCCAACGTCCACTCGGCGATGTTCGCCGTGCGCATGGCCGCGGCCGCCGCCGACGTGTTCGCGCTCGACAGCGCCTACGCCGACCTGCACGACGAAGCCGGTTACGTGGCCGAGGCGCGGGCCGCGCGCCGGCTCGGTTTTCTCGGCAAGACCTGCCTGCATCCGCGTCAGGTCGCGCTGGCCAACAGCGCCTTCGCCGCGACCCCGGCCGAGCTGGACGCGGCGCGGCGCATCGTCGACGCCGCGCAGGCCGCGCCCGACGGCGGCCGCGGCGTGTTCGTGGTCGACGGGCGCATGATCGACCTGCCGTTCCTCAAGCGGGCGCAGGCGCTGCTGGCCTCGGCGCGGCGGACGTGAGCGGCGCATTGGCGCGCGGCATCGAGGCTGACATGGCAATACCGCGGGCCGGACGTTCCGGTTCGCGTCGATGATGGGGCGTAATTCGATGTCGCAATTTTCCTCGGCGTTCGCGCTTGTTTGTCGCGGCGTGCGCGCCAAAGCGGTGGCGCTGGGCTTGTGCGCGGGCCTGGCCCTGGCCGCGCCGCTGCAGGCCGAACCGTTGACGCCGCTGCTCGCCGGCACCTTGCCGGCGCTGGACACGTCCGCGCCGCTGGTCGGCATGGCGACCGTCGACGGGCGCACGGTTGCGTTGACCCGCGATCAGGCCTGGCGCCTGGACGCCGAGCGCAAGCACTGGCTGCCGTTGCAATGGACCGGCGCGGCGCGGGCCGGCGCGGTGATCGGAGACGGAACCCGCGCCTACCTGTTGCCCGCCGATGCGCAGGCGAACGCCGCTACTTCTGAATCGGCTCCTTCCGAAGCGGTGCCTTCCGAAGCCGCCGCTTCCAAAACCGAACCGTCCAGCGCACCCGCAACCGCGCCGGTCATCGCCCGCCTGACTCCCAGCGACGCCCGCCTCGACCTGAAACCGCTGCCGCCATTGCCGATCGCGCTGTCGTCGTTGCGCGCGACCCTGTCGGGCGACAGCCTGTTTGTTGCCGGCCTCGCCGCCGACGGCAGCGCGCACCTGCTGCAGCGGCCGCTCGCCGACGAAGCCGCGGCCTGGACCTCGCTGCCGGGCTGGCCCGGCGCCGCCGCGCCGCGCTCGCTGGTCGCGCAGACCCGCGCGTTGTTCGTGATCGTCGCCGATCCGCACGGCGGCGCCGACCGCATGCTGCGCCGGTCGCCGGAAAACCAGTGGAGCGAAGTCAGCCGCGTCCCCGGTCAGGTCCTGCCCGGCGCCGGCCGCGCGACCGGCCAGGCCCACGTGCTGTACCCGATCATCGACCCGGCCAACGCCCAGGCCGCGGCGAAACTGATGATCTACCAGACCATCACCGGCTCCTGGGCGACCTTGCCCGGCGCGCAGGTCGCCGCCGGCGCAACCGCCACCGCGAGCTGGCCCGATGGTCTGATGTGGGCGCGCGCGTCCGCCGACGGCCAGCGCGTCGAATTCGCCACCGCCCAGGTGCAGGCGCGCAAGCTCGGCCTGCACTGGCTGGACTGGGTGGTGATCGTGGTCTACCTGGGCGGCATGATCGGCATCGGCCTGTTCTTCTACCTACGCGAGAAGCGCGGCTCGACCAGCAGCTTCTTCGTCGGCGGCCGCAGCATCCCGTTCTGGGCCGCGGGCGTGAGCCTGTACGCGGCCAACACCAGCTCGATCAGCTTCATCGCCATTCCGGCCAAGGCGTTCGAAACCAACTGGCAGTACCTGGCCAACAACGTCATCGGCGTGCTCGGGCTGATGTTCGTGGCGGTGTGGATCGTGCCGCTGCTGCGCCGGCTCGACCTGATGTCGGTGTTCTCGTACCTGGAAACGCGCTTCCATCCGGCGATCCGCATGCTCGCCAGCGCGCTTTGCATCGTGGTCCAGATCGGCAGCCGCATGAGCGTGATCTTGTTCCTGCCCGCGCTCGGCATCGCCACCATCACCGGCATCAGCGTGTTCTGGAGCGTGATCCTGATGGGCGGCTTCACCATCGTCTACACCGCGATGGGCGGGATGAAGGCGGTGATCTGGACCGACTTCGTCCAGGTCATCGTCAAGATGGGCGGCGCGCTGTTCGCGATCGGCTTCATGATCTGGCACCTGCCCGGCGGCTTCGACCAGTACTGGTCCACCGCGATGTCGCTCGACAAGATGCACACCTTCGACTTCAGCTTCGACATGACCAAGGCCACGGTCTGGGGCTTCTTGTTCCTGGTGGTGTTCGAAGTGGTGCTGACCTTCCCCAAGGACCAGGTGCTGATGCAGCGCACCTTGTCGACCAAGTCCGACAAGGAAGCCGGGCGTTCGATCTGGGCCTTCGCCGCGATCACCATCCCCGGCGGGATCATCTTCTACACCATCGGCACCTCGCTGTTCGTCTACTACAAGAACAACCCGGAGCGGATGAACCCGCTGCTGCCGATCGATGCGACCTTCCCGATGTTCATCGCCGCCGAACTCCCCGTAGGCGTGACCGGGCTGATCATCGCCGGCATCTTCGCCGCGGCGATGGCCACGTTGTCGGGGATCATGAATTCGGTGGCGACGCTGATTTCGGTGGACTTCTACGACAAGCTGGCGAAGAACCGCACGCCAAAGCAGAGCGTGTTCTTCGCCGAGGTCATGACCGTGGTGGTCGGCCTGATCGGCATCGGCACCGCGCTGCTGCTGTCGAAGTTCGACATCCACTCGTTGTTCGACCTGTCGATCGAACTGGCCGGCCTGCTCGGCGGCGGCTTCGCCGGCGCCTACACGCTGGGCATGTTCACCCGCCGCGCCAACTGGCAGGGCGTGGCGATCGGCATCGCCGCGAGCATCGCGCTGACCCTGGGCATCTGGACCTTGCAGATGGTCCATCCGTACTACTACCTGGCGATCTCGATCCTGCTGTGCATCGTGATCGGCTATGTCGCCAGCCTGTTCTTCCCGGCGCCGCGGCAGTCGTTGAACGGGTTGACGATTTTTCGCGATCGGGCGGTGGAGACGGGAATCGGGAATCGGGAGTAGGGAATCGGAAGATCAAAAGCCGGCGCGGCTGGCACTGCGTGGAGCCGGGAATGGGGAATCGGGAGTAGGGAATCGGAAGATCAAAGGCCGGCGCGGCTGGCACTGCGTGGAGACGGGAATCGGGAATCGGGAGTAGGGAATCGGAAGATCAAAAGCCAGCGCGGCTGGTATTGCGTGGAGCCGGGAATAGTGAATCGGGAATAGGGAATCGGAAGATCAAAGGCCAGCGCGGCTGGCACTGCGGCCAGGGTTGATGTATTGAGTTGAACCAACGTAGCTGGCGAGTCATCAACCGCCAGCGTAAGTGCTTTACCGATTCCCGACTCTCGATTCCCGATTCCCGTTCCCCCACTGGTGCCCCGTGGAAACCCAGTTCCTCAATACCTTCGTGACCGTGGTCGATCAGGGCTCGATGGCCGCCGCCGCGCGCGTGCTCAACATCACCCCGGCCGCGGTCGCGCAGCAGATCCGCACGCTCGAACGCGAGATCGGCGCGCCGCTGATCGCGCGCGTGGGCCGCACCGTCAGCGTCACCGAGGAAGGCGCGCGGATCCTGCCGCGCACACGCGAACTGCTGCGCAACGTCGCCGACCTGCGCAGCGTCGCCAACGACAGCGAAATCTCCGGCGAGCTGCGCCTAGGCGCCTGCCCGACCGCGCTGGCCGGGATGCTGCCGGACGTGCTCGCGCGCATGGTCGAATCGTTTCCGGGCATCAACGTGTTCATCCAGCCCGGCTATTCGGCCGATCTGTACCATTCAGTCGAAAAGGGCGACATCGATGCCGCGGTGGTGCTGCAGGCGCCGTTCCCGCTGCCCAAGACCTGCGAGTGGCAGCTGCTGCGCGAAGAGCCGCTGATCGTGCTCGCGCCGCGCAGCATGGCCGGGCGCGATCCGCGCGAACTGCTGTCGACCCAGCCGCTGATCCGCTACGACCGCCACCACTGGGGCGGCCGCCAGGCCGACGAATACCTGCGCGCGGCCAACATCGTGCCGCGCGAGCGCTTCGAACTGAATGCGCTCAACGCGATCGCGGTGATGGTCGATCGCGGCCTGGGCGTGTCGCTGGTGCCCGACTGGGCGCCGCCGTGGCCCGAAGGCCTGCAACTGGCGCGCATCCCGCTGACCGATTCGACCGCCAAACGCTGCATCGGCATCGTCTGGTCGCGCTCCAGCGTGCGCGTGCGCCTGGTCACCGCGTTCCTGCGCGAAAGCCGCAAGGCGATGACCTCGCAAGCACGTTGAGACCTGGGTTGAGCATCGCTGGTGACGCCATGCCACCTTGCCGATTGACTCACGCGCAAGCATCGGCGCAGCGTGGTCACACCGAGGGATGACGTTGCGCACATGCAACTAGAACCTTGGTCGTACTCGCGCATTTTCGGGTTCCAACACGCCGATACGGCGGTTAGGCTGCTCGCGAACACGACGGTCGATGCGCTCGCACCGCCTTGTTTCGCCCGCTGTCGATCAATCCTCGGACCTCCCCAAAGACCGCCGTCGGCAGGACGCCCGCGGCGGTCTTGCCGTTTTTACCGCGACGTCGTGCATCGCGCGGACCGATGCTGCAATGCGACAAAACTTTTGCTATCGACCCGCAGCGCTTAAGACAACAAAACCTAGTCTGTGAACATACTCCGCGTCGGTTCCAACTGTGACAGCGAGCGCATAGGCTCGCCTCGAACCTGCAAAGACATCGGCGCGACAGGGAGAGGTCGCGAGCAGCGACAGCGCCGCCGTTCTTTGCACGCCACCACGGGCACGCGTCCCCCTCACGCGCAGGCTCGATCACCGGCACTCAACGAGACCGACATGCTCAAGCCACTTACCGCCGCGATCAGCAGCGTCCTGCTGCTCTCCACCTTCGCGGGCACCAGCTACGCGCAAGACACCGACCCCGCCGCCACGCCCGCCAGCGACAAAGCCGCCGTCGACCTCGACAACGTCGTCGTCACCGGCACCCGCAGCCCCAAGGCGGTCGACAAGATTCCCGGCGCGATCACCCTGGTGTCCAAGGCCGAACTCGCCCGCAGCCTGGTGCTGACCGAGGACGCCACCGCGGTGCTCGCGCGCACCGTGCCCGGCTACGCCGAGTCCTCGCAGGCGATGAGCAACACCGGCGAAAACCTGCGCGGCCGCGTCGCCCTGCGCCTGTTCGACGGCGTGCCGCAGGGCTCGCCGCTGCGCGAAGGCACCCGCAACGGCACCTTCACCGACATGGGCGTCGTCGGCCGGATCGAAGTCATCAACGGCCCGTCGGCCTCCGAAGGCATCGGCGCGGCCGGCGGCATCATCAACTACCTGTCCGCGGCGCCGACCAAGGAAGGCAACGAGTTCACCATCACCTCGCGCTACACCACCCAGTTCAAGGACGACAGCGCCGGCTGGAAGCTCGGCGCGACCTTCGCGCGCAAGGCCGGCAACTTCGACATGATCACCGCCGCCTCGTTCCTCGACCGCGGCATCACCTACGACGGCAACGGCCGCCGCATCGGCATGAACACCAGCGGCTCGTTGTCCGATACCGAAGCGCGCAACCTGTTCATCAAGGCCGGCTACAACTTCGGCGAAGACGGCGTGCAGCGCATCGAAGGCTCGGTCAGCCACTTCAGCATCGAAGGCAAGGCCAACTACGTGCAGGTGCTGGGCTGCCGCCCGGACGAAGCCGCGCTGTGCGGCGAAACCCGCACCAACACCTCCGAGCGCGGCTCGATCTTCGGCTCCAAGGCCGCGATCAACGACTTCAAGCAATACCAGCTCAGCTACATCCATTCGGATTTCTTCGGCGGCACCCTGACCGTCAACGCCTACAAGGCCGATCAGGAAATGCGCTACCTGCCGGAAAACACGATCGACAAGCAGGACCCGTTGATCGCGCCGATGGACACGATCTACGACCAGTCCGAAATCGTCACCAACAAGAAGGGCCTGCGCACCTCGTGGGCGCGGCCGTCGCTGTTCTCGGTCAGCGGCCTGGAACTGCGGGTCGGCCTGGACCTGGTCAAGGATACCGCGCAGCAACGCCTGGCGCTGACCAACCGGCTGTGGGTGCCGCCGATGGAATACAGCAGCAAGGCGCCGTGGGCGCAGCTGTCGTGGGACATCGGCCCGGTCACGCTGTCGGGCGGCCTGCGCCGCGAAGACGGCGAACTGCACGTCGACAGCTACACCACCACCTGGTACCGCGATCGCCGCCACGTCGACGGCGGCACGCTCGAATACCAGGAAACCTTGAAGAACCTCGGCGCGGTGTGGCGCATCAACGACGCCTGGTCGGTGTTCGGTTCCTACGGCGAAGGCTTCACCCTGGCCAACGTCGGCATCCCGCTGCGCAACATCCAGTGCTCCAACGATCCGGGCGACACCCAGCCCGACGGCTGCCCGAACGATCCGCGCATCGGCGTGGGCGATCTGCTCGACCTCAACGCGATCGTGGTCAAGAACACCGAGTTCGGCTTCAACTGGCGCGGCGAGCGCGGCGCGCTGAGCGCTTCGCATTACGACTCCAAGTCCGACTACGGCCAATCGCTGGCGATCGACCCGGCCACCAACGACTTCGTCCTGCTGCGCGCGCCGGTGCGGATCAAGGGCTACGAATTGTCGGGCGACTGGCGCTTCAACGAGGACTGGCGGTTCAGCGCGGTGTACTCGCACACCGCCGGCAAGACCTCGTTCTGGGCCGCCGACGCGGCCGGACGCTATCCCGCCGGCGCCACCAACAAGCCGATGGGCGTGCTCGACATCAACCCCGACAAGTTCGCCTGGACCCTGACCTGGAACTTTCTGCCGCACGCCGACATGAGCCTGGGCGCGACCACGCTGTTCTCGCGCAACCTGTCGGGCAGCGACGTGCGCGCCTTCGACGGCCAGCGTTTCAGCTTCAAGGAAAGCACCCACGGCTACACCTTGTTCGACCTGGGCATGAACTTCGAAACCGAGCGTTACGGCAAGTTCTCGCTCGGCATCGAGAACCTGTTCGACAAGCAATACATCCTGAGCTGGTCGCAGCCGCCGGGCGGCTTCCAGAACTACTGGGCCGGACGCGGCCGCACCGTGTCGCTCACCCATACCTTCAAGTTCTGACCACCCGCCCAGGCCGTACCCGACACCGCCGCCGAGCCCGATCGCTCGCGGCGGTCGCTTTCGCTACGCAGGACCGCATGCCTTGCCCGTTTCCGCCGCCCTTCGCTGTTGCCTGCTGATCCTGGGTGCGGGCTGCGCGGGGTTGGCGTGCGCTCAAAGCCTTGCGAACGAAGCCCATGCGGTTCAAGCCCATGCGGTCCAGGCCAGCGTCCAGCCCGACTTCAGCGCGCTGCACCGCTTCATGCGCGACGCGACCGATGCCGAAGGCTACCTCGGCGCCGTGGTACTGATCGCGCACGAAGGCCGCATCGTCGACTTCCACGCTTACGGCCACCGCGACCTGGCCCGTCGCGAACCGATGCGCAAGGACGCGATCTTCCGCCTCTATTCGATGAGCAAGACCATCGCCTCGGCCGCGGTGATGCTGCTGGTCGAACAGGGTCGCATCGGCCTGGACGATCCGGTCTCGCGCTATCTGCCCGAACTCGGCCATCGCCAGGTGTTGATCGGCGGCAGCGCCGACGCGCCGCGACTGCGCCCGGCCAACAGCGAGATCACCATTCGCCAACTGCTGACCCACACCGCCGGGTTCGCCGCGGGCCTGAAAGGCGATGAAGCCGCGACCGAGCTCATGGAACGCAACGACCCGCACGCGGCGAGCGACCTGCGCGGGTTCGTCGAGCGATTGAGCCACGCGCCGCTCGCGGCCGATCCCGGCACCCGTTTCGGTTACGACGGCGCCGCGATCGAAGTGCTCGGCCGGGTGGTCGAAGTGGTCGCGCGGCAACCGTTCGATGCGTTCCTGCGCGAACGCATCTTCGTTCCGCTAGGTATGCGCGACACGGGCTTCAGCGTGCCGGCGTCGCAACGTGGTCGCGTGGTCGACATCACCACGATGGGCGACGACGGGCGGCTGCGGATCGCCGACGGCCCGAGCGCGCGCGAACCGGGCGCGGCGTTGAATGCGTATGCCAGCGGCGCGGGCGGGTTGTATTCGACCGCTTGCGACTATGCGCGGTTTGCGCAGGTGTTGTTGGATGGCGGGGCGATTGCGGCAAAGGATTCGGGTTTTGCTTTGGCTTCGAGCACGGGTACGGGTACGGGTACGGGTACGGCTTCGAATTGTCCGCATGAAGCAACGAACCTTTCGGACCGACATCCTTTCAATTCGTCATTCCCGCGAAGGCGGGAATCCAGAGACTTTCGTGCAGCCACGTTAAAGTCTCTGGATTCCCGCCTTCGCGGGAATGACGGTAGGAAAGAGCGCGGCGAACCCGAGACGACCGTCGAACCCACTCGACGCCTCCTCCGAGCCGAAACCGTCGCCCTGATGCTGCGCAACCAACTCAACATGCTCGATCCGCCCGTGCATCAATTCAACCCGGGTGAAGGCTTCGGCTTCGGCGGCTCGGTCGTCATCGATCCGGTCAAGCGCGGCCAGCCCGGGTCGGTCGGCCGCTTCGGCTGGCCCGGCGCGGCGTCGACCACCTATGCGATCGATCCGGCGCGTCGATGGGTCGCGATCGCGTTGTTGCAGCACCTGCCGCGCGGCGATGTACCGCGCGATCTGCCGAGGATCAGCAAGGACTTCTATCGCCTGGTGGACGAAGCGATGGCGGACGCAAACAAAAGCAACACTCGCGACACTACGAACCCGGACACACCGAAATGAGCGTAACCCACAACCTTCCCGTCTTGATCGCCGGCTCGGCGAACCTCGACTTCGTCGTCCGCGCCAGCCACGTCCCCGCTCCCGGCGAAACCGTGCTCGGCCGCGAACTGTCCACGTTTCCCGGCGGCAAGGGCGCCAATCAGGCGATCGCCTGCGCGCGCGCCGGCGGCGCGGCCACGCGCATGCTGCTCGCGCTCGGCGACGACGCCCATGCCGCGCCGATCGAAGCCTCGCTGCGCGACGCCGGGGTCGAGCTGCAGCTGATCCGCTGTCCCGACCACGCCACCGGCACCGCCTTCATCTGCGTATCCGACGACGGCGAGAACGCGATCACCGTCGCGCCCGGCGCCAACGCCGCCTTGCGCGCCGACGACCTGCCCGCGCTCGACGGCGTCGGTCATCTGTTGCTGCAACTCGAAACCCCGCTGCCCGCGATCGAAGCCTGGGCGCGACGCGCGCGCGACGTGGGCGTCACGGTCGTGCTCAACGGCGCGCCCGCGCGCGCCTTGCCCGCTTCGCTGCTGGACTGCGTCGACCTGTTGATCGTCAACGAAGGCGAGCTCGCCGCGCTCAGCGGCATCGCCGGCGACATCGACGCCGCGCTGGCGCGCATTCCCACCGCGCAGGTCGTGGTCACGCTCGGCGCGCTCGGCTGCCGCGCGCGCGTCGACGGCCGCGTTCTGACCCAGGCCGCGTTCCCGATTCAGGCGCTCGACACCACCGCCGCCGGCGACACGTTCTGCGGCACACTGGTCGCGGCGCTCGCTCAGGGCGATGACTTCGCCGCGGCGTTGCGCCGCGCCAGCGCCGCCTCGGCCCTAGCCTGCACGCGCGCAGGCGCGCAGGCCAGCGTGCCGACGCGCTTTGAGGTCGAACGATTGCTCGCCACAACGCCCTGATCGCCGGCCCTCCATTCCCCGCCTCGCTCCCCACCGACGCCCCCATGACCCAGCCTTACCGACCCGCCGCCGACGATGACGCTTCGCACGAAGACGAACGTCGCGCCGTGCGCACCGAATACAAGTTCTCCCACGTCACCACCCAGCGCTATCTGCCGCTGCCGGGCAAGGCGCCCGGCTGGCCGTTCGCCGAGATCGGTCACTGGAAGGTCGATGTCGACGCGACCCTGGACGACTGGATCGCCGAGTTGGTCGACTGGCGCCGCGAACACCTGATCCGCATCGGCTACGACGACGCGCATTACCGCCGCCCGGAACTGCAATGGGCGCAGCGCAATTTCGTCCACGCGCAGATGATGGCCGAGGACCGCTACTTCTACGATCCGGTCGCCGGCCGCTACACCGTCGATCGTTACCTCGACGATCTCGAACGCCGCTACGGCGGCATCGACAGCGTGCTGATCTGGCATGTGTACCCGAACATCGGCGTCGACGACCGCAACCAGTTCGACCTGGCCGGCGATCTGCCCGGCGGGCTCGACGGCCTGCGCGGCGCGATCGAGGATTTCCATCGCCGCGGCGTGCGCGTGTTCCTGCCGACCATGCCCTGGGATCACGGCACCCGCGACAGCGGAGTCAAGGACTGGGACGCGGTGGCCGAACTGGTCAAGGCGGTCGGCGCCGACGGCGTCAACGGCGACACCTACAACGGCGTGCCGCGCGCATTCTTCGACGCCTGCGACGCGCTCGGCCATCCGGTGGTGCTGCAACCCGAATCCACCATCAGCGCCGAGGAAGCCTTGATCTGGAACGTGCAGAGCTGGGGCAAGAAAGCGCCGAACGAGCTGATCCCGCCGGTGGCCAAGTTCAAGTGGCTCGAACCGCGCCACATGATCAACTACGAGAACCGTTGGGGCCGCGATCGCAACCACGACCTGCAATACATCTTCTTCAACGGCGTGGGCTACAACGCCTGGGAGAACATCTGGGGCTTGTGGAACCAGCTCACCGACCGCGACGCCGAAACCCTGCGCCGCATCGCCACGATCGAACGCGAGTTCGCCGCGTGCATGACCAGCGCGCACTGGCGGCCGTACGTGCATACCCGCCAGGCCGGCGTATTCGCCAGCCGCTTCCCGCACGCGGGCACCACCGTGTGGCACCTGGTCAATCGCAACGAATACGAGATCGACGGCGAACAGATCGCGGTCGCGCACGAGCCGGGCACGCGCTATTTCGACGCCTGGAACGGGGTCACGCTGGAGCCGCGCATCGACGGCGAGCAGGCGGTGTTCGAATTCGTTCTCGAAGGCCGCGGCTTCGGCGCGCTGCTGGCGTTGGCGCCGGGGGTCGAACACGCCGGCCTGGACACCTTCCTCGACGGCATGCGCCAGTTGTCGGACATCCCGCTGCATCGCTATTCGAAGCAGTGGCATTCCCTGCAGCAGCGTCTGCTGCCGATCGCGCCAGTGACCCCGGTCGCGACCGCGCCGGACGGCATGGTCGAGATTCCGGCCGGCGAATTCGACTTCGTCGTAGGCGGCATCGAGATCGAAGGCCAGACCTGGGAAGGCGTCGACGTGCAGTACCCGTGGGAGGACAGCGCGCGGCGCAATCACCGCAAGCGCATGTCGATGCAACGCTTCTTCATCGACCGCACGCCGGTCACCAACGCGCAGTACCTGCGCTTCGTCCAGGCCAGCGGTTACGCGCCGCGCGATGCGCACAACTATCTGCGCGATTGGCTCGACGGTGCGCCGCGGCCGGGTTGGGAGAATCGTCCGGTCACGTGGGTTTCCATCGAGGACGCCCGCGCTTACGCGCACTGGGCCGGCAAGCGCCTGCCGCGCGAGTGGGAGTGGCAGTACGCCGCGCAAGGCGGCGACGGCCGCCGTTATCCGTGGGGCAACGACTGGCGCGAAGACGCCGTGCCCGCGCCGAATCGCGGCCGCCGCCTGCACGCACCCGACGAAGTCGATGCGCATCCGGCCGGCGCCAGCGCGTTCGGCGTGCTCGACCTGGTCGGCAACGTCTGGCAATGGACCGACGAATACCACGACGAACACACCCGCGGCGCGGTGCTGCGCGGCGGTAGTTCGTACCAGCCGCAGACCTCGCACTGGTATTTTCCGCAGGCCTACCGGCTCGACCAGCACGGCAAGTACCTGTTGATGGCGCCGAGCAAGGATCGCTCGGGCTGCATCGGTTTTCGCTGCGTGGTCGATGCGAGCGCATGAACCGCGACCCTGAGCCTTCAGCCCACGCCATGAGCCACAACGACTACAGCGCCAAGACCGCGCGCGTCGAGGTCCGTCTCGACGGCCTGCTCGGCGACGCGCTCGAGGCCAATCGCCGCGGCCGCCTGTCGCATTTCATCGTCGACGAAACCAGCCCGGCGATCGCGATCTTCGCCCCAAGCCATCGCCAGCAGAATATCGAAGGCGACTGGTACGGCGAACATGCCGGCAAGTGGCTGGTCGCCGCGGCCAAGGCCGCCGCGCGCAGCGGCGATGAGGCGTTGCTGGCGCGCGTGCGCCGCGTCGCCGACTTCCTGGTCGCGCATCAGGAAGCCGACGGCTACATGGGCACCTACGCGCCCGAGCACCGCTTCATGCGCAAGCAGGCGCCCAAGCCCGGCACCTGGGACGGCGCGCCGAGCGTGCGCACCTGGGACATCTGGACCCATGCGTACCTGATCCTGGGATTGCTGGAAATCCACAGGCATTTTCCCGAGCCGCGGTATCTCGACGCGGCGCGCGCGATCGGTGCGCTGTGCCTGGAGACCTTGACCCGCGGCGGTATCGACATCACCGAGTTGGGCAATCACCACGGCATGTCGGCCACGGTGTTGCTGGACCCGGCGGTCGAGTTGTACTTCGCCACCGGCGAGCGCGCGTTTCTCGATCTGGCGCTGACCGTGCTCGGCCAGGCCGACGCCCATCCCGACCTCGCCCTGCTCACGCGTGCGCTGGCCGGCGTGGATGCGGCGCAGATCGCCACCGGCAAGGCGTATCAACTCGCGTGGAATCTGGTCGGCCTGGCGAAGCTGCATCGCGCCACCGGCCGCGTCGAGTATCTGAGCGCGGTCGAGTCGCTGTGGCGCAGCATTCGCGATCATCACCTCAGCCTCGGCGGCGGCCCCTGGGGCGGCGTCGCCCATCGTTCGCGCGAAGTGTTCAACCCGGCCGGCGTGTTCAGTCCGCAGGGCTATGTCGAAACCTGCTCGACCCTGGCCTGGATCCAGCTCAATCGCGAACTGCTGAGCATCACCGGCCAGGCGTGTTACGCGCAGGAGATCGAGCGCTCGGCCTATAACGATCTGCTCGGCGCGCAGGCGCCCAACGGCGAGGACTGGTGCTACTACGTGTTTCCCAACGGGCGACGCGTGCATACGACCTACTGGCGCTGCTGCAAATCGAGCGGCGCGATGGCGATCGAGGAACTGCCGGCCATCGCCTACACCCGCAGCGGCGACGATGCGCTGGCGATCAATCTCTACGGACCGGGCGCGGCGCGGGTCGAATTGGCGCGGGCGGGCACGGTGCGGATCGAGCAGAACACGGCTTATCCGTTCGATGGCCGCATCGGTCTGCATGTGAGCCCCGAGCGCGCGGCGCGATTCGCGCTGAAGCTGCGAATTCCTTCATGGGCGAACGACGCGTCGGTATCGATCAATGGCGAATCCGTGTCGACCGCAATCGCAGTTGGCGATTACCTCGTGCTCGATCGCGAGTGGAGCGACGGCGACCGTATCTCCATCGACTTCCCGATGACTCCGCACCTGCACACCGCAGTCAATCGCAACGTGCAGGAGTCGCGCGCGCCCGACGGCAGCCCGGTCGCGCAGGAGGTGTTGCACAACGAGTATCTGGCGCTGACCTGCGGCCCGCTGGTGTATGCGACCGGCCTCATCGACGGCTTCAAGACCGAGGAAACGCTCAGGCCGCCCACCGCGCCCGCATCGGATTGGCTGCACTGGCACGCCGCCGATGCGCAGCATGCGACGCCGCGGATCGAGCTGGACCCGGGCTATCGCGAGCCGCTGGTGTTTCAGCCGTATTACTGCGCCGGCGGCCGCGTCGACGGCGCGTGGCGGCTGACCTGGCTGTCGTTGCCGCCGGTGTCGCCGGTGTCTCCGCAGTGAACGATGCGTGCACGGCGTGCGAGAACGCCCAAGTAATAATTTGTGCTCGCAGAACATACCTAACTTGCCTTTTTATCGGCTCGCCCCCGGCGCACAGTGGGTCGAGCATCACGCATCGTCCGGACAGCACGGCATGACCCCCACTTCCTCCGATCCGATCGCGGAACCCGTCGCGGCGTCCGGCCCTCTGGCCGGCGTGCGGGTCCTCGATCTGAGCGCTTACATCGCCGGGCCCTACGGTTGCAGCCTGCTCGCCGACCAAGGCGCGGACGTGATCAAGATCGAGCCGCCCGACGGCGACAATCTGCGCCAATACCCTTCGACCCTGGCCAGCGAAAGCCGCGCCTTTCTCGGGGTCAATCGCAGCAAGCGCGGCATCGTGCTCGACCTCAAGCGCGCCGACGACCACGCGGTGCTGCTGCGCCTGGTGCGCGAGGCCGACGTGCTGGTGCATAACTTCCGGCCGAGCGTGCCCAAGCGCCTGGGCATCGATTTCGAACAACTGCAACTCATCAACCCGCGGCTGATCTATTGCGCGGTCACCGGCTACGGCGAAACCGGGCCGATGAAGGACAAGGCCGGTTACGACCAAGTGCTGCAGACCATGACCGGCATGTGCAACCTGCAAGGTCGCCGCGGCGGGCCGCCGGAAATCATCTACGGCTCGGTGGTCGACTACTACGCCGCCGCATTGCTCGCGGCCGGCGTGTCTTCGGCGCTGTTCGAACGCGAGCGCAGCGGCCTGGGCCAGTTCGTCGGCGTGTCGCTGCTGCGCAGCGCGCTGACCATGCAGTCGGCGCGGATGATCTGGGCCGACGGCGAAGGCCTCGACATCGGCCGCGACATGCGTTCGGGCGGCGTCACCGGCATCCATCCGACCCGCGACGGCCATATCTACATCTCGGCCAACACCGCGCGCTTCTGGAAAGCGCTGTGCGAGAAGACCGGCCTGCGCGAACTGGCCGACGACCCGCGCTACGACAGCGTGCGCAAGCGCGCGCAGGCGGTGGCCGAGATCGTGCCGCGCCTGCAGCAGGCGCTCGCCGCGCGCAGCGCGATGGAGTGGGAAGCGATCTTCGGCGACGAGGTGCCGTGCGCGGCCGCGCGCCGGATCGAGGACATGTTCGATCATCCGCAGGTGCTGGCCGAAGGCATCGTCGATGCGATCGACCACCCGCAGGTCGGCCGCTACCGCGGCGTCGCCCAGTCGATCAAGTTCGGCCGCACCCCGGGGCCGGCCGCGTTCGCGGCGCCGATGCTGGGGCAGGATACACAGGCGGTGAAGGCGGAGTTGGGGGAGACTGGGGTGGTGGGGCGCAAGCGGCGGGGGTGAGGGTTTCGGGCGCTGTTGAGCCGTTGCGCTGAGCTTGAGTGGGTTTGATTCATATCGCTGGCAGTCTTAGTGCCCTTTCAGGAACGTCATTCCCGCGAACGCGGGAATCCAGTGTCTTTGGCGAGTCCGTACGAAAGTCGCTGGATTCCCGCGTTCGCGGGAATGACGGCGATGAGAGTGGCGAGGAATCCGTGGGAGCGCCGATGTGCGTTCAACCCTGACGCAATCCGATCCGATCGCGACGCAACCCAGCCTCAATACCGCGCTGCA
The DNA here is from genome assembly GCF_018732085.1 of Lysobacter capsici. Lineage (NCBI taxonomy): Bacteria > Pseudomonadati > Pseudomonadota > Gammaproteobacteria > Lysobacterales > Lysobacteraceae > Lysobacter > Lysobacter capsici. The sequence goes on along the minus strand of NZ_CP076103.1, from coordinate 379,910 downwards.
TCCGCTCCCGGCACAAACTTCTCCCACAACTCCTCGAACTGCCCCGCGAAACACCGCACCAGATTCGCATCGTCGGTCACCACCAGGTTCTCCTCATTGCTGGTGGTCGCGCTGCGGGTCCAGTTGAAGCTGCCGTTGGCCAACACCCGGCCGTCGAACAGCGCGAACTTGTGATGCATGTGGAACGGGCTGTCGTCGATCCGCAACGGCACGCCGAGTTCGCGCAATCGAAGCACATCGCTGCCCTCGTCGAATTTCTTGTCGTTGTCGCTGATCACTCGCACCGTGATGCCGCGCTTGTGGCAGGCCAAAATCTCCTCGGTCAGGCGATCGTCGGAGATCGTGTACACGCAGATATCGACGCTGCGCTTGGCCCCGCGGCACAGCTCGCGCAACTTGCGCAGACACGCATCGCCGGGGGCGAAATAGGCGCTGGACACCACCGCCGGCGCGGCGGCGACGATGTCCAGGGTCTTGACCACCTGCTCGAGCCAACGCAAGGCATCGAGCGTGCGCGGCGGCTGCGCCAGCATCAACTCGCGGGTCATGTCGAAGGCGCGATTGCGCAGGTAACGCACACGGTCGGCGCCGACGTTGCCGCCGAGCTCGCGCAGTTCGAACTTTTCCCCGTTGTCGAGGGTGTAGTCGGCGATGCTCTCGCGCAGGGTCTGGTCGAGTTTGGTGAAATCCATATCGGGACGATCCTCAGCGCTGCACGCGCCCGTTGAGCCGGTCGGCGAAATCGTTGAGCGCGCGTTGCAGTTCGCGCTGCTGCTCGGTCATCTCCGCACGGGTCGGCGCGTCATGCACGTCGCGTTCGCCGAGTTGCCTGAAGATCTCCACCAGCGCTTCGTTGATCCGGGTCTGGCGCTCGCCGCTGTCGTGCAGACGACCAACCAGCGGATCGAGCGCGTGCTGCAAGGACGGCCCCAATTGCTCCAGCAACGCGTCGTAATCGGGCGCGGGCGCAGTCGGCGCGAGCGGCGGCGGCGCGGCCTGGGCCGCGGCGACGCGTTCGAGCAGACCGAGGATTTCGACCCACGGCGCGGGATTCTCCGGCGCGACCGGCGCCGGCGCCGCGGCCGCCTTGCTCGCGGACGAATCCAGCGAGCGCACGCTTTCGACCAGATCGTTGAGCTGCGCCACGACCCGGCCGCCGACATCGGCCTCGCCCGCGCCCATGGCCTTGTTGCGCTGGAAATCGCGCTTGATCTGGGCCCAGCGCGCGGCCTGTTCCGGCGTCAGCACGCCGCGCAGTTCGGCGAGCTTGAGCAGGTTCTCCTCGGCGCCGGAGGTCAGCAACTGCGCTTCGCCCTGGTAGTGGTCGCCGATCAACTGCTGCAACTCGGCCTGGTTCATTACCGGCGAAATCTTCTCGGCCAGTTTGTTCATGTTGCGATAGCTGCCTTGCAGCTTGAACGGCGGCTCGGTGCGATAGGTCTCGGCCTGCGCGGCGCTGGCGATGTACTGCTGATTGACCTTGTAGACCACTTCGCGCACCTGGATCAGGCGCTCCAGGGTGGCGACGATCTCGTTGATCTCCGCGCCGCTGTAGGCGTGGCTGAGTTCGTTGGCCGAGAACGGCTTGCCCTCGGCCTTGGCGACGAAGCGGTACAGGTCGGCCATTTCGCGCGTGGCCAGCGGCGCCAGCACCGGGTTCGAGGTCAGGCTGTTTTCGATATAGCTCAGCACGAACGAGGCTTCCATGCCGCCGAGCACATCGCCGAGGTTGTAGATGTCGGCGCGGTTGGCGAGCATGTCGGGAATCTTGAACACCTCGCCGGATTCGGTGTACGGGTTGCCGGCCATCACCACGCAGAACTTCTTGCCGCGCATGTCGTAAGTGCGGGTGCGCCCCTTCCACACGCCTTCGATGCGGCGGGTGCCGTCGCACAGCGAGATGAATTTCTGCAGGAACTCGGGATGGGTGTGCTGGATGTCGTCGACGTACAGCATCACGTTGTTGCCCATCTCCAGGGCGAGATTGAGCTTTTCCAGCTCCTGGCGCGAAGTCGCGTCGGGCGCCTGCTCCGGATCGAGCGAACGCACCTCGTGACCCAACGCGGGGCCGTTGATCTTCATGAAGATCAGGCCCAGCCGGTGCGCCACGTATTCCATCAACGTGGTTTTGCCGTAACCCGGCGGCGAGATCATCATCAGCAGGCCCATCAGGTCGCTGCGCTTGCTCTCGCCGACCGTGCCCATCTGCTTGGCGAGGTTGTCGCCGATCACCGACAGGTACACGTCGTTGATCAGCTTGTTGCGCACGAACGAACTCAGCGGGCGCGGCTTGAATTCGTCCAGCCGCAGCGCATGGCGTTCGCGCCCGACGATCTCCTGGCGCAGCGCCTGATAGCGCTGGAAGCCGGGCACGAAGCTTTCGCGATGGTGACGCAGGCGCGCCGACCAGTCGTCGATCGCCAGGCTCATGCGGCCGTCCTTCACCCGCGGATGCTCGCCGAGCAGGCCTTGCACCGATGCGCTCAGGTCGGTCTCGGTGATCTTTTTCGGGAAGCGCTGATCGAGCAGCAGCAAGGTCGCCGCCTCGGCGGCATAACCGGCCAGCGGCGCGAGTTCCGGCGCGCGCGCCAGCGCTTCGATCCAGTTCATCGCCAGCGCCCAACGCGCCGCGATGCGATCGCCGAGCCCGTCCAGCGCCGCGGCGAAACCGTCCCACATCCGCGCCGCGCTGAGCTTCTCGCGCAGCGCCTGCAGCAGTTGCTGCGCGTATTTGCTGAACACGAATTGCGGACGCTCGTCGGACAGCTCCTGCACCAGGTATTCGGCCGCGCGCGGGGTCAGCGCCGGATCGATCGCCAGCGTGTGCTGCTGCGCGTAGGCGCTCATCGCCTCGGCGATCTCGCCGCGCAACGCATCCAGGCCCGAGGCGCTGCCGAACAGGCGCTGGATATCGGCGGACGTGCGCGCGCGTTCCGGCCATTGCTTGTGCGGCTCGTGCTGGGCGACCTGCGACCAGTACAAGGCCGCCCACGCACGCGCCGCCGGTTCGAACGCCAACCGGCCCGCGCTCGCGCGCAGCGGCAGCAGCGCCTGCAGGATCAAGGTCGCGTCGTGGTCGTGGATGCCCTTCTCGTAGCCTTCGCGATAACGCGGCGCGGCGAAGTCGCGGACCGTGCGGCCCAGCGCCTCGGGTTGCGCGAGCTGCTGATGCAGTAGGTCCAGGCTCAGACCCTCGCGATTGCCGGCCGCCGCTTCGATCACCAATCCGGCCAGGTACTCGCCGCGGTACAACTGCGGCGATTCGGAATCCATCGACACGCCCCAATAGGCGCGCGCGGCGTCCAGATCGGGGTTGTTCAAAGGCTCGAAGAAATCGGTACCGGTCAGATGCAGGTTCAACACGTCGCCGCGCGGCAGCAGGGTCAGGTCGAGTTCCTGGGTGTTGACGCTGAAACGATGGCGCGGCCCGAGCTTGATGACGTTGCCGCCTTCCTCGAACAGCTCGCTGCGATCGCGCAGCGCGCGCACGGCCTGATCGCGCGCGCCCTTCATGCGCGCCTCGACGTCGTCGGCCTTGACGCTGTCCTTGAGCGCACGCAGGCGCTCGGCCAGCTCACGTAGCTTGAGGATCAGCGCATCGCCAGCAAAGAAGGCATTGAGCTCGTCCGCGCTGGCGAAACGCGCGGTACGCCGGCCCAGGCCGTCGAGGATGCGCGTGGCCGCGTCCATCACCGCCTGCGCCTTGCGCTGGCGGTCGTCCATCAAGGTCTGCTTGTGCGCCTCGAAGGTTTCCAGCAACTCCTCGCGCTTGGTCAGGATGTCGCCGAGGAAGGCCTCGTGTTCGCCGAACTGGCTTTCCAGTTCCTCCAGCTGCACCATCAGCCGCGACAGTTGTTCGTCGGCTTTTTCCGGGTCCTGGGCCAGCGACAGCGCGCTGGCGATGCTCTGCCCGAACAGGCTGAACTGGGCGCCGAACTGCGCCACCGATTCGGCCGAACCCAAACCCTTGCGACGCTGGTCGGCGCGCGCCTTGGCTTGGTTGAGCCTGGAATAGATTTCCGAGATCGCCTCGACGATGCGGGTGCGCTGAGTCGCGTCGTCGACCTTGAGCGTGGCCATCAGCGCCGACAGCATGTCCAGGTCGCCGGACATCGCACGCATCTGTTCCAGCGGCTCGACCAGTTGCGCGACCGTGGTCGCCTGCTGCGCCTGCGCATCGAGCGCGGCCAGGCGTTCGGCCAGCGGCGCCAGCGCCTTGTCGCCGGCCAGGAACTCGCCGGTAGCCGCACCGATGCGCTCATGCTCGGCGACCAGCGCCTGCTCCATCGCATCGATCGCGGCCACATCGATATAGCGGTATTCGCGGATCGTCAGCAGATGCCCGCGCTGCGCGGTCAGGCCGTTGAGCGCATCGACGAAGTCCTGGACCTTCTCCCAGTTCTCCGGCTGCAAGCTGTCGAGCAAGGCTTTCTGCTTGCTCTGCGCCTCGCGCATCGCGCGGTCGGACTGGTTGCGGATGCCTTCGACTTTCTCGTATTCGTCCAGCACCGACTCGGCGGTCGCGGCGATCTCGCGCAACAGCGGCGCGGTCTCGCCGCAGTTCGGATCCGACAGCCAGTGGTGCGCGTCGAACAGGCGCCGGGTGTTCTGCGCGAGCAGGCCGTAGCGCTTGGCCGAGACCTCGGTGGCCTCGATCTCGCGCGACAGGCTCATCAGCTCGGACACGCCGCGGACCAGCTCGGCGTTGCCGATCTTGCCCATGAAGCTGTTGCCGGCCGGCTGCTTGGCCGCGTATTCATCGCTGAAGTACGGCGTCTGCCAGACCTGCATCGGATGCACGCGGGTCGGCTCGTCGCTTTCGGTGGCGAAGATCACCATGCGCCCGTCGTCCAGGCGCGCATAGCCGTGACCGAAGATCGGCGTCTGCAGGCGCCGTTCGATCATGTTGTAGGTGAACATCGCGGTGCGGCCCTGTTCGGGCTCGTAGAACAGGTACAGCACGTCCTCGCCGTTGGGCGAACGGATGCTGCGCTTGTAGCGCATGCCGTCCATCGACTGGTCGAAGCTCTTGTGCTCGCCGTTTTGCAGGTAATACCCGCCCGGGAAGATGATGCCGTGGTCCTCGGGCAACTGGATGCAGGCCAGGCCGATCGCATCCTGGCGCAGCACCTTGCGGGTCAGCGTGTTGAACACGAGGTAGCGCCACTGCTCCTCGCGGTACGGCAGGATCTTGAGCAGGATCAGGCTGCCGACCTTGGCGAAATCCACCTGCGCGTCGTCCAGCGACTGGGTCTTGTCCTCGACCGGTTCGCGGTAGATGCCCTTGCCGTCCTCGGTGTTGTTCTCGACCTTGATGGTGAGATCGCCGTTGACGGTCTCGACGAACACGCTGTCGAGAATGTTCAGATGCGGATGGCGGCCGTTGACCACCATCTCGCGGGTCGCGCGGGTCCATTCGAAATCGAACGGCGCCGGCAGCGCGATGTCGCGCTCGCCGCGGTTGTCGATGTAGCGCACCTCGCCGTTGGGCGAGACCGACCAGCGGAACACGCGCAGGTCGGTGATGCGCTCGCCGATCTGGAACGCGGCCAGCAACTTGCCGTCGCGCACGATCAGCTGGATCAGGCGGGTGTGCTTGTAGTACGCGTACAGCTCGCGGAAATCCTGGGCGAAACTGTCGATGCCGAGGAAGCTGCCCTTCAGCTCGACCGGGGTGACGTCGTAGCCTTCCGGCCCTTGCACCAGCTTGTACAGCGAGAATACGTCGGCGACCGTGGTCTCTTTCTTCAGCCCCATGAACACGTTGTAGCCGAACACCAAATGCTCGCCGACCTGCACGATGTCGCGCGCGACGCAGTTGTTCTCGGTGCGGATGCGGAACCGCCCGATCACCTCCATCTGGCTGCTGCCGAACTCGCTCAGGCGCTGCTGGTTCAAACCCTGCGCGATCCCGCGCAGACGCAGCCCCTGTTCGCTCAGCCGCTTGCTCAGCACCTCGTACGCGCCGCCCTGGGCGACGGCCTGATCGACCGCCGCGTGAGCGGCCGCCTTCGCGCTGTCGTTGGAAATGTCGCCCGCGGCGGTGCTGCGCGCGGAAGCGGTCGGCTTGGTATCGGCCATCAGTGGTTCGTCCTACCGGTCCTGCCCGCGGCGCGAAACGCTTGCGCCGCGGACGTCAATCCGATGCGCCGCCGCGAGCGGCGGCGCATTCCCTGGGTCAGGCGCGCGCTCAGGAATCCAGCGCGGTCTCGCCGGCGGGCGTGCCGTCGGACTTGGCTTCGAGCTTGGCGATGCTCTTGTCGTCGCCCTTGTTGAGCAGGCGCTGCAGCACGTCCTGCACGATCGGGCTCTTGCCGGCCACGCCTTCGATCGCCTTGCCGACCGACAGCGCCTTGGCGAAGGAATCGAAGAACGCGCCTTCGCCGCCGACGATGTCGATGTTGGCCTTGCTGAGCGCGGCGGCCAGCACGTCGGCCTGTTCCTTCGCCACTTCCTTGTTGGCGTCGATGCCGGCGATGGCCTGTTCGAAGTTCTTCTCCAGCTGCATGCGGAATTCTTCGTGCGCACGCGACTGGTCACTGAGCGAATCGAGCGCGCCGAACTTCTGCGACAGGCCCTCGGCTTCGGACTTGAGCTTCTGCAGCAGCACGTCGGCTTCGGACATGCCCAGGTCGCGATTGGCCTTGGCCTTGGCCGAACCCAGCTGCTCTTCGCCGCGCGCCTGCGCGAACAGGTTCTCTTCCAGCACCTTGGCGTCGGACAGGCCGAGCTTTTGCTTGGCGTCGGCCTGCGCTTCCATCACCCGCGCCTGCGCCATGCCCTTTTCCTGCTCGCCCTTGGCTTCCGCGCCCATGGTCTCGGCGACCACGCGGGCCTTGGCCATGCCTTCCTTCTCGATCGCCGCGGCGGTGATCTCGCGCACCCGCGCATCGGCCAGGCCCGGCGCCGCGCGCTCGGCCTCGATGCCTTCGGCCATCTTCTTCTTGGCTTCCGACTGCTTGCCGGCCGATTCCAGTTCGGCCTGCGCCAAGGTGGTGATCTCCACCGCCTTGTGCTTGGACGAGGTCTCGTCGGCCTCGGCCTGCTTGACCTGGCGCACCATCTCTTCCTCGGCCTTGGCCTGCGCGTGCAGCACCATGACCTGCTTGGCGCGGTCGGCCTCGGACACCTGGCGCACTTCCTTGATCCGCTCTTCTTCCTGCGCCACGGTCTTCTCGACCGCGATCCGGTCGCGGATCACGTTGGCGATTTCCTTGCGCTGTTCTTCCAGCGCCTTTTCCTTCTCGATCCGGTTCAACTCGACCTCGCGTTCGCGCGCGACGATTTCCAGATCCTTGGCGCGGGTGACCTTTTCGACCTCGATCACCACCGCGCGCTGGCGGTTCTGCTGCGCCACTTCGACTTCGCGCTGACGGTTCTCCTCGCGGATGTCGAGCTGCTCCTGCACCGATATGCGCGCGTTCTCCGACTTGAGCCGCTCTTCTTCCTGGACCTTGGCGGTCTCGGCCTGCTCGCGCGCCTGGATGGTCTGGATCTCGCGCTTCTGCCGCGCCTCGGCGTCGGCCTGCTGGCGTTCGAGCGCGAGCATGGCTTCGCGGGTCTCGACGTTCTTCTTGGTGATCGCCAGCTGCTCGTTGCGCTCGAGCTCGTTGGTGATCACGTTCTGCGCCGCGGTCAGCTCGGTGATCTTGCGGATGCCTTCGGCGTCGAGGATGTTGGTCGGGTCCAGCGAGGACTTGGGCGTCTGCTCCAGGTAGTCGATCGCGACGTCCTCGAGGATGTAGCCGTTGAGGTCGTTGCCGATCACCTCGATGATGCGGTCGCGGAATTCCTGGCGGTTCTCGAACAGCTTGACGAAGTCGATCTGCTTGCCGACGGTCTTGAGCGCTTCGGAGAACTTGGCGTTGAACAGCTCATTGACCGCGGTGCGGTCGGAGGCGCGGTCCACGCCGATCGCCTTGGCGACCTTGAGCACGTCCTGCTGGGTCTCGTTGACCCGCAGGTAGAACGCGACGGTGATGTCGGCGCGCATGTTGTCCTTGCAGATCAATCCGTCCTTGGCCCGCCGGTCGATCTTCCACTGATCATGAGATCATGTCAATGTGAAATGCACCTTAGCACCACACATGTTGACGCATGTGGCGGGACGACCCGATGACGTGCCCGCGGGATAGAACGCCTTGAACAGGACGAACACGATCAGGACGCCCAACCCGACCAGGGTGAGGATCGTAAAAGCACTCGAAGGGCAACTACGTTGCTCGAAGGCGGACGCGTCGCCCTCCCTATAACGTTGCGGATACGGCTCAGCCCGCCGTCGAACTTCGCTCGGTACCGGTTCGTCGCGAAATTCGTCGCGTCGCCGCGTTGTACCCGGTCGCGGCGGCGCGGTGATCGGCCGGCGCGCCGGTCGCGCGTGCGGCGACCGTCGCGGTTGCGGCATCAGCTCGGCGCCGCCGTCTTCCAGCGCGGCGCACTGGTTGACCGACCGAATGCGGACGATGGCGCGACGCACGACGCTGGCGACGGTGCGCAATGGCCCTTCGGGCAGCAGCCGCAGCAACAGCAGGTCGGCGAAGAAACTCAGCGCCCAGCCGCTGGCGATCAGGGTGCTGAGCACCACCGTCACCGGAATGCCGCCCAGGCCCAGGCGCATCAGCGGATCGAACACGCTTTGATTGATGATCGCGCGCCAGCATGGGCCGTGGCCGAGCGCATGGCCGTCGCCGGCGCATGGCCGTGCCCGTGGCCGTGCCGTGGCCGCCGACGTGGCCGTGCGATGGCCCTTCGCCGACGCGAACAGCCATCGGCCGCGTCCATGCCGACCAGCCGCCGACGCCGACCACCACCGTCACCATCCGCCCAGCCCAGGCGCATCGCGTCCGCAAACACGATCTGCAGAAATTCGATCATCGCACCCCTCCCTTCCCCGCTCGCCGCCGTCCGGGCGGCACTGCCATCGCGCCGGTCAGTCCGGCAATTTTTGTCGCAATCGCGTCAGCACCGCATCGGTGCCGACCAGCCCCGCGTCGCGCAGTTTTCGTTCCACGCCGCACGGTGTCGCCGTCGCGCCAGTTGCTCGCGCTCCCTTGCTCGCCGCCGTCCCGCACTGCATCGCGCCGGTCTCGGTTTTTGTCGCAATCGCGTCAGCACCGCATCGGTGCCGGCGACGTCGGCCATGATCCCGGCGTCGCGCAGTTTTCGTTCCAGCGCATCGCCGCGATCGGTGCGCGCCAGTTGCTCGGCCGCCTCCACCCGCGCGCCGCGCTCGGCCTGTTTTTGCTTGATCCGCGCCAGCGAGTCGATCGCGGTCGGCATCTTGTTGTGCGGCCCGACGTAGCGCTGCGCGACCGCGGCCTGCGCGCGCTGCACGCTTTCGGTCGCCTTGACCGTGTCGAGTTGTTGTTTCAAGCGGCGGATGTTGCCCTCGGCCATCGCCACGGTCTTGCGCAGTTCGGCCACGCTGGCGGCCAGCGCTTGGACATGGCGTTGATCGTCGCTTCGGTTGGATTCGAGCTGCACGATCTTGTCGGCGACTTCGCGCGCCAGCGCTTCCTCGCCCGAGGCCAGGGCCTTGATCGCGTAGGTTTCGTACTCGGCGATCTTCTCGCCCGATTCGCTCAGCGCGCGCTCGGCCAGGGTGTGGCGCGCGAGCAGGTGCGCCAGCGATTCGCGCGACTGCCGCAGTTCGATGTCGCAGTCGCGGATTTCCTGATCGAGGATGCGCAGCGCGCGACTGTCGAGCCAGTCTTCGCCGAGCTCGTGCGCGCCGCCGCGCAGCGAGCCGAGCAACTTGCTCCAGATATTGCCACCGTCGGACTTGGGCATGTCAGGCCGCCTCCAGCAGCAGTTGCTCGTAGGCCTCGGTGGCCTTGATCACGTTGTCGGCCAGGGTTTCGATCTCGTACAGCACGTTCGACAGCGAGGACGCCGCGCTGAGCGATCCGAACATCATGTACACCGACTCGCCGTCGGCCAGGGTCTCGATGCCGATGGTCGACAACGGGAAGATCACCTTGTGGGTGCGCAGCACTTCTTCGTTGAACGCGGCCGGGTCGCGCACGTGCGAGACCGGCCACAGCAGCGCCTCGACCACGATCTGTTCGCCGACCACGGCCAGGAACAACGGCAGGTCGCCGTATTCGCCCATCACCAGATGCAGGCTGGCCTGCGCGCCGTCGATCAGCTCGATATGCGATTCGCCGTAGACGAATTCGTCGGCCTGCGCCAATGCGTCGAACAGCCCTTCGGCCGTCCATACCTTTGCGTCGCTCATCGCCCTCTCCACGCGTCCACGCCCCGGCGCCGCACCACGCGGCTGCCGCATCCGCTTTTCCACCACCAGTAGTTCGTCCGCGAACTCGGGCAGCACCCACAGCTCTTTCTTCACCAGGCCCTTGTCGCGAAGACGTTCGCGATGGCGGCGCTGGTAGTAGGCGGAGGATCGGCGTTCCATGGCGGTCACGTTAGTTCATCACATGTGACATTGGCAAGACGTGACATGTAAGAGCCGACGGACGGTGATGCCGGCCACGGAATGCGGTGGGCGGGGTAATAAATTCAAGGGCTTGGGGAAGCGAGGGATTGGAGGCTGGCGCGGTCGTCGTGAATTCGCGGTCGCGGCTTGCGCGGCTCCTACATGGGCTAGCTGTAGGAGCGGCGCAAGCCGCGACCGCGCCACTACGACCACGGGGAAAGCCAACGGCAGCCGCGAACGACCGCCGCCGGGCGATCAGGCCGGAATGTCGTGCTGCTTGCGCGCTTCGTCGATGCGCCGCTTCACTTCGGCATCGAGTTCGCCGAGTTCGGCCTGCTTGAAGATGTTGCCGAGCACGCGCTTTTCGTCTTCGTCGACCAGTTTGTCGCGCAAGGCAAGGTCGAGCAGTTTCTGCAGTTCGGCGACGTCGAGCGTGCCGTCGTTGGTGAACACCGGGATCGAGGCCAGGGCGATCTCGAGGTGGCTCTTGGGCTGGGCCATGTCGGCAACTCCGTTGCGGGTGAGGAATCGGTCCTTGGCGCGGCGGCGATGGCGACGCGCGCGCAGTAGACCTCGACTATAGCAAGCGTGAGCGCATGCACGTATCGCGCGGGCCGTGGGGCGCGAGCCGCGACGACCGGGCAAGGGAATAATTCGCCAAACAAGGTCTTTCGAGGTCTTTTGTGGGAGGGGCTGAAGCCCATACGCTGTTCGCTCCGATCACTCAACTGTTCCACCACGAAAGTGCCGCAGCACTTATCGAAAAGCGTCGGGGCTGAAGCCACTCCCACAAAAGAGGCTGAAGCCGCGTGGTCGCTCGGTCGTTCGTTCGGCCATTCAGTTGTTCAGCACCATAAAAACAAACAGGCCCGATGCATTCGCACCGGGCCTGTCGTTGTTTCGATGACCGATCGTCGCAGCGCCATCGCGCCGCGCGGATTACCCGGGAGTTACCAGACCACTTCGGCCATCGAGCAGTTCAGACCCGAGCCGATCCCCAGCAGGGCGACGCGGCTGCCCTTCTTCAGGCGGCCCATCTCGCGCAGCTTGCTCAGCACGATCGGCACCGAGGCCGGACCGATGTTGCCGTGCTCGCCGAAGATGGTCATGACCTTCTTCGGATCGATGCCGAAGGCCTTGAGGAAGGCCTGGGTGTGGGCGCGGCTGACCTGATGGATCACGAACTCGTCGAGCTCCTCGACCGCCCAGCCCAGCGCGGCCTTGGCCGCGGCAAAGGTCTTGTGGCCGAGCTTGAGCCCTTCGATCATCAGCATGCGGCCGTCGGCCACCATTCGGTCGTGGTGCAGATCGCCCACGCACAGGTGATTCCACTCGGTCGCCGAACGGGTCACGCCGCCGCGGTACTTCGGCGCGCCGGGCACCAGTTCCGAACGCGCCAGCACCATCGCCGCCGCGCCGCAGCCCAGGGTCAGCGTCGCCATCTCGTCGCGCAGTTGCGCTTCGGTGACTTCGGCGTGGCTCAGGCGTTCGAGGGTCTTCTCGTAGGCGAGGTTGGCGGTTTCGCCGTCGACGATCAGGGCGTAGTCGATCTCGCCGCGCTCGATCATGCGGCCGGCGATGTCCATGCCGTTGATGAAGGCCAGGCAGGCGTTGGCGACGTCGAAGTTCTGGCAGTTCTCGCCCAGGCGCAGATTGCCCGAGACGATGCTGGCCGTGGACGGCTCCAGGTAATCGCGGCTGACCGAGGTGTTGACCAGCAGACCGATGCGGTCGGCGTCGATGCCGGCGTCGGCCAGCGCCTTGACGCCGGCCAGGGTGGCGGCGTCGGAAGGCTTCATGTCGCCGTCCCAAAGACGGCGCTCGCGCACACCGGCGACGTCCTGCAGTACATCCACTTTGATGCCGAGGCGATCGAGCGTCGGCTTGAGCCGGGCGTTGATCTCATCGGACGTCAGCTTTCGCGGCGCATCGACATGAGCGAGGCCGGCGATGGCGACATGTTGGAACAGCATGGGCGTTAAACCCTTGGGGCAGAAAAGTGCGACAGCGTAGCGTCTTCCCGCCCCCCGCGCATTAGCTCCGGTCACACCGCGACCGGGGTACCGGCCGGCATTACCGGCCTAAAACCCTTGCCAAACAATCGATTACAGGCGTTACCGGCACGCAAAAAACCCGTACGCGGCCGTTTGGAAACCCGCTCAGCCACCCACCGGGTAGGTCTGGGCGGCGCCGGAAGCCGGTTTTTGCGCAGCCGGGGCCGCGCCGGGGCCGCAGCGGTAGGCGGCGAAACGCTGCGAACCCTGCGACGGATCGGCCAGCGGCTGGATGGTGTCGGCCTGCAGGCCGGGGGCCTCGTTGCGGGCCAGGGTTTCCAGTTCCTCGCGCACGCGCAGCGCGTTGCGCTCGTAGAAGGCGACGTTGTGCTTGACCGACACCACGACTTCGCCGCGCTTCTCGCAACCCGGCGCCGCGCCCGCGGACAACACCCGCACCGCCTGCGCGCCGGGCGCCATGTTGACCCAGGTGCAGGCCGACGCGCTCACAGCCAGAACGATCGCGGACAGGGACAGCAGTGCCGGTGTGCGCATGGGGACCTCGGGTAGGGATTGGACCGAGCGCATTGTCGCTGGAATCGGCTGAGTGCGGTAGGAATGGTGGGATTCGGGATTCGGGATTCGGGATTCGGGATTCGGGATTCGGGATTCGGGAATTGGGAATTGGGAATTGGGAATTGGGAATTGGTGAAAGCGTAACGTTCCACCGTTGCCGGATACGCAGGTCATCCGAAGCACCGTGCTTCCACGCCCAACGCACCTCCCTACCGTCATTCCCGCGAAGGCGGGAATCCAGTGACTTCAAGCGTTCTCGCACGAAAGTCACTGGATTCCCGCCTTCGCGGGAATGACGTTGTGGAGAGATAGCGCTAAAGGCTTTGGATATTCGGCTGCGCCAAAGCAAAGCGGAGCCCGCCTTCGGGGATGACGACCTGGAGTGTTCTGCAGTTGACGATGCATGCGCAGCAAGCCGATAAACGCAACGGGCCGCATCGTCGATGCGGCCCGCTGCAATCACCTCATCACTTCACGACCGCGGCCGACCCAGCCCGCGATCGCACGGCCACGATCACCGCACCGGCTTGCCATCGTTGTCGATCACCTGCACCTGACCGATCTTCAAGTCGCGGATCGGCTGCTCGATCTTGGACAGGTCGCCGACCACCACCCAGGTCAACGCCTGCGGGTCGAGCGCCTTGGCCGCGGCCTGGGTCAGCGCCGGCGTCATCGCGTCGTTGCGCGCCTTGTACTGCAGGATGTAGTCGGCCGGTCGGCCGTAACGCTGGTCGGAGCTGACCTGCAGCATCACCGCGCTGTTGGTCTCATAAGCGCCGGGCAGGCTCAGGGTATTGGCGGCGCGGACCTTGGCGACTTCCGCCGCGGTCACCGGCGTCGCGCCGCTGGCGAAGGCGCCGATCTCGCGCTTGAGTTCGCCCAGCGATTCGACCGTCTTGTCCGACTGCACCGCGGCCTGGGCGATCCACGGGCGCTGGCCCTTGGCGTTGCCGGCGCCGCTGTAGGAGCCGTAGGCCCAGTGCTTGTCCTCGCGCAGGTTCATGTTGAGGCGCGAGCTGAATTCGCCGCCCAGCACGCCGTTGGCGAAATCGAAATCGATCGTGCCCGCGTCGCCGGTCGGCGCGATCAGTTCGCCGACATAGATGTTGGACTGGATCGCGCCGGGCTGGTCGACCAGGAACACCCGCGGCGCCTTCGGCCGCGCGACCTGGGCCAGATCCGGCAACGCCGGGGCGCCGGCCTTGGCCTTCCAGTCGCCGAAGCGGCGTTCGAGCAGCGGCACGATCTGCTTGAGCGTGGTGTCGCCGGCCACGATCACGCGCACCCGGTCGGGCTGCAACCAGTCGTCGTGGAACGCGACCAGATCCTCGCGCGTGAGCGAGGCGATCGAGGCCTCCGTACCGGTGCCGGTGAACGGAATCGCGTAGGGATGGTCGGCGCCGTAGAGCAGCGGCGGCAGCACCCGCAGCGCGGCGGTCTGCGGACGCGCCTTCTCCTGCTTGATCCCGGCCAGCCACTGCGCGCGCACACGCTCGATTTCCGAGGCGTCGAAGCGCGGACGCAGGACCACGTCGGCAAGCAGGTCCAGCGAGGGATCGAGCTTGTCGGTCAACGCCGACAGCGACACGCTGGCGGTGTCGAGGCTGGCGTTGCTGCCCAGCTCGGCGCCGAGCGCTTCCTTGCGTCCGGACAATTGCAGCGCGCCGTACTCGCCGGCGCCTTCGTCGAGCATGGCCATGGCGAAGTTGGCGGTGCCCAGTTTGCGGCCCTGGTCGGCGCTGAAACCGCCGGGGAATTCCATCGACAGCTGCACCACCGGGGTTTCGTGGCGTTCGACCAGCACCACCTGCATGCCGTTGCTCAGGCGCGCGGTCTGCGGGGTGGGGAAATGCAGTGCGGGGAAACTCGTGGTAGTGGGCACGCCGGTGCTGCGGTCGAGGTCGGAGGCGACTGTCTTGAAGCGCGGGTCGGCGGCCGGAATCGCGGCCGGCTTGGTCGCCGGCGCGGCGCGCACGGTTTCCGGGAGCGACGAGGCCGGCTTGTCGCCGGGCTGCACCAGCAGCGTATGCGAGCCCACTCCGAGCCACTTGCGCCCGGCCGCCTGCACGCTGGCGATGCTGGCCTTATCGAGTTCCTTGAGCTCATCGCGGTAGCAATCGGGCTTGCCGAGCAGCACCGCGCAACGCGCGAGCACGTCGGACTTGCCGCCGAAACCGCCGATGCGCTCGATGCCGCGGACGAATTCGGCGCGGGTCGAGGTCTTGGCCTGTTCGAGTTCTTCCGCGCTCGGACCGTCGGCGATCAACCGCTTGACCTCCTCGTCGATCGCCGCGCGCACCTTGGCCGGGTCCACGCCCTGCTTGACCGTGGCCATGATCACCAGGGTGCCGCTGATCTCGGCGTCGTTGATCGACACGCTCGCGCCGTCGGCGAGGCGATCCTTGTGCACCAGCCGCGCGTCCAGGCGCGAGGCCGCGCTGCCGCCGAGCACTTGGGCGAACAATTGCAGATCGATGCCGTCGGCCGCGCCGAACTGGGCGACCGGCCAGGCGCGGTAGATGCGCGCCTGCGGCACGCGGTCGGGCACGACTTCCTCGGTGTCGCGCTCGCGCTTGGGAATGCGCGTGGCCATGTCGGCCAGGGTCGCGCTGGCCGGGATGTCGCCGAAGTAACGCAGCGCCTTTTGCTTGGCGGTGGCCAGGTCGATGTCGCCGGCCAGCACCAGCACCGCGTTGTTGGGGCCGTACCAGCTGCGGAACCAGGTCTTCACGTCGTCCAGCGAAGCGGCGTCGAGGTCGGCCATCGAACCGATGGTCTGCCAGCTGTAGGGATGATCGGCCGGGTACAGCGCTTCGTACAGCTTGGCGCTGATGCGGCGGCCGTAGGGCTGGTTTTCGCCCTGGCGCTTTTCGTTCTGGACCACGCCGCGCTGTTCGTCGAGGGTCTTCTGGTCGATCGCGCCGAGCAGGTGGCCCATGCGGTCGGATTCCATCCACAGCGCCATGTCGAGCGCGGTGGTCGGCACGTTCTGGAAATAATTGGTGCGATCGACGTTGGTAGTGCCGTTCTGATCGGTGACGCCGACCAGTTCGAACGGGGTGAAGAATTCGCCCTTGTAGTTTTCCGAGCCCTGGAACATCAGGTGTTCGAACAGATGCGCGAAGCCGGTGCGCCCGGGCTGCTCGTTCTTGCTGCCGACGTGGTACCAGACATTGACCGCGACGATCGGCGCCTTGCGGTCGGTGTGGACGATCACCCGCAGGCCGTTGGGCAGGGTGAACTCCTGGTACGGGATCGAGACCTCGGCCTTGGGCGCGGCCAGCGCGGGCGCGGCGACGCCGCCGGCCAGGGCGAGGCCCAGCGCCAGGGCGAGCGCGCCGGTGCGCGGACGAAGGGACAGCAAGCGGGACGAGGGCATGGAAACTCCTTGGAAAGGCAAACGTCCGCGGGCGGACCAAGGCTCCCATCCTAGGCGGGCGGGGTGCGGCCGGCATAGGCCGCCGGTCACAGGGGGTGGGGCCGCGCTTTTGCGTTCGCCGGCGCACTCCGCTCGCCGACGACCGGGCCGCATAATGCGCGCATGTTCGACGTCATCCTCTACCAACCCGAAATTCCGCCCAACACCGGCAACGTCATCCGCCTGTGCGCGAACACCGGCGCGCGCCTGCACCTGATCGCGCCGCTGGGCTTCACCCTGGAAGACAAGCAACTGCGCCGGGCCGGCCTGGACTACCACGAGTACGCCAGCCTGCGCGTCCACGACAGCCTCGACGCCGCGCTGGCGACGATCGCGCAGGCCCAGTCCGCCACGCCGCGATTGTTCGCCCTGAGCACGCGCGGCCGGACCCGCCACGACAGCCCGCAGTACCGCGCCGGCGACGCCTTCGTGTTCGGCCCGGAAACCCGCGGCCTGCCGCAGGACGTGCTCGACGCAGTGCCGGAGCCGCAGCGCCTGCGCGTGCCGATGCGGCCGGACAATCGCAGCCTGAATCTGTCGAACTCGGTCGCGGTGGTGGTGTTCGAGGCGTGGCGGCAACACGGGTTCGTGGGCGGGGAGTGAGCGGTCCGAACCGGTAGTACGACGTTCGAAGCGCCCGCGCACCAGCGCAAAAAAAGCCCTCTCCGCCCGGATTGCGGAGAGGGCAATTGCAGCACGAGGGGAAATCAGGATTCAGCGACGACCGGCGCGCGCTCGCGACGTACCCGCGTCGACTGATGCAGGCCGAACGCGCTAACCAGGCCGACCGCGCAGAACGCCGCCCACGGCAACCACGGCCATTGCTTCGCGGCCGCCAGATCGACCATCCAGCCGCCGGCGATGTTGCCGATGCCGCCGCCGACCGCGAGGCTGAGCGAACTCACGCCAAGAAAGGTGCCCAGCGCGCGCGGATCGGCGAGACCGGCGATCAAGGTCTGTTGGGTGGGCCGGGTCATCAGCGCGCCGATCGAGAACGCGCCCACGCAGACCAGCAGGCCGGCGAAGTCGCGCACCAGGCCGATCGCGCCGGCCGCGAGCGACATCACCACCACCCCGGCCACCAGCACCTGCGCGCTGCTCCAGCGCCGCTCCAGCCAGCGCACCAGGCCGTATTGCAGCGCCACCGTCAGTCCGGCGCTGAGTGCGAACATCACACCGACGCTGTCGACCGTGCCGGTCAAACGCTGCGCCAGCAACGGGAAGCTGATGTTGATCTGCACGGCGACGAACCAGTACAGCATCATCAAGCCGACCAATACGACGAAGGCGCGGTTGCCGCGCACCAGATCCAGTCCGTGCCGCAGCGGCGGCGGCTGTTCGGGCATGCGCACCTGCGGCAGCAGGCGCAACGCGACCAGGAAGTTCGCCGCAAAGCAGGCCGCCGCCGCCAGGCACACCACGCGAAAGTCGTAATGCAGCAGGGCCACGCCCAGCAACGGCCCCAACGTGGTCGCCACGCCGCTGATCCAGTTGCTGATCGCGTAGTAACGCGGCCGCGTTTTTTCGTCGGTCAGCGCGGCGATCGAGGCCTGGTACGGCGCTTCGAACATGGCGCCGCCCAGGGCCGACAGCACCATCGCGCACAACAGCATCGGCAGCGCATCGGCGAACGCGAGACTGGCGAAACCCGCGGCGCGCAGCAACACGCCCAGGCAGATCATCCGCCGTGCGCCGTAGCGGTCTGACAACACGCCGCCCACCAGCGCCAAGCCCTGCTGGGTCAGTTGCCGCACCGCCAGCGCCAACCCGACCGCGGCGGCGGCCATGCCGAGGTCGTTGACGAAATGCACCGCGACCAGCGGCATCAGCATGGCGAAGCCGGTCACCATGAGAAAGGTATAAACCAACAAGCCATGCAAACCGCGACGCCGCACGGCCTCGCTCAGCGTCGCACCCTCATCGATCACCCGCGGCTTCACCTCCACCTCGCCTCCTCAAGCCGCCACGCGCGCATCGCCGGCCGCGAAGCCCTCGGCGCGATACAGATGGATAGGCGTGGGATCGGCGCTGAACTGCGAGAACGGAAACGGCTCGGCCGACACCGCGGCCACGCCGTCGCCGAGAAAACGCGGCACGATCGCGCTGCCGGTCTGGGCGTAGACGATCAACGGAATATTGCGCAGACGGGTGGCGGCGAGAATTTCATCGAACGAGCCGTTGCTCAGGGTCATGCCGGTAGCGATGACTAAATCGGCCTGCGCCAACACGGGCGCCATGTCCTTGGCTACTTCAGTCCCGTCGGCCGTACGCTGCATATTGAAATCACACGGCAGGCAGACCCCGCCATGCGCGCGAATCGCATCGACCAGCGGATTGACCACGCCGATCAACCCCACCCGCATGCCCGGCTCGATCCTGAGCAAGCTGGCGATGGCTTGGTCGCGCGCTTTCGCGCGTTGCAGCGGCGTACCGTGCGGCAGCATGAACACCTGCGCCTGCGCGGCCTCGCGATGCGGACGCACCAGCGACAGATAGGCATCGAGCGCGGCGATCCGCACCGGCGTGCGCTCATCGCGCAGCAGTTCGGCGACGCTGCGGCCGGACAGTTCCTCGGCGATCACCGAATCGAGCTGATCGCGCTCGACGCAACAGCCGCCGAACCCCGATTCCACCCGCAGCACCAGATAGTAGTTGCGGTACTTGGTGTCCGTGCCGGGGAACTGGGTGCTCTGGCGGACCCAGAACGCGCCCACCGCATGCAGCTGCGCCGGGTCGTGGCCGTAATCGCCGCGCAGTACGGAGGCGGTGAGGTCGGCGACGGAGGTGTGGGAGAGATTCGGGGTGGCGGTGAGCATGGTGGGTCTCGGAGTTGGGCGGTTGGGGCGGTGGCTGCGGGTTAGCCTTGACGGTCAGGGAGCCATTGATCCGGCGCGTTTCTTTCGCTGTTGCTGTAGCTGTTGCTGTTGCAGCCGCCGTTGCCTTTCCCCCCTTTGAAAAAGGGGGGCAGGGGGGATTTGCTTTTTGCTGTTGCTGTTGCTGTTGCTTTCAATGCAAGGGCAAAAGCAAATCCCCCCCGCCCCCCTTTTTCAAAGGGGGGAAAAGCGGTTCGCCGCGGCTCGCTGATCGTGCGATAAGCCTCAAGCCGCAGCCGCCTCGGCGTAATGCAACACCACCCGCCCCAACGCACGCTCGGCATACGCGCGCGCTTCCAATCCCGAAGCATCCACCGCGACCACATGCCCCAGATAACAAGCGTTATCGATCGGCGCGGCGACCTCGCTGCCCGCGATCGGCGACAAACTCCATCGCTGCACCGCCGGATCGCTCTCCAACGACGCCACCCCATCGACCGTGGCGACATACCCCCCGCGCGGCGGCACCAGGAACTTGATCGCCGCGCTCGCCACGCCGGTGGGCTTGCGCGCCAGATCCGGTTCGCGCCCCAACGCCAGTTCGATCTGCGCGTCGAGCAGATCGATGCCGGTCACCCGCTGGATCAGTTCGGCGATGTAGTTGCCGCCCGGGCGCGGATTGATCTCGACGATGCGCGGCCCGTCCGCGGTGAGTTTCACCTCGGTGTGGCTGATGCCGTGATCGTGCCCGACCGCCTCCAGCGCGCCGCACACCAGCGCTTCGATCGCGGTGGCCTGGGCCGGATCGAGCTTGGCCGGAAACATATGCCCGTCCTCGATGAAGTACGGAAACCCGGTCACGCTCTTGTCGGTGATGCCGATGACGGTGGTGCGGCCGCGATAGGTGCAGGCTTCCACGCTGACCTCCTCGCCGACCATGTACTCCTCCAGCAACAGCAGCGGCACCCGCGCCTGGTCGCGGAAGTTGCGTGGGAATTGTTCCAGCGCATCGAACGATTGGCGCAACTCGCCTTCGTCGTGGATCAGGCGCACGAATGCGCTCGACGCAAGATCGGTCGGCTTGACGATCAGCGGATAGCCGATCCGGCTCGCTTCGCCCTGGGTCTGCTCCCACGACTGAGTCACCGCGAATTTCGGATTCGGCAGGCCCGCGCGCTCTATCGCCTCGCGCACCTGGTCCTTGCGCCGCTCCATCACCACATTGGCCGAGAACGCCTGCGGCAGACCAAGCGCCTGCGCGACCTGGGCCACGGTGTCGATGTAGTAATCGCAGATCGTCACCACCCCGTCGAACTTCAGGATCGCGTGCTGCGCGCGCAGGAATTCGATCAGCGCCGGCACGTCGTTGGTCTCGGTGGTCAGCACGTGCTCGGCGTGTTCGATCACCGGATGGATCTCGCGCGAACGCGCGTCGAGGTAGTGGCCGCGGTTGCGGGTCACGAAGGTGTAGCGATGGCCGAGCCGGCCGATCGCGGGCGGAAAGATCCGGCCGGTGCCGCCGATCCAGCTTTCGATCATCAACAAATGCGCCATGGCGAGAATGCTCCAGGAAGGAATCAGGAAGCGGCGGCGAGCGCCGACGCCGGAAGAGGAAGGGCCTGCGGCGCGACCGCCTGATCGTCGAAATCGGCGCGCCGCCAGGCCATTGCCGACCACGGCAGCACCAGGCCATCGAGCGAATCGATGCGCGTGGGCCGCAGATCGGTCAAATCCAGCGCCTGTTCGTGCTGGGCGAACACGCCATCGACATAGCGATGGCCGGTATCGGCGGCGAGGAACACGATGTTGCGCTCGGGCCGCAGCGCGGCCTCGCGTTGCGCGACCAGATAGCAGCAACCGGTCGACAGGCCGGCGAACACCGCGTGCTCGCGCAGCAGCGCAATCGAACCCGACAGACCGTAGTCGAACGATACCCAGTGGATCTCGTCGTACAGCCCGTGGCGCACGTTGCGGAACGGAATCGAGCTGCCGATGCCGGCGATGATGATGCCGGGGTCTTCGATGTGCTGGCAGCCGAAGGTCATGCTGCCGAACGGCTGCACGCCGACCAGTTCGACCGCGGGATCGTGCGCGCGCAGTGCGCGCGCCAGGCCACCGGTCGAACAGCCCGAGCCCACGCCGCCGACCACGCTCAGCGCCGCGCCGCCGATCGAATCGAGCAGCAGTCGCGCCACCGGCTCGTAGCCGTCGTAGTGGATGTCGTCGTGGTATTGCTGCATCCAGTGCACCGACGGATCGGCCTCCAGCAGCTCGCGGATGCGCGCCACCCGCAGGCTCTGATCCATCTTCATGGTCGCCTGCGGCTCGACCTGCTCGATGGTCGCGCCGAGGATGCGCAGCTGCAGCATCAAGGTCTTGTCGACGGTCTTGGAGCCGACGATGTGGCACTTGAGTCCGAACTTGTGACAGGCCAGCGCCAGCGCGTAGGCGTAGATGCCGCTGGAACTGTCCATCAAGGTCGCGCCGGGCTGGATGCGGCCTTGCGCGAGCAGGCGCTCGACCGCGACCAGGGTCGAGTACACCTTCATGGTTTCGAAGCGGGCCACGTACAGGTTCGGCCCGAGCCGCACCAGATCGGGCACCTTGATCGCGTCGGCGATATGCGCATGCATTGTCATCACAACCCCGTTTCGGCGAAGCGGCACTGATGACCCAGGCCGCGGAAGAACGACGACAGCTCGCCCATGCGCGCCGGATCGGGGCGGGCGATGAACAGATAGCCGAGCAGGCTGCCGGTGTGGGCGACGACGATGCCGTCGGCGGCGAAATCGCGCTGGCGTTCGAGCAACACCTCGAGATGGCGCTTGGCGATCACGCCCTGCGCGAGTTCCGCGCTGCGCGTGGAGCACTCGCAGATGCGGCGCAGATCGTGGCGGGCAAAGGCGTCGATCGCGCGATCGAGGTTGTGCCGATACGCCGGCAGGTTGCGCTGGTAGTGAGCGAGCAAGGGATGGGCGACCTTTTCGGTCTCGACCGTGCCGCCTTCGTCGATGTAGCACGCGTGCAGCCGCACCGGCGCGTCGAACGCGCGCACGATTTCCTGGCGGCCGCTGAGGTACAGCGCATGCGTATCGAGGAACACGCTGTCGGAGCGCTCTATTTCGCGCAGCAACGCCGCGATCACCGGCGCCGGCGAATGCAGGCCGAAGATGCGGTCCAGGCAGCGGATCGTCGCGACCAAGTCGGCGGTGGAACTGGCCATGCCCTTTCCCAGCAGCAATTCCGAATCGTGACTCCATCGCCCCGCCGGCAATCGCTTGCCGTAATGCTGCAAGTACAACTCGATCGCACGCCGGCATTTGTCTTTGCCGGCCAGCTCGATGTCGATATCGCCCGCCTCGCCCGGCGTGAAATGCACCCAGCTGTACTTGCGCACCGGCAACGAGATCAGACCGATGTGCAACTCGCCGTCGTGTTCGTACGGCCCCTGCAGCAGTTCGCCCAGGGTGCCGTGACATACGCCGCTGCAGATCGCGGGCGAGGCATGACGCGACGCCGCGGCCGCTGATTCGGCATGACCGGCGTCGCTGTTTGCCGAACCCGCGCATGTCCCGTCCGGCGCCGCCGGCATGCCGCGTTGAAAGCCACCTATGTGTTGCTGCCGCAGCATCGCCACGTCTCCGAGTTGTGGATCGATCAGCCGTCGAAATCCACCGCCAGCTGCGCCACGTAGCGCCGCCCGTCGGTCAGGCCGAAACTGTTGTTGCCGTAGATGGTCCAGGTGTAGGTGTCGCCCGCGTTGGCGACCAGCAGGCGCAAGGTCGCGGGCGCGGAACCGAGCTTGAAGCGATAGCGCGCGCCGACATCGACCAGGGTGTAGGCCGGCACCCGGTTGAAGCCGTCGCGCGAGGCGACGCGTTCGCCGTAGTGGCTCATCGCCAGATCGAACGACCAGCCCGGCAGCATCGGCGGGCGGTACTCCAGATCGCTGCGCAGCACCCGTTCGGTCTGGCCGATCGGACGATCGCCGACGCGCCCCAGCCGCACCGCTTCGCCGCTCACGCGCGGACGCATCAGCACCGCGCCGGCGACCAGGCTCAAGCTGTCAGTCGGCCGTCCGCTCAGGCTCAGCTCGACCCCGCGATGGCGCACTTCGCCGATCGCGCCATAGACGTTGTTCTCGTCGGTGGTGAAGTACGGCTTGCGCACGTCGAACGCGCCGGCCACCAGCTTCATGCGGTCGGCGAAGGCCCAGCGCAGGCCGGCGTCGGTCTGGCGGGTGCGGATCGCGGCCAGGGCCTGATTGCGGTTGGCCGCGTCGTCCGGCGCGATCCCGCTTTCCTCCAGCCCGCGCGTGTGGCCGGCGTACAACGCCAGCGACTTGTTCAAGTACACCGATGCGGTCGCGTTCGGCAGCCACGGATCGTCGCGCGAGGACGTACGCGGCAACCCGGGTTGATCGACGCTCTTGCGATAGCGGCTGCGCTGCACGCCCAGGCTCAACTCGCCGACATCGCGCCAACGACCTTCGTAGGCCAGTCCGCCGGTCCACTGTTCGACGTGGTCGCGGGTGCGCGGGCCGAATTCGAAACCATCGGGTTCGGGCATCGGCCGCGGTTCGCCCAGCCGGCGCCAGCCGTAATCGATCGCGTCGGCCGAGCCGCCGTAGTCGCTGTCGAGACTTCGCCCGCGCAGCGCCACATGCAGCACGTGCAGGCGCGGGCCTTCGCTGAAGCTGCGGCTCAGGCGCAGTTCGCCGCTGGTCGAGGCGTAGCGCTGGCGCGGATCGGCGATGACTTTCTCGCGGGTCATGCCATCGGCGGTGGTGTCGACGAACAATTCGGCGAACCCGCTGGGCTGGTTGTTGATCGAACGGAACACGCCTCCGGCCAGCGCCCAGTTGTTGCCGAAGCGCGCCTTGCCGAGCACGCCGTAGTTGCGGCTGTCGTATTCGTTGTCCGACCAGGTCTGGCCGAAATGCCGACGCCGCGCGATCTTCGGCGGCAGGTGATTGCCCGAGGTGATGATGGTCGGCGCGACCTCCTCGTCGCGGCCGCGCGAGATGCTCCAAAACGGCAGGATCTCGATGTTCTCGGTCGGCCGCCAGCGCGGCACGAGGCCGGCGCGCAGATAGCGCGCATCGGCACCGTCGTAATACTCCTCGCGTGCGAACGAGATGTTGCCGGCCAGGCCGAAACGCTGATCGACGATCGGCAGTTTCGCATCCAGTTCCAGCGCCGGCGCACCGTAGGCATTGAGCGCGGCGAGCACGCTGATCACGCGTTCGTCGCCGGCCTTCTTCAATCGATAGTCGACGATGCCGGTCGGCGCAGGGAACGGATAGTTCAATGCCGACAAGCCGACCCGGATGGTCGAACCTTCGACCAAGGCCGGCGGCACCGTGCCCTGGCGATCGAAGTAGACCCCGTCCATGCGCACGTTGCCGGCGTCCACCGGCGAGAACCCGCGCACCTGCTTGCTGCTGTACAGGCCGATGGTTTCATTGCCGAGGGTCGCGCCGAACGCGTCCTCGGCCGCGGTCACCGCGTTGTCGCCGGCGCGTTGCGCGTGCGCGCTGCCGGCCAGGGCCAGCGCGCCGCTCAGACTCCAGATCCATCCTTGATTTCGTTTCATCGATCAAAGCTCCGACGGCCAGCGGCGCAACCGTCGCAACGCCACGCCGGTCAGCAACGCGGCCAGCAACAGCAGCCAGGCCGCGAACGGCAGCGTCGCGGCGACCCGCGCCGACGCCGGCAGTTCGGCGCCGAGGTAGACCGGGATCGCGTCGTACTGCGCGAAGTTCATCCGCCCGTAGCTGTTGGGCGGACGCGGCGTCGGCGTGGCGATCTCGCGTTGGATGCGCGGATAGAACCAATCGCGCAAGCGCAACTGGTAAGCGCGGGTTTGTTCCTCGAAACGCCGGTGACGATCGCTGTCGGTACCGGCGAGCACCGACAGCGCCTGCTCCAGGCCGAGCGACGGCGACACATAGCCGGCCCAGTCCGAAACGCGTTCGCGCGCCGCGCGCGCCGCCAGCTGACGTTCGCGCAACGGCGCCAGCCGTCGCTCCAGCTCGGGCGCCAGGAAGGTCATGCGGGTCGCGTAGTCGATCTTCGCGACGTGATCGGTCGCCCCGGCCAGATCGGCGCGCGCGCGAAACATCGCGGTCACGATCGCGTCGCGCTCGCTGCCGATCGCATCGTTGGCGCGGCGTTGCGCATCGACATAGGCCACCGGCGTGGGCGCATCGCCCAGGCGCTCGGCCCAGGCGCTGCCGAGCAGCGGCAGGCCGATCACCAGCGCCGCCCACAGCGCGCCCATCAGGCTGATCGCGCCGGCGGCGCTGGGCCACGCCGAAACCACGACGAATCCCAGCGCGGCCCAGAACGACAGGTAGGCCACCACCAGTGCCGCCGACGCGAACAGTTCGGGCATCGCCACGGTCGCATCGACCCCGGCGAACAACAGACTCACCACCAGCAACATCAGCGTCGCCGGCGCGAGCCAGGCGAAAATCGCGGCGACGCGCGCGCCGAGCCACGCCCGCGGCCCGACCCGCTGCGCGGCGATCAACCGCAACATGCCGTGGTCGCGTTCGAAGGTGGACAACAAGCCGATCAACAGGATCGTCGCCACCGGCAGCAGATAGATCAGCACGAAACCCAGATCGAACCGCCCCAGCCCGAGCCCGCGCGGATTTTCGAAGTCGTATGCCGGTTCCGCGCCGAACGGCGTTTCCAGCTTGACCGGCAGGCGGCTGGGCATCAGATCGCTGACCCCGACCGCGAGCGGCGACAACGGCAGATGCGGCTTGTCGCTCTGCGCGCGCAGGAAATAGCGGCTGAAACCGGCCACGTCGGTCGGGTCCTGCCAATACGGCACCGGGCTGTCCGCAGGCTCGGCGTAGCGGCGCGCGCGATCGCGGATCTGCGCGGTCCAGGCCGCATCGGCGGCGTGACTGCGCGCGATCGCGGCGGTCTGCGCGCGGTGCAGGCTCGCGCCGCTGTACGCGCCCCACAGCATCGCCAAGCCGAGCAGCGCCAACACCATCCACAGCAGGCGCTGGCGACCGATATGGCGCAGTTCCCAGGCGAGCAGCGTAGTGAAACCCACCGTCACCGTCGCGGTATCGGCCGCGCGCAGGCGACCGGCGTCGTGCGCAATCGCGCTCATGGCTTCATCCTCCGCGCCGTCCACAGCAACCCGGCCAGCGCGAGCACGCTCCAGCCGAGCAGCGCGAACAGCGCCGCGGCGGCGTTGCCCCACGCCGCGCCCAGACGCGGCGGCTGGTGACGGAACTCGGGAATCTGCGCCCACAACGATTCGCCGGCGGTGTGTCGCGCCTGCTCGCCGTTGAGCGGATGCGCCATCACGTCCTGGTTCATGCGATTGACCAGCGCGCGGCGGTAGCGCTCGGCGCCGTCGATGAAACTGCGGTGATGGACGAAGTCGCTGCCGGCCAGCAGCGGCGACAGACTCTGCATCGCCGCCATCGGCGACAGCCAGCCCATCGCGGCATAGGCGCGGTCCTGCGCTTCGACCTTGTCGTAGAAACCGCCGAGTACGCGATCGAAGACTTCGTGCGAATGACGTTCGCTCAGGTCCAGCTCGGCGCCGCGCAGGTCCACGCTGAGGTCCTGCTTGCTGCTGGCACCGTATTTGGCCAGCAAGGCGGCCTGATGTTTCTTCGCGTCCTCGGCGGTCCAGAACGACGGCGCCTCATCGATCAACTGTTGCTTGACCGCCTGCGAGGACGGCAGCGGCTGCACGCGTTCGACCGCGCTGTTGGCCCAGCGCGGCAAGGCCAGGCCGAACACGATCCACAGCCCGAACAGCAGCGCGAGCGCGCCGCGCACGCTGCCGGCCAGCATCGACACCGTCACCCCGACCGCGGTCAGCAGCGCCAGATACAACGACATCGCGCCGGCCCACAGCAACAGCCGCGCCGCGACATCGCCATCGAACGCGTCCAGCGCCGCCGACGCGATCGCGGCGGCGAGCGTCACCGGCGCGACCAAGATCGCCACCAGCGCGAACCAGATCGCCAGCGCCTTGCTCGCCACGATCGCGCGCGGCCGCAGCGCCGCGCCGAGCGCCAGCCGCAAGGTGCCGCGTTCGCGATCCATCGCCACCGCGGTGAACGCGAGCAGGAACGCGACCAGCGGCGCGAACCCGATCAATAGTCCAGCCGGGCTGGTCAGGCCGGCGCGCTGCAAGGCCGAGGCGTCGCCTTGCGGCCGATACAGCATGTCGTTCTGCACGTGCGCTTCCAGCCACACGGTCTGGCCGACGAAGGGCTCCACACCGAGGTCGAGCGCGGCCAGCACCGGCGTGGGCTTGAACGCGAAGATGCTGTAGTGCGCGGCCGAATGCGGGTCTTTCTCGCCCTGACCTAGCCAGCGCGCGCGTTCGGCGTGGGCGACCTCGGCCTTGGCGGCGTTGGCGCCGGCGATCGCCGACAGATCGACCGCGAACGCGATCAGCACCAGCGCGCCCAGACACAGCAACGCCCACCACGCGCGCCGGTCGCGGCGCAGCAGGGTCCACTCGAAGCGGGTCAACGACGCGCTCATGCGGCCTGCCCGTCCACCGCCAGCAATTCCAGATACAGCGCCTCGATCTGCGCGGCCGACAGTTCGGCGGTGTGGCGCTCGGTCAGCAAGCGGCCGGCGCGCAGGATGCCGAGCCGATGCGCGACGTCCTTGACCCGATACAGATCGTGGGTCGCCATCAGCACCGCGATGCCACGCCGCGACGCCGCGCGCACGCCTTGCGACAGATCGTTGGCCGCGCTCGCGTCCAGGCCCGAGGTCGGCTCGTCCAGCAGCAGCAGCTGCGCGTTCTTGGCCAGCGCGATCGCCAGGCCGACTTTCTGCCGCATGCCCTTGGAAAAACCGGAGGCGCGACGCGCATGCGCTTCGTCCTGCAAGCCCGCTTCGCTGAGCAGCGCGCGCGCCTGCGCCTCGTCGAGCCGGCGTCCGCCGAGCAGGGCGAAGTAGCTCAGGTTCTCGATCGCGCTCAGGGTCGGATGCAGCATCACCGTTTCCGGCAAGTACGCGATCTTGGCGCGCGCGCCGAGCGGATCGCGGTCCACGCGCACGTCGGCGACCTCGATATGCCCCGATTCGGGCGTCAGGAAACCGAGGATCAGATTGAGCGTGGTGGTCTTGCCGGCGCCGTTCGGACCGAGCAAGGCATACACCTCGCCTGGCGCGATCGCGATCGACAGTGCTTCCAGTGCGTGCCGGTCGCCGAAGTCCTTGCGCACCGCATGGATCTGCAAGGTCGGGATTGGCCGCGGACTCGACGGCGCTTGCAACATGCTCATAGGTTCACCTTGAAAGTCAGCTCGACGCTGCGCGGCGCGCCGATCACGATCTGGTCGGCCGCGCCGCCGGACCAGTCGGCGTAGAACGCATCGGTCAGATTGCGGCCGAACAGCGCAATCTCACCGAACGGCAAGCGGTACGCGATCGACGCGTCCCACACCGTGTGCGCGGCGACCCGGATGCTGTTGGCGTTGTTGGTGTAGAACGCGCCGACATGGCGCGCGCCGCCGCCGAGGGTGATCGGCACGCTTTCGAAGCGATAGCTCGCGAACACGTTGGCGACGCGTTCGGGCACGTTCGTCGGGACATTGCCGGCGCGATCCGCACCGCCGGCTTCGCGCAACTCGTCGAAGCGCGCATCCAGCACCGCCACGCTCGCGTCCACATGCAGCGCGCGGGTCAGCGCGGCCGAAGCCGACAGTTCGATCCCGCGCGAGGATTGCCGGCCGCCCTGGATCGACACATTGGCGTTGGCCGGGTCGCGGGTGACGATATCGTCCTGTTCGATCCAGTAACCGCCCACGCTCAGATCGACGCGGTCTTGCCAGAACGAACTCTTGATTCCGACATCGACCGCGCGGCCGTGAGTCAACTCGAACCGCGAGTTCGCCAGCGACAGCAGCGGCAGGCTGCCGACCGGCGCGACCGCTTCGCTGTACTGGGCGAACAACTGGGTCTTGGGCGTCAGATCGAACACCGTGCCCAATCGCCACGACAACGGCTCGTAGCGGCGTTCGAAGCGGCTCACGGCGCCGGTATTGAAATCGCGGATGCTGCGTTCGAGTTCGATCCGGTCGTAGCGCAGCCCGGCCAGCAGCAACCAGCGTGGGGTCAGGTTGAGCGCGTCTTCGAGGAACAACGACGCCACCCGCGTGCTCGAATCGAAATCGACCCGATTGCCGGCGCCGGGGAAGTTGATCGCGTTGTCGTCGAACGAGACCTGGCCGCGCGCCGGCGCGAACGGATCGACCGCGGTGGTCGTGCCGAAGCGGCGCATCACCGCGAAGTCGCCGTCGGTGAATTCGACCCCAACCGAAGCCCGGTTGCGACGCCCGCCGATGAGCGTGTCCGAAAACAGCGTCGCCCGCTCGTTCCAGAACTGATGATCGTGCTCGATCCGGGTAGTGCCGCGATCAAGTAACCCGCTGCGCCGGTTGTAGGTATACGTCTCCGAATTCAACCAACGCCGGTGCGCGTCGTAATAGCTGAATTCGTTGGTGAAGCGTAGGCCGTCGCCGAGTTGCCAGTTGACCCGCGTGCGCAGCCAGTCGCTGTGCGAGTCCTGCACGCCGTTGCCGACGTTGTAGTTGCGATCGGCAATCGCCTTGTCCAGCACCAGTCCGTTGCCGGTGCGGACCAGGCCGCTGGGATCGCGCGCGATCGCCGCCGGGATCAGCGGCGTGCCCCAGTACGCGGTGTCGTAGTCGTCCTCGAAGTGATCCAGGGCGATGTCGATGTCGAGCGTGTCGCTCGGCCGCCAGCGCGCGGCCAGGGTGGCCGAGGTCGAATCGCTGGCGGTGCCGTCGACATAGCCGTCGCCGCTGCGGCGGCTGACGACCGCGCGCAGGGCCAGGTCGTCGCCGACCGGCAGGTTCGCGTCGAGCGCATAACGCTGGCTGCCGAAGCTGCCCCAGCCGGCCAGCGTGGAAAACGCCTGGCCGTCGAAGTTCGGCCGCTTGGGCACCAGATTGATCGCGCCGGCCAGCGCGCCTTCGCCGTACAGCACCGAGGCCGGGCCCTTGAGCACTTCGATGCGCTCGAAACTCCAACTGTCGAAGTCGCGGGTGATCAAGGGCGCCGCGGTCTGGCGCACGCCGTCGATCAGTAGCGCGATCGCGCCGCCGCTGAAGCCGCGCATCGAGGTCATGCCCGGCGAAGACGGCAGTTGCCCGGCCAGCACCCCGGGCGCGGCGTTGAGCGCTTCCACGCTGCCGCGCAGGCCGCGCGCCTGGATCTGGTCCTGGGTCAGCACCTCGACCATCGCCGGGGTCTCGCGCGCGCTCAGGCCCAGCCGCGAGCCGGTGCTGTTGGGGCTGTCCAGCGAAGCCGCCGGGGTGGCGACGCCTTCGACCGTGATCCGGTCGAGCAGCTTGGGCGAGGCGCCGCCGGCGGATGCGCCGGCCGTGCCATTGGCCGGCGCGTCGGATGGACGACCGGGCGTCGTGGCGTCCTGCGCATAGGCCGGCAAGGCCACCACGACCGCACACGCGAGCACCGCCCGCGCTATGTAGACCGCCCGCGGGCGGTCGCCCTGACTGCATTTGCTCACTGTGATCTGCGCCCCGAAGAAGATGTGAATTGAAACGTTATATTATTTCAATTCAACCGCAATGTAAGTCGGAGCGCGGGGCACGTCAATACGCATCAACAAGATTTCGTCTGGCCGAACGGTCCTGCCGCAGCAACGCGAACGGCCCGCGCTCCTGGCGCAGGCGCGGGCCGCAGGGGCGAGACTTGACCGTTGCGTCACCGGACAAAGCCAGGCACGCGGCCGGAACAGGCTCAGCGACAGGGGCGAGTCAAACGCGCCCGATCACAAGCGGGCTCAGCCGAGCCGGATGAAATCGTTCGAAGCGCAGCGGCGGGTGCGCTTGGCCACTTCGAAGCCGTTGGCCGACCCCTTGTGGTCGGTGTTGCCTTCGATACTCAGGAAGCTCTCGCCGTCGCCGTCGAAGGCGAACCCGGTGTGGACCCAGTCGCTCGCGGTCTTGCGCACCAGGAAGATGCCGCAGGCGCCGAGCGCGGCGAAGCCCGGACTGCCGCCGACCACCGATTTGCCGGGAACGAAGCGGCCGGCGTCCTTGGCCTGGCGCGCGAGTTCGTCGCAGCCGAAGCTGCCGGCGATCGGCGCGCTGCGCCCGGCCTTGTCGGCCGCCTGCTGCAGCACGGTGCTGACGAAGCCCGCGCACCACAGCATGGCGTCGCCCTCGCTGCCCTTCATGTACAGTCGCACCCACGGGCCGCGATTGGCGCCGCCCAGTTCGACCGGATGCGCGGCCAGATGCTGCTCGGCGAACCAGCGCACCAGTTGCGGATAGGGTTTGCTCGGCGCGCTCGCCGGAAGGGCGACCACGCGCGCCATCGGTTCGACCAGCGCGTTCCACACCTGCTGATTCAGGCTGCCGCCGTAAGCCAATTTCTTGCGCGCGGCGAACGCTTCGATCGAGCGGTTCGTGGCCGGGCCGAACTTGCCGTCGATCGGCGTGCCGTTGCCGTGAAAGCCCAGCCATTCCTGGATGCGCCGGGTTCCCGCTCCGCTGGCACCGTTGGTCAACGCGCCCGGAAACTCCAGTTCGCGGCGCACATAAGTCTGATCCTGCAAAGGCATGTCCTTACTCCCTGTCGGCTACTGCGTCCATGAACACGACGAACCGGCGCATGCACGCGCCGCACGGGCGCGCGCCGCGCATCGATGGTCGTCGCGGTGTCGGCGACGACGCCGCAGGTTTGCGTGCGGGGCCGCGACCTCATAGCCAACGCCAAGGGCTTGCGCGGTCGGTCAGCACGAAAGTGTTCGGATTTGCATCATCCGGCGCGCGGCCGCATCGGTCGCGCCGCGAGCGCTCGCAGTCGGCGACGCTCAGGTCGCGTCGTGGAAGATCACCCCGAGGGTATGCCGCTCGCCCGAGCGCAGGCGGCTCACGCCATGCCGCATCGCCACCCGGTAATAGCCGCGCGCGCCGCGCACCGGGCGTTGGTTGACCGCGAACACCACCGCATCGCCCTGGCGCAGCGGCACGACCTCGACCCGCGACTGCATGCGCGGCCGTTGTTCGGTCAACACGAATTCGCCGCCTTCGAAATCGCGTCCCGGCTCGGACAGAAGGATCGCCAGTTGCAACGGGAACACGTGTTCGCCGTACAGATCCTGATGCAGGCAGTTGTAATCGCCGGCGCGGTAGCGCAACAGCAAGGGTGTCGGCCGGGTCTGGCCCGCGGCGTGGCAACGATCGAGGAAGGCCTGCAGCGTCGGCGGATAGTCCAGCGGAATACCGAGTTTTTCGTTCCAACCCCGGGCGATGCGCGCCAGGTGCGGATAGAACGCTTCGCGCAGGCCTTGCACCGGCGAGGGCAAGGGATAGCGGAAGTATCGGTATTCGCCGCGGCCGAAACCGTGCCGCGCCATCACCACCCGGCTGCGATAACGACCCTCGTCCTCGTAGCCGCGCGCCAGCGCTGCGCACTGCGCCGGATTCAACACGCCGGGCAACAGCGCATGACCATCGGCATCGAGCATCGACGCCAGCGCGGTCCAGTCGCGCTGATCGATTGGCTGGATCGGTACTTCGCTTGACTGCGGCGACGCGATGTCGGCTTCGGTTTGGTCAGCGTTCATACGGCTCTCATGCATGACGAATGTCATCGATGATTTGCGCATTCGCGCGCGCTGTATATCCGCCGCTTGCGCTGTAGCGCGGGTTTTATCGCCGACCTTGCCGAATGTGCCGTGTGCATATTCAGCCGCGAGCAAGAATGCCGCGCAAATACATTTCGAAACTCGAAAAAACCCATGACCAATGGGCTAGGAAATGTCCAAGTACCGTAAGCAGAACGTTTAGTTCCTGTAAAAAACCCCGGAAAATTCAGCTTCGATTGAAGCGCGATGACGATACTGCGCACACCGAATCCATTGGATGCCTCGCACGAGGCGCGAGATTCGGAATAAAACCAATAAAGAGGCTATGACCTTTATGAAGCGCGCATTGCTTGCCCTCACCCTCGCCGCCGCCATTCCGTTCGCCGCTTCGGCAGCCGAAGGCGTTTCCTACAACTACGTCGAAGCCGGTTACGCCAAGATCGACGCCAAGTCGAGCTTCGCCGACTCCGACGGCTGGGCCGTCAACGGTTCCTATGCGTTCGCTCCGAACTTCCATGTGTTCGGCGGCTACAGCAAGCAGGAAACCGATTCGAAGAACATCGTCTTCGGCAACAGCGTGTTCCGCAGCCCGAGCATCGATGTCGACAACTGGAACGTGGGCGTGGGCTACAACCACGAACTGACCAAGCGCGTCGACTTGCTGACCCGCGTGGCTTACCAGCAGAGCAAGGCCGACGTGAACGGCCTGAGCATCAGCGACAAGATCAAGGGCGGCAGCGTCGAAGCCGGCGTTCGCGGCACCCTCACCCCGAATTGGGAAGGCTACGCACTGGCCGGTTACCAGGACTACGACAAGGGCTACGACGCCAAGTTCTACGGCCGCATCGGCACCCTGGTGAAGTTCAACCAGAGCTGGGGCATCACCGCCGACGCCAAGTTCCTCGACGGCGGCCAGAAAGAGTTCTTCGTCGGGCCGCGCTTCAGCTTCTAAGAAAGCGCTATCGACAAGTACTCCGCACCAATCGCGATTCTTCTCTCTCTCTCCCCCTGAATCGTCGCGATCGAGCCCGGCTGAAAAGCCGGGCTCTTTTTTTGCGCCGCGAAGTCGCGGTGGGCGATCGCAATGAGTCGCGAGCGCGAGCGACGCGGGCCGGCGAGCGCATGTGCGCGAACGCGAAGCGGCGATGGCCGCGACGGATCGAAGCGATTGTGTTCCGGCGCGGGTCGGCCGGCTGGCGCATCAGCGCCGCACGCGATGGCTCAACCGAACAGGTCGGTCGGGTACTCGGGCTTCTGCTCGCGCGACAGCAGCTTGCGCAGGCCGTCGGCCGGGGTGATTTCGCCGTGCAGCACCGCGCGCACCGCGTTGGAGATCGGCAGTTCGATGCCGTGACGTTCGGCCTGGCGCATGACTTCGTCGGCGGTCTGCACCGATTCGACCACCTGGCCGATCTCTCGCACCGCGTCTTCGATCGACTGGCCGCGGCCGAGGGCCAGGCCCAGGCGGCGGTTGCGCGACAGGTCGCCGGTGCAGGTCAGGACCAGATCGCCGAGACCGGCCAGACCCATCAGGGTTTCGGGCTGCCCGCCGATCGCCTGGTTCAGGCGCAGCATTTCGTTGAGGCCGCGGGTGATCAGGCCGGCGCGCGCGTTGAGGCCGAGCTGCATGCCGTCGGCGACGCCGGTGGCGACCGCGAGCACGTTCTTCATCGCGCCGCCGAGTTCGGCGCCGAGCATGTCGTCGCCGGTGTAGGCGCGAAACGCCGGGCCGTGCAGCGCATCGGCCACCGACTGGGCGAACGCCGCGTCGTCGGAATGCACGGTCAGCGCGGTCGGCAGGCCCTGCGCGACTTCCTTGGCGAACGAGGGGCCGGTGACCACCGCCAGCGGCACGTCCGCGCCGAGCACTTCGCCGGCGACTTCGTGCAGGAAGCGGCCGCTGCCGGGTTCGAAGCCCTTGGTCGCCCAGGCCACGCCGGCGTGCGGCGGCCGGTGCGGCGCCAGTTGGCGCAGGGTTTGCGCGAAGGCGTGCGAGGGCACCACCACGAGCACGAGGTCGGCGTCCTTGAGCGCGGCAGCAAGATCAGTGGTCGCGCGCAGCGATTCGGGCAGGGCGATGCCCGGCAGGTAACGCGGGTTTTCGTGTTGCGTGTCGATGGCCGCGGCGCCGTCGGCGTCGCGGCCCCACAGCACGGTCGGGTGACCGTGCCGGGCGATCAGGGCCGCGAGCGCGGTGCCCCAGGAACCGGCGCCGAGCACCGCGATGCGCGGTTTCGGGGACGGGGTGACCGAGGCGGGTGAATTCATGCGCGCAGGCAGGCCCTGAAAGTGGTCGGACTCAGGCGTTGCCGGCGGTTTCCGCGTCGGCGAGGTTGTCGCCGCCCTGGGCGCGCTGGCGCATGCCTTCGGCGTACAGCGCGTCGAAGTTGATCGGCTGCAGGAAGAACGGCGGGAAGCCGCCGGCCTGGATCAGGTCGCTGACCAGCTGGCGCGCGTACGGGTACAGCACGTTCGGGCAGTGGGTGCCGAGCATCGCGTCCAGGGTCTGGGCGTCGAAGCCGACCAGGCCGAACACGCCGGCCTGCTTCACTTCGGCCAGGTACATCGACTTGTCGTTGGCGGTGCAGGTCAGGGTCACGCCGAGCACGACTTCATAGGCGTTCTCGCCGACGCGCTGGACGTTCTGCGACAGGTTCAGCTGCAGCTGCGGCTGCGCGGTCTCGGCGAACACCGCCGGGGCATTGGGCACCTCGAAGGACACGTCCTTGACGTAGATCTTCTCGACGGTGAACGCGGGGCCGGTTGCGGCTTCGGCCGGCGCTACTGCGCCGTTGACGTTTTCTTCGGACATCGGGTGACTCCCCCAGCGGAATTGAAATCGGAAAAGAGGTCGATTATGCCCGCTCGCGCGGACCGGGACCAAACGCCCGGCCCGGTTCGCCCCTGCGGCCCGTCATCGACGACGAGTCGAGTGAATTGAGGCGGGCCCGGCGCCAATCAAGGGCACGGGCGGCAATCGCTCACGGATTGAGGCAGTGTGGGCGCGGCGCGTGGCGTATTCGCGACACGCGGCCGATTCGCGCGACGACCGGCCGGCGGTAGCGGCCGCCAAGGCGAGCCCGATTCAGCCGCGGCCCTTGATCAGCGGCAGGTCGGCCTGCTGCCAGGCCTGGATGCCGCCGTCGAGCCAGTAGACCTGCTCGAAACCGGCCTTCTTGAGCCGCTTGGCCGCGTCGGCCGAAGCCTGGCCGGTGCGGCACACCGCGACCACCGGCAGTGCCTTGGCGTTGGCCAGCAGCTTGCTTTCCGGGTCGAACTGGCTGACCTGGACCGAACGGCTGCCGGCGATATGGCCTTTTTCGAACTCGCCGCTCGCCGACAGGTCGATCACCAGGGCGTTGTCGCGGTTGATCAGCGCGGTCAGCTCGGCCGGGCGCAGGGCCTTGTAGCCGCGAAACAGGCGCGCGATCTCGGTGTAGACGATGGCGACGGTCAGACCGACGAAGCCCAGCGACAGGTACATGTGGCGGCTGGCGAACGCCAGCAGTTCATCAAAGCTCACGGAAGGCGGACTCACGCACGGGGCGAATCGGGGCGGAGGCCGGCACGGCCCTCGCGGGGCGGCGATTGTCGCCCAGGGCGGGCTGGCAAGCAAAACGGGGCGGGTCGTGATGGCCGGTGGCCGGCGGTCTACGTGCGCGCTGCCGCCAGCGCGAGTGTTGGCTTAGCCCCTCTCCCGCGCGCGGGGTGAGGGGCCGTGCTTGCGAGCCATCGGCTCGCACGGCACCGAACGCCCGAACGCTATGCGTTCGGGCCGGGGCGGTGTTGGGGTGAGGGCACCGGCAGACCGCGCGCCCTCATCCGCCCTGTCGGGCACCTTCTCCCGCAAGCGGGAGAAGGATTCAAGCGGAGGACCGACTATCGAAAGGGCTTACTGCCCTTCCCAGAAATCCGGCAGGCCGCTGATCAGCCACCAGGTCTTGAGTTCCGGATCCCATTCCCAGGCCTCGGTGTAGCGCACGTTGCGCTCGGCCAGGGTGTGGCGGTTGATCACGCCGATGTTGACCAGACGCACCGCGGTGCCTTTTTCCTTGTCCGCGCTGCTGCCGACGTCGGCGTAACCGGAGATCTGGATCTGCTTGTAGCGTTCCAGCTGCAGCGGCGTCGGCGCCATCTTGGCGCGCAGCTCGGGCTTCATCAGATTGACCGCGCCCTCGAAATCGCCCCAGCGGATCGCCGCCGAGTAGTTGTACTGCATCTCGGTAAGCTTGTTGTTCTGGGTGCCGGTGGTCTGGCAGGCGGTCAGCGCGAAAGCGAACAGGCAGGACAGCAGCACGAATTTCAGCAGGCGCATCGCGGACTCCGGCGGATGGGACGTTCGGCGTGCATCCTACCTGCGCCGTCAGGGCTTAGCGATGGCCACGTAGCGCGCGGTGAACTCGGTGGCGATGCCGCCTTCGGGCAACAGCGCGCGCGCGACCAGCGAGGTGCGGGCGCGGCGACGTTCGCGCAGGGTGGCCAGGAAACTGTTCCAGTCGGCTTCCGGGGCGAGCTCGGCATGCACTTCCAGGTCGGCGAACAACGGCGCCAGGTAGCGGATCTGGCTGTCGGCGACGAACACCTCGGCCTGCAATCCGGCGCGTTCCAGCCCCAGCGACACCAGGCCCCACGAGGCCAGGGTCATCATCGACGCCAGGCTGCCGCCGAACGCGCAGCCCTTGTCGTTGAGGTGATGCGCCAGCGGCGCGCGCAGGCGCAGGCGCGCGCCGTCGTAGCCGGCGACGGAAACCTGCATGGCCGCGACCGGCGGCATGGACTGGTAGTGCTGTTGCAGACGTTGCTGAGCGGCATCTAAGGGCATCGGGACTGGCTACGTTGGGGGAAGGACAAGGCGGAATGAAAGCGGCAACCTGGAGCGGACACATGACGGCTTCATGGCAACCCATCGCGTTGTGCGCGATGCGTCGACGCGCGCGATCGCGACGGCCCGCGACCATGCGTGACTGCACGCGATGCGGACACTGTGCGAAGCTGATCGCATGAGCCGCACGCCGCGACAACCGCCGCGATGGTACGTGATCTCGTTGCGCCCGAGCGACGAGCATGAAGCATTGCGCGCGATAGCAAAACGATACGGCGGCGCATTGATCGAACTGTCACCTTGGTCGGTGCATACGCATAACAACGCTACGACGCGACGCGCGCTCGCAGATGCACTGGAGGCGACGCATATCGTCGTCACCAGCCCGAATGCAGCGCATGCGCTGCACGATCTGCATGCGGCCGATCAACGCAGCGATGCACCGTCGATGCGCACCACACTGCAGCGCATGGATCAGCATTGGTATGCGGTCGGCGCGAGCACCGCGGCGCGATTGCGCGAGATCGGCATCGATGAGGTCGCATCGCCCGAACGCATGACCAGCGAAGGCTTGCTCGATCTGCCGTCGTTGCGGCAACTGCACGGCAGCAGCGTCGGCTTGATCACCGCGCCGGGCGGACGCGGCGTGCTCGCGCCCGCGTTCGAGGCACGCGGCGCACGCGTGTTGCGCGCCGACATTTATCGACGCGAGCCGTCGACGTTGTCGCGCTTCGCGATCGCGCAGGTGATCGAGCTCGATGCGCCGGCCGTGCTCGCCTTGTCCAGCGGCGAAGCCTTGCAGCAAGTGCTCGCGCAATTGCCCGACGCGGCGGCGACGCGGCTGCGCGGCGCGCGGGTCAGCGCGGCCAGCGAACGCCTGGCCGAACTGGCGCGGACCCTGGGCTTCGCCGAGGTCACGGTGGCGGCCGGGCCGCGGCCGCAGGACTTGCTCGACCCCGCCGTGCTGGCGCGGCTGCCCGGGGTGGCGGTCACCGAACCGGACCCGCAGGCGCCGTCCCAGGACGACTGAGCGCGCGCACGGACCGAGCAAGCCGGCGCCGGCCCGGCCGACATCGCCATCTACTGGCCGCCGGCCATTTGCGCCGTCAAGGCGGTCTTGATGCGCTCATCCGGTAGCATGGCCGGGTCATGAACGTCCCCCTCGATACCGTGTCCTCGACTCCCTCCGCTTCCGCGCCGCCGCGGCGTGGCTCCAATGGCTGGCTGTGGCTGCTGATCGTGCTGCTGATCCTCGGCGGCGGCGGTTGGTACGGCTGGCGCGAATGGCAGCATCGGCAGGCGCGCGAACTCGCCGCCGAAGCCGACGCCGACCA
This sequence comes from Lysobacter capsici, assembly GCF_018732085.1. Classification (NCBI taxonomy): domain Bacteria; kingdom Pseudomonadati; phylum Pseudomonadota; class Gammaproteobacteria; order Lysobacterales; family Lysobacteraceae; genus Lysobacter; species Lysobacter capsici. Next base: position 340,868 of record NZ_CP076103.1, on the reverse strand, counting down.
GCGGCTGGACGCGCTGGACCAGCGCCTGAGCACCCTGCGCACCAATCAGGACGCGCAGAACCGCCGCATCGTCCAGGCCGACAGCACCAACCGCGTGCTGCGCGATGAACTGCACGGGATCGGCCAGCGCGCCGCGCTGATCGAGGACAGCGTGTCCAAGCTCGCCGACCCGGACCGCCACGGCGCCCAGGCGATGCGCCTGGACGAAACCGAGCTGCTGCTGAGCCTGGGCCAGCAGCGCCTGCTGATCGCCGGCGACCTGGAAGGCGCGCGCCGCGCCTACGCCCTGGCCGGCGGCGTGCTCGACGGCATCGACGACCCGGCCTACCTGAGCCTGCGCCAGACCCTGCTGCAGGAAACCGCCGCGCTCAAGGAACTGGGGATCGAACCGCGGGTGCAGGCCATGGCCAAGCTCGACGCGCTCGCCCAGGGCCTGAGCCTGCCGCCCGATACCGCGAGCGCCGCCGCGCCGGCGCTGGCGCCGTGGTGGCAGCGCGCGTTCGGCACCTTGATCGAAAGCCAGCCGGTCGACCGCACCGTGGCCGCGCACCCGACCGACCGCGCCGCCGCGCTGGCCGGCCTGCAACTGGAAATCTCGCTGGCCCGCGCCGCCGCCGAACGACGCGACGCGCCGGGTCTGCGCACCGCGCTGAGCCGCGCGGAGTATTGGGTGCAGCGGCTGTCGGCCGCTTCGCCCGTGCAGCAACGGCAGCTCGCGCAGTTGCGCGAAATCGCCGCGCTGCCGCTTTCACTCTCGGTTCCTACCCTGGGCACCACACTGCAGCAATTGCGCCAGCTGCGTACGGCCCACTGATCCGGCCGCAACGCGCGCCAGCGTCGTCGCATACGCACCAACGCGCGCGCCCGGGCGAGGCCCGGCGCGCGAGTCAGAGCAAGGAGCCACCGCAATGAATCTGTTCCGCAATCTGCTGTTCTGGATCGTGCTCGCGCTGGTCGGCGCGTTGGCCGCGCAACTGCTGGTGCAGGATCCGGGCAAGGTCGTCGTCACCTACGGCGGCATGAACTATTTCACCAACGTGCCCAAGGCGCTGCTGATGCTGATCGGCGGATTGCTGGCGCTGTGGCTGGTGTGGAAGGTGCTCAGCCTGCCGTTCACCGCGGTGCGCCGGCATCGCAAGAAGCAGGCGCGCGCGCGCCTGATCGATGGCCTGGATGCCCTGCATCAAGGCCATTGGACCCGCGCGGAGAAATCGCTGGCGCAGGCCGCGCGCAACCGCGACGTGGCCGCGATCGCCGGCGTCGCCGCCGCGCGCGCCGCCGCGGCCCGCGGCGACACCGCGGCGAAGGTGCAATACCTCGACGCCCTGGCCGCCGACCATCCGGTCGCGCGCGCCCTCGCCGCCGCCGACCTGGCGCTGGCCGAAGACCGTCCCGGCGATGCGCTGGCCGCGCTCGACATGCCCACCGCGCAGCCGCTGCCGCCGCGCGGCCTCGCCCTGCGCGCGCAAGCGCTGGCCGCGCTCGGCCGCGCCGGCGAGGCGTACGGCCTGCTCGGCGCATTGCGCCAGCACAACGTCTGGCCGGCCGAGCGCCTAAGCCAGCACGAAGCCGCCTGGGCCGAAGCCGCGCTGCGCGAAGCCGCCGACGCGAACGTGCTCGCCGATCATTGGGAAACCCTGCCCAAGCCGCTCAAGACCGACCCGGCCGCGGTCGCCGCCTACGCCGAACGCGCCGCCGCGCTGCGTTGGGAAGAGGCCGCCGCCAAGAGTCTGGAACAGGCCCTGGACACGCGTTGGGACGAATCGCTGGCCGCGCTCTACGGCCGCCTGCCGATCGGCCGCCTCGACGCGCGCCGCGCCAACGCCGAACGCTGGTTGCAGGCGCATCCCGGCAGCCCCGGCCTGCTGGTCAGCCTGGCCCGCCTCGCCCGTGCGCAGGGCCAGTGGCCGCAGGCCGAAGCCTATCTGCACCGTGCCCTGGCCCAGGGCGCCAACAGCGAAGCCTGGGAAGAACTCGGCCACGGCTTCGCCCAGGTCGGCGACGAGAACCGCGCGCGCCTGAGCTACGTCAACGCGCTGCGCGCCGGACGCGGCGAAGCGATCACCGAATTGCCGGGGCGCGATCTGCGTCAAAAGTTGTTCGATGAAGCGGTGATCGAGGAGCGCGATGAGTTCGGGATGCCGCGGTTGCGCGGGTGAGTCGAGTCGCCGCTTGTACGCCGGAACGGCCGCCTTCGGGGCGGCCGTTTTGTTTTTGGCGGAGGTGTTTGGCGTTGATGCGGACGCCGACGATTGGGTCGGATCGCGGCTGATGTTTGGCGTGTCGCGGGCTGTTGTTGGGTAGCACTCCTACGAATACGTTGCGACGTTGTCGTAGTCCCGCGGTCGCGGCTTGCGCCGCTCCTACAGGTAGGCCATATGGCTCTCACCTGAAGTCAGGTTTCATTTCCAGCGCTGCGAGGCTCGTAACTCGCGAGAACAAAAGCACACCCGGAGGGCGACGCGCAGGGATGCGCGTCGCGCGCCACCGGGACATGGATGTCCCGTGTGGCGCGTGCCCGCGTCTGCCCCGCACTTGCGGGCTCTTGATTCACAAAAAAGCGTTTTTCTTTGGTTACCTTTCTTTTGTCGCTTCTGACAAAAGAAAGTGACCCGCCGCTTTAGTGGCGGAAGCTTTTGATCCTGCTTGCAGCTCTTAAAGCTTTAGAGCTTTTAAGCTCTAGAGCCTTTGAGGCAAAGGCAACAGCTTTCGTCCGCAAGCGGCCGAGTTACTTTCTTTTGTCAAAAGCGACAAAAGAAAGGTAACCAAAGAAAAACGCTTTTTCTTGAATCAAGTGCCCGCAAGTGCGGAGCAGACGCGAGCATGCGCCACACGGGACATCCATGTCCCGGTGGCGCACGGCGTGCATCCTGCACGCCGCCCTCCGGGTGTGCGTTTGCTAACGCGAGTTAGAGGCTTCGCAGCGCTGGAAGCGACGACTGAAATGAGGAAAAAGCCACATGGCCTACCTGTAGGAGCGGCGCAAGCCGCGACCGCGAATTGCGGCTACTGCGCAGGCTTCGAAGTTGTCGTGATGGCGCGGTCGCGGCTTGCGCCGCTCCTACAGGGGCTTCGACGTAACCTCGCCGACGACACGCATCACCCATCGAACCCCTCACGCCGGCCTCGCAACAACCCAAACGAAAACGGCGCATCAAAGCGCCGTTTCGTTTGCCACCCTATCGCACCAAAATCAGCGCAACGGCACCGTCAACGTCGACGGATCCGATGCCGGCGAACTGAAACTCACGCTGCCGCCGATCGTGCTCGCGCTGGTATAGCGCGGGTCCTGGGTATCGACCACCAACACCAATCGGCGGCCGGCCGGGATGTCCCAGCTGGTCGCTTCCAGGCGCAGATCGATGGTCTGCGCCACGCCCGGACGCGCGCCGCGCAGCGAATACGGTTTGTGGCTGAGCAAGGTGCCGTTGCCGAGCAGGTCGACGCTGTAGAGATAGGCGAACAGGCTGACCTCGGACTGGCTCGGGGTCACCGTGACGTGCAGCTTCGGCATGCCGCTGAGCTGCTGCGGCAGCCAGTTCATCGGCGTCTGCCACACGCCCGCGCCGGCGCGCAGGACCAGCGGAATCGACGCCTGCGGCGCGACCTGCACCGACTGCAGGAAACCGCTGACGAAGGCGATGCCCGAATCGGCGACGGTCGGCAGGCCGGTCAGGATCGAATGGCTCCAGCCGGTACTCGGGGTGGCGCGCAGTTCGCCGGTCGGCGCGATCAGGCCGCTCGGCCGGCTCAGCGCGAGCACGGTCGAACCGGTCTGCACCGCGTTCCAGTCGGCATAGCCGCGCCAGTCGCCGTCCTGCGATTTCAGCCGCACCGCCGGCTCGCGCTCGACTCCGTTGTCGATGCCCTTGAGGTGATGGTCGAACCAGCGCACCGCGCCGGTGTAGACCTCGTTCGGCAGGCCCAGCGCGCCGGCCACTTCGACGGTGGCGTGGTCGCCGTGGGCGAACAGCAGTTGCTTGGGTCCGCTCAGGCCGGTGTAGAAGTCGATGTACTGGCCCGGCGGGAACAGGCTGTCGTTGAAGGCGTTGGCGAGGAACACCGCGGTGCCGTTGCGGTTCAAGGCGGCCGCGTCGGTGATCGGGCTGCGCTGCGGCACCACCGGCAACAGGCCGTTGACCGCGCCGTCGAAGTCGCCGAGCGCGATGCGCGCGGTGGCGCCGGCGAGTTCCGGCCCGGGCCGTCCGGTCAGCGAACCGGCCAGCACCAACAGCGCCGCGCCTTGCTGGCTGACGGTGCGGTTGGCGTACAGCGACGCCTCCAGGTCGGCCCAGCCGCTCAGGGCCGCGACCGCCTTGATCCGCGGATCGCGCTCGGCCGCGAGCAGGCTGATGCCGGCGCCGTAGGAAATGCCGCTGGCGCCGATCTTCGCCGGGTTGGACGGGGTGTGCGCCAAGGCCCAGTCGATCACCGCGCTGACGTCCTCGACCGTGCCCGGCCCGGCGATGTCGATCTGCCCGGCCGAATCGTAGAACCCGCGCGAGGTGTAGCTGACCACCACATAGCCCTGGCCGGCGAGCACCGCGCCGCGGCCGACGTACTCCAGGTTCGGCGCGCCCCAGCTCGCGGGCATCACCAGCAGCGGAAACGGCCCCGGGCCCTGGTCCTTGGGCACCATCACGAAGGCGCCCATTTCCGCACCGTCCCAACCGGGAATGCGTTGATAGCTGCCTTTGAAACCACCCGCCATCGCCGGAGCGGCGAACACGGTCAGGACCAGACATGACACGAACCACGACCCGAGCTTGCGCATGAGGCTGTCCCCTCCCAGAGACTGTTCAGCACATTAAGATACGTTTGCGTATGGTTTGTTGCCGATCGACCGTACCATCGCGAATGGAGACACAACAACCGTGCCTTCGGAGCAGCTTGGTGAACCGGCGCGACCTCGGTCACGGATCGGCGGTCGGGTTCGCGCCGGCCCTGCGGACATCGCGTCATGCACGAGCGATGCGAGCCGCGATCGGCGCATCGCGCCTTCCTTTACCCCTCCCGCGGCCGCACCTAGACTGGCCCGCTGTGCGAACCCCGCCCGCACATCCGCACCGCATCAACGGAGGATGCCCATGACGACGACGGCCCCGAAGCGCCGCAGCTTCGTCCTCGCCGCCAGCCTGGCGCTGGCGGCCTGCACATCGTCGGCGCCGCCCTCCAGTCCAGCCCAGGAGCCCGCACCCATGACGGACGCCGCCGTCGCCTCGCCCTACAACGACAAACCGGTTGAGGCCAAGCTCGGCCCGCACCGCTTCGAGATTCCCGCGAATTATTTCGACACCCAGCTCGGCCCGGATTTCCAAGGCAACATGCGCCTGATCGTGCAGTGGCCCGACCTGCAGCCGCTGGCGCCGGGCGAGCGGTATTTCGACGACCAGGACCGGTTCCGCAAGGGCGTCAACATCACCCCGAGCTTCATCGACCGGGTGCCGCTCGACAGCTTGCTGGAGCGGATCCTCCGTTCCGACATCGATTCGCCGCAGGCCGCGCAAGAAGACCCCTCGCTCAACATCGACCTGCGCCTGCGCGGCGAACCGGTGTTCGGCCTGGAGCCCTACTACCTGGACTTCCGCAAGTTCGACGCCTACCTGCTCAAGCAACACGGCGACAAGGTCGACCTCGCGCGCCAGCGCGAGTCCTCGCTCAATCGCGACTGGTTCGTGCAGCGCGACGCGCAGGGCAAGCTGGCCACGGTGATCACCTGCAGCTCGCGCGAAATGCCCGACGGCGTGACGCTCGACGGCAACACGCTCAAGCAGATCGAACCGCCGATCGCGACCTGCGAGCACAGCCTGATCCTGCCGCGCTACAACACCCGCGTCACCGTCGAATACCTGCGGGTATTCCTCAAGGACTGGCAGCGCATCGACGCGCGCGTGCGCGGCCTGTTCGACCAGTACCACCGCAACGCCGCGCCCTGACCCGGCGCGACCAAGACGACAGCAAGGAAGACCACACGATGAGCGGATTGAACGAACGCGACCTCACCATCCTGGGGCACTACGCCCAGCAGGGAAATCGCGAGCTGTACTGGAACTACCTCGCCCAGCACCCGGGCAACGACGGCTACGGCACGCTCGCGCTCGGCGTGGTGCGCAACGACAACGCGCCCGGCCGGGTCGCCAACCTGCATGCCGACATGCGCGCGCGCAGCGACGGGCGCGAGATGAGCGAGCGCGACTGGGAGCGGTTCGGCGTCGACCTGATCACCCGCGACCTGGCGATGCGCCGCGAGCACGTGCGCGAAGGCCATCCCGAACTGGCCTTGAACCTGCCCGCGCGCGATGTCCAGCGCGCCCACGATCAATCCTTCACCCAGGCCGGGATCAATCCCAATGCCTGGACGCCGCGGCAGTTGCTCGAAGGCGCGCGCCGCACCCACGGCGAGGCCGAAGTCGAACGCGTGTGGGATCACATGCTCGACAACGGCGCGCTCGGCCTGGGCCGTACCGCCAACACCTTGTACGACATCGGTCGCAACCTGCCCCCGGGCGAAGCCACGACCTACACCGGTCGCCTGGCCGCGGTGCGCGCCACCGCGATGAGCAGCGAATCCAACCTCGACCCGGACCGCATCCAGCGCTCGCCGATGGTCTACGAATACAGCGCGCGTCATCGCACCTGGACCGAATCGGCGCAGATCTCCGGGCCGGACGAAGGCATGGGCGCGTCGCGCACGGTCACCGACCGCGCCCTGATCGCCGAACTCAACGATGCCCGCGCGGTGCGCCTGCACCGGCAGGAGATGCGCGACGATTTCCATCCGGCCGATCCCAACCGCGGCCGGCCGCTCATGCGCAGTCCCGCGGTGCTGTCCGACGCCGGCGAACCGGCGCGCGAACCCGGACGCGGCGAGGCGCGGGTGCAACTGGCCCGCGCCGACTACGGCGACTACGGCGATCGCGGCGGCGGCAACGAACCGGCGCCGTTCGACCCGCGCCGCGCCGACCATCCGCAGCACTCGCTGTACTGCCAATGCCGCGACGGCGTGCAGCGCCTGGACGCGGCGCACGGCCGCAGCTACGACGAAGGCAGCGAACGCCTGACCGCGCGCCTGACCCAGCTCGCCAGCGACAACCGCTTCGATCGGGTCGATGCGGTCGTGCTCAGCCGCGGCACCGAGCGGCTCGGCGCCGGCGAGAACGTGTTCGTGGTGCGCGGCGATCCGACCGACCCGGCCAGCCAGCGCGCGCATACCAACACCCGCGAGGCGATGGAGACCAAGGTCGAGCAATCGTTCCAGGCGCTGGCGATGAATCCGCCGCAACCGACGCAGCAGCAGGCGGCGCTGCAGCAAGAGCAGCAGGCCGAACAGCAACGCAATCCGGCGCGCAGCATGGCCTGATCGCGGCGATCCGTGCCGGCGCGTTGGCGTCGGCGCGGGTCCTGATCGCCGCAGGCACGGGGCGATCGAGCAACCATCGGATCGCGTTCGCGCATCGCGCCGCGCTCGTCCGCGGCGCGAACTCTCAGCCGCCAAGCATCGATCAGAAATCGACGATCGTGCCGTCCTCGTCCAGGCGCGCATGCGCCACGCTGCGCGAACGGATCAGCTGCAACTGCGCGTCGAGCACCTTGCGCATGTAGACGGCGGTGTCCTCGTCCTGCTTGCCCGGGAACGCGCGGTCGCCGCGCAACGCGTCGAACGTCGCCTGGGCCTGATCGAAGCGTCCCAGCCGACGCTGCAATTCGCCGATCAGCATGCGCGTGTGGTACGCCTGATCGGTCCCCGCTTCGCGCGCGGCGCGTTGCTGCATCGCCTCCAGCGCCTCGGCGGCGTAGCGCGGATAGCGTTTGCTGCCGGCTTCCCAGGTGGCCTGCAGCAATACCCCGGCGACGCGGTCGGGCGATTCGCCCGACCAGGCCATCTGCTTGGCCAATCGGTAGTACGGCGTGTCGTTCGCGACCCAGCCGCGGTAGTCGTCCGACGCCACGAACGCGCGCAACTTGACCAGTTCGGCCTCGCTGTAGCTGCGGTTCTCGTCGATCACGATGAACCCGTTGCCCGGGCACATCGGCAGCGGCGCGGGCGAGGCGATCGGGCCGAAGCGCTGGGTATCGAAGTACGAGCCGAACGAGGTGCCCGAGCTCATTACCCGCGTGGAAAAGGTCTGGCCGTCGATCGGGCAGACGAACGATTGTTCGGCAAAGGTCATCGCCGCGGCCGACAGCGGCAGCAGCGTGGCGGCGAGCAGGGCGAGGACGCAGGGGAAGTGACGGCGCATGACAGCTCCTTGTCGTGACGGTGCGCACATATTGCCCGAGCGCGCAGTGCCTGTATGCGCCTGGCCGACGCGCGGCGGCCGTGGCCGTCCTGCCGGCGCCGTTGCGCGCGTTTGAGCGTGCATCCCACGGAGCGACCGACATGGCCCTGAGCGATCTGTTTTCGAACGGCAACCGACCCAACCTGCTGCTGATCATCACCGACCAGGAACGCAGCCTGCTGCAATGGCCGGCGTCGTACCAACCCACGCTCGCCGCGGCGATGCCGGCGATGCGCCAGCTCGCCGCCAACGGGATCGATTTCCAGGCCGCGTTCACCGGCGCGTGCATGTGCTCGCCGAGCCGCGCGACGTTCCTGACCAGCCAGTACCCGGCGGTCACCGGTTGCACCCACACCGGCGGCGCGGCCCTGCCGCTGCCTTCGCGGTTTCCCAATCTGGCCAGCGTGCTCAAGGCCGCGGGCTACGGTTGCTACTGGATCGGCAAGTGGCACCTGCTCGGCAGCAACGAACCGGGCACGCAGGACGACGAACTCGCGCAGTGGGGCTTCGCGACCTGGGACCCGAACGACGCCGGCATCAGCTTGAACGCCACCTTCCTCGGCGGCGGCACCCTCGATACCGGACCGGTCACGCCCGGCGCGCCCAACCAGAACGATCAGCGCTACCTCGCCGATGCGCTGAACTTCCTCGCCGCGCCGCCGGCCGAGCCGTATTGCCTGGCGGTGTCGCTGGTCAATCCGCACGACGTGCATCTGGGTTATCTCAACCAGGCCGCGAGCTATTACGACCCGACGACGTATCGCGCCGCCGCCGCGCCGATCCCGCTCAACGCCGACGAGAACCTGTCGACCAAGCCGCGCGCGCAATCGAGCTACACCTTCGCCCAGATGAGCGGCGACGATGGCGCGAGCGAGCAGGACTTCGTCGATTTCTATGCGTACCTGGTCGGTTATGTGGATTCGCAGATCCAGCAGATCCTCGCTGCGATGAGCGCCGCACAGATCGATCGGACCTTGATCGTGCGGTTCGCCGACCACGGCGAACTGGGCCTGTCGCACGGCATGGTCGAAAAATTCGTCAACGCCTACGACGAAGCCATCCACGTGCCGCTGCTGTTCTCCAATCCCATCGCGTGGCCGCAGCCGCAAAGCACGCAGGCGCTGGCCAGTTCGGTCGACCTGTTGCCGACCCTGGCCAACCTGCTCGGCGTGAGCTCGCAATTCCCCGGCCTGGCCGGCACCGACCTGAGCCCGGTGCTCGAAGGCAGCGGCACCGGCGTGCAGGACTATGTGCATTACACCTACGACGACATCGGCGGCAACGGACCGAGCGTGATCCGCGCGATCCGTTCGGCGCAGTGGACGTATGCGGTGTATGCGCCGGCCGCGGGCGCGCAGAGCCAGGGCGGCGATTGGGAGCTGTACGACCTGTCCGCCGATCCGCAGCAGAACACCAACCTGGCCGGCAATCCCGATTACGCCGATCAGCAGGCGGCACTGGACGCCGAGTTGGCGATACAGATGAAGAAAAAGGGCACGACGCCGGCGGGGTGGCCGCCGCAGTACATCGCCGGGACGAGTCGCGGCGGGCCGGCTGCCTGAGATCTAGCTACTGCTATGAGCTATGAGCTATGAGCTATGAGCTATGAGCTGCGGCATTTTGCTCCCTCTCCCGCTTTGCGGGGTGAGCGGGTGCCGCTTGCGAGCCACTGGCTCGCGCGCCCGCGAACGCCCAAACGCCATGCGTTTGGGCCGGGGTGCGGCCAGGGTGAGGGTTTGCGAGGTCAGCCATTTGCGGCACTACGCGCCCTCATCCGCCCTTCGGGCACTTTCTCAGCTCTGCACTCCCTTCGGTCGCCGCAAGCGGGAGCAGGGAACGGCGGAACTTACCGCTCCAGAATCGCCACCACGCCCATGCCGCCGGCGGTGCAGATCGAAATCAAACAACGCCCACCACCGCGCTGCTTCAATTCCTTCGCCGCGGTCGCGACGATGCGCGCACCGGTCGCGGCGAACGGGTGGCCGGCCGCCAGCGAGGAGCCGTTCGGGTTGATCTTGGCCGGGTCGATCCGGCCCAGCGGCGCGTCCAGGCCCAGGCGGGTCTTGCAGTAGTCCTCGCTCTCCCACGCGCGCAGCGTGCACAGCACTTGCGCGGCGAAGGCTTCGTGGATTTCGTAGATGTCGAAATCCTGCAAGGTCAGACCGTTGCGCTTGAGCATTTCCGGCACCGCCACGGTCGGCGCCATCAGCAGGCCCTCGCCGTGGACGAAGTCGACCGCCGCGACCTGCGCGTCGCGCAGGTAGCACAGCACTTCGTGGTTATGCGCCTGCGCCCATTCCTCCGAAGCCAGCAGGCAGGCCGACGCGCCGTCGGTCAGCGGGGTGGAATTCGCCGCCGTCAGGGTGCCGCGCCCGGAGGTCTTGTCGAACGCCGGCTTCAAGGTCGCGAGCTTTTCCAGGGTGCTGTCGGCGCGCAGGTTGTTGTCGCGCGACACCCCGCGGAAACTCACCACCAGATCGTCGAAGAACCCGCGCTCGTAGGCCGCGACCAGCTTGAGGTGCGACGACAGCGCCCATTCGTCCTGCGAATCGCGCGAGATGTTCCACTGCTTGGCCATGTCCTCGCAGTGCTCGCCCATGCTCTTGCCGGTGCGCGGCTCGGCCACGCCGGGGAACTCGGGCTTGAGTTCGCGCAGGTGGAAGCCCTTGAACGCGGCGATCTTGTCCTTGGTGCTACGCGCGCGCGCGGCTTCCAGCAGACGCCGGCGCAGGCTCTTGCCGTACACGATCGGCACGTCGGAGGTGGTGTCCGAACCGCCGCCGATGCCGGCCTCGATCTGGCCGACCGCGATCTTGTTGGCGATGGTGATGATCGAGTCGAGCGAGGTGCCGCAGGCGCGCTGCAGGGTGATGCCCGGGGTCAGCGGCGACAGGCCCGAGGACAGCGCGGCCTCGCGGCCGAGGTTCCAGTCGCTGCTGTGCTTGATCACCGCGCCCATCGCCACTTCGCCGAGCTGCTGGCCGTGCAGGCCGAACTTCTCGACCAACGCGCCCAAGGTGCGCACCGACATGCCCAGGTTGCCGACATCCGCATAAGCGGTGTTTTGGCGGCAGAACGGAATACGCACGCCACCGAGCACGGCGACGGGACGGTTTTGGCGCATCGGCACACCTCGCAAGGAGTTCTCACAGGGCCCGTCGCGGCGGACCGGGCATAATGGGGCTCAGTGTAGCGCCGCACACGCGCTCTACCAAACGCCAGCGTATCTTCGGTGACCATGAGCTCAGCCAGCCCTCCCGCCAGCGGCCCGTCCGCGCCCCTGCACGTCCTCGGCGCCCTCGCCCTGGAGCTCAAGGGCGACGCCGCGGTCAGCCGCAGCGCCTTGCCCCGCCACGATGCGGGCGCCCTGTCGGAGAAGATCGCCCGCGACCTGGCCGGCTTCGCCGCCGAGACCGCCGCGCTGGACCTGGTCACCGTGGGCGCCCACTACGACCCGGTCGAACTGCTGCGCCCGGGCTGGCCACTGCACCGCGAACTCGACGAGCTGTCGGCCAACGCCCCGCGCGAGCGCGGCGCCGGCGACGCCGGCCGGGTGATCGCGTTCGGCGCCCACGAACAGCAACTGCCCGGCGCGCTGGCGCCCTCGCCGGACTACGCCGGCGGCCCGCTGCGGCTGGTGCCGTTCGTGCTCAGCGGCGACCCCGAGCGGGTCGCGCGGGTCGGCGAACTGCTCGAATCCAGCCTGCTCGAACGCGGCATGGCCGGCGCCGACACCGCCCTGGCCGCGCAGGACGCCTTCGGCCTGCAGGTCGAACACGCGCGCTACCTCACCGTCCACGACCTCGCCGCGATGATGGCGATGCAGTACGACCACGCCGGCCTGGGCCCGCTGTGGCCGCTGCTGGAAACCGCGCTGCTGCAGCCCGACGGCGAGGAGTGGCTGGACGCCCCGCCCGAGCCGCTGATCCATTACAGCGAAGGCGAAGCCCGCATCGCCCTGTTCTCGCCGAACGCCTGGCATCAGCGCTACGCGCCCGAAGCCCCGTGCGGCACCGAGGAATGCCGCGAGAAACTCAATCGCCGCTATCAGCATTTCGAAGCGCGGCTCAAGCAGATCGCCGCGGTGCTGGGCGCGCACGGCGTGCCGGTGACGTTCGTGCATTGCGACGGGGCGCCGGAGCCGGGCCAGCTGTAACCCCGGCTGGCCGCGCCGGCGCCGATCCGGCCTAGGGCTTCTTGCCCGCCGCCGGGTCCGGCGGCTCGACCACATAGTCGTCGCCGTACAGCGAGCAGTACTCGAGCCAGCGTTTGGCCGGCGGCGCGACCACGCGGTAGTCCTCGCCCGTGCGACGGCTGAAGCGGCAACGCGTGGCCGGCGACTCGCCGTCCTTGTCGTCGCCGACGAAACCGGCGTCGGCCAGGATGATGAAGTCGGGCAGGTCATCGAACACCGGGCGCGGCCGATGGCGCACGCGATAGACGTGATACTCCCAGGCGCAGCAACTCGCGCGGCCGGATTCGACCAGATACTCGCCATCGAAACTGACATCGGCCCAACCGCCGGCATGCATCAGGTACAACTCGCGCCGCTTCGGGTCGAAGCGATGGATCTCGCCCTCGCAGTTCGGCCCCGCGCCGCACTGGCCGCCCTGGCGCAGGTCGAACCACCCGTCACGATCGAAATCGACCAGGCTCGCGGCCCAGGTGCCGGGCGTATCGGGCGACTGGTAATGCATCAGCTTGCGCGCCGCATCCTCCGGCCTGACGCGGTACCAGACCGTCGCCGACATCTCGTCGCCACCCTCGCACGAACGCTTGCGCAGCTCCAGTTGCGAGCCGTCGCGGTTGTGTTCGATCTGGGTGTCGGTACTGCACTTACCCGGATCATCGCCCACGCGATCGTCGTCGGACGCGCAGGCCTGGCTTGCGAACAGCACGCCGGCCAGCACGAGTCCGAGGCGCATCGCTTTGAGCGTCGCGCCGATCACGTGTGCTGTTCGTAGATGTGATACCCCGCATCGACCATGCCCATCGCCTCGTAAGTACGTTGCGCGTCGGCGTTGGCGCGTTCGACATACAACCGCAGCCCGACCACGTCCGGCGTCGCCTCGGCCAGGGCCGCCACATGGCGGTGCAATGCGTTGTAGACGCCCTGGCGGCGGTGCTCCGGCGCGACATACACGCTCTGGATCCACCACCAGTCGCCGTTGCGCCAGTCGCTCCATTCGTGAGTGAACATCAAGGTGCCGGCCGGGACCGCGATGGTCTCGTTGCCGGCGACTTCGGCCTCGCGCATGGCGATTAAGTAACGCGCCCTGGCCGCGTCGGCCAAGCCGCCGGCGACGCCGGCGCGCACGGTGTCGGGGTCGAGTTGTTTGTGCTCGGTTTCCCAGGCCATCGCGATCATCCAGTCGGCGATCAGATCGCGGTCGGCGGGAACGGCGTCGCGGATGCGCAGGTGAGTCATGGCGGGGGTCGCTGCGTGGGATGCGCCAAGGATAGGCGATGCGCGAGCGGGTGGTTGGGTAGCGACGGTGGCTACTGGCGCCATCGATGCCGCATCGCAACCGGGCGCGCACCCGCGAGCCACGCGGCTTCCGAGGTCTGTTGTGGGAGGGCATTCATGCCCGACGCTGTTGGCTCAAATCGCCGCGCAGTGGCGGGCGCAGCCTCAAGCCACTGTCAGCCGGAACCTCAAGTTCAACCGCGACCGTAGCGAACCCGGTGCCATCGATGCTGCACCGCGACCAAGCGCGCTCGCGAACCACGCGGCTGCGAGGTCTGTTGTGGGAGGGCATTCATGCCCGACGCTTTTGGCTCAGATCGCCGCGCAGTGGCGGGCGCAGCCTCAAGCCACTATCAGCCGGAACCTCAAGTTCAACCGCGACCGGATTCAACCGCGACCGGAGCGAGCAGCGTCGGGCATGAATGCCCTCCCACAAAAGAGTCCGCGGCATTCGCGGCGTCCGATTGGCCAAACCCGCCATCGCCTCCCACCGCAGCGGGAGGCGATCTGCCGCGATCAGCGCAAGCCCACGATCACTGCGCGATCTTGATCACGCCGCAGGCCACGCGCGCACCGGCGTTGCCGGCGGGCTGGCTTTTGTAATCGTCCTGGACGGCATGCACGATCACCGCGCGACCGGCGACATCGTTGGCCGCGCCGCCGCCGAGGGTCACGCCGCTGGCATGCGCGTCGACCTTGGCGACGCCTTCGGCGTTGGAGTTGAGATTGTTCATGTCGCCGGCGTGATGCGGACCGTGATCGACCTGCCCGTGCGGCTGGCCGGCCGGATTGAAATGACCGCCGGCGCTGCTCGCGTCGGCCGCGCTGCAGTCGCCCTTCTCGTGGATATGGATCGCATGCACGCTGTTGGGTGTCAGGCCGCCGACCTCGCCGGTGAGGTGCACGCCGTCGCCCATCGGGCGCAGCGTCAGCTTGCCGCTGACCAGGCTGCCGGAGGCCGAGGCGAGCACCACCGTGGCCGATTGCGCGGTCGACACCGGCTTGGGCGGCGCGGGCGGCGGCGTGGGTTTGGTGGTCTGTCCACCGCAAGCCGCCAACGCGCCGACGAATGAGGCGATCGTGATCGTGCGAAGTACGTGGTTCATGCAGGACTCCTGTGCGTCGGCGCGAGGAAGCGGCGCCGGATGGGACGGTGGCCCGACGCTAGCCCCGCGCGGGTTCAGCGCAGGTGAAACGGCGTCGGGAGGAAGGCTGGCGTGCGGCTGGCCGCTGGATTATGGCGGTCGCGACGGCGGCACGGCACGGGCCCTGCAATTCCGCCAAGTGCCGCATCACCGCGATATGGCTTCTGGCCGCCTCCAACGCACCTCGCGTTTCGCGCGGCCACGGCAAGGCCGCGAGGTTTTTTTTGGAGGGCCTTCAGGCCCGACGCTTTCGGCTCAGGTCACTGCGCAATCAAGGTAAAGCGCAATGCGACCTCGGCCCCGGATTCAACTTCGAACGGAACGAACGGCGTCGGGCCTGAAGGCCGTCCCACAAAAGATTCCGCGGCGTCCGTCTGGCCCGGCTGATCATCGCCGGCCCAGGAGCATCCAAGACCGATCTTTCACCGAACGCCTAACTGCGCTTGCGCCCCGGCCCCAACTTGCGCGTCAAGGTATTGCGCCCCAGGCCCAGCCGCGTCGCGGCCTCGGTGCGCCGTCCGCCGGTGTGTTCCAGCGCCGCTTCCAGCAAGGCGCGATCGAAACGCTCGCGCGCATCGGCATGCAGGTTCGCGCGGCCGTCGGCGAGTTGCGCGCGCGCCCAGGACGACAGCTGCGCTTCCCATTCGGCCGCGTCGCTCGGCCGGCGCACCGATACTCCGAGCACCTCGTCCATGTCTTCGCGGGTGATCGTATCGCCCGGCGCCAGCGCGGCCAGACGCCAGCACACGTTCTCCAGTTCGCGCACGTTGCCCGGCCAGTCGTGCGCGCGCAGCCGCTCCAGCGCCGGCTTGGAAAGGCGTTTGGCCGGCGCGGCGAAGCGGATCGCGGCCGAGGCGAGAAAACGTTCGGCCAGTTGCGCCACGTCCGCGCGCCGTTCGCGCAACGGCGGCAGGCGCAGGCGTACCACGTCGAGGCGATGCAGCAGGTCGGCGCGGAACTGCCCCTGAGCGACGAGAGTTTCCAGATCCTGATGCGTCGCCGCGATCACCCGCACATCGACCCGGATCAGTTCGCGTCCGCCGACGCGGAAGAACTCGCCTTCGGCCAGCACCCGCAGCAAGCGGGTCTGCAACGGCAGCGGCATGTCGCCGATTTCATCGAGAAACAGGCTGCCGCCGTCGGCCTGTTCGAACCGCCCGACATGGCGCCGTTGCGCGCCGGTGAAGGCGCCGGCCTCGTGGCCGAACAATTCGCTTTCCAGCAGTTCCGACGGGATCGCCGCGGTGTTCAAGGCCACGAACGGCCGCGCCGCGCGCGGCGATTCGCGATGCAGCGCGCGCGCGACCAGCTCCTTGCCGGTGCCGGTTTCGCCGGTGATCAGCACCGACAGCGGCGCCTGCGCCAGGCGTCCGATCGCGCGGAACAAGGTCAGCATCGCCGGGGTGTCGCCGATCAAGGTGTCGGCGGCGGCCTGCGGCGTTTCGGCGACCTCGTCGTGTGCTTCGTTCGCCGCCAAGGTGCGCGCGGCCAGGGCGACCGCATCGTCCAGGTCGAAGGGTTTGGACAGGAACTCCTGCGCGCCGCCGCGGAACGCACCGGCGGTGCTCGCCACATCGGTGTACGCGCTCATCACCACCACCGGCAACGACGGCGCGCGCGCCTTGAGTTTCTCCAGCAGCACCAGCCCGCCATCGCCGGGCATGCGCACGTCGGTGAACAGCAGGTCCGGCGCGCCGCGCTGGTCCAAGGCGTCCAGCGCATCGGCGGCGTTTTCGAACGCATCGACATGGTAACCGGCCTCGCGCAACGCCGTCGCCAGCACGAAACGCACCGATCGATCGTCGTCGACCACCCACACCCTGGCTGCGCTCATGCCGCTCCCTCGCTTTCGATATGCATCGGCAACAGCAGGGTGAACACGGTGTGGCCCGGCCGCGAGCGATACGCCAGCGAGCCGCGATGCTCGCGCGAAACCTGCTGCGCCAGCGCCAGCCCGAGCCCGCTGCCTTCGGCGCGACCGGACACCAGCGGCAGGAACAACTGCTCGGCCAGTTCGTCGGGCACGCCATGACCGTCGTCGATGATCTCCAGACGCAACGCGATCGGATGCGAGGTGTCGGCGATGCGCACGCCGTGCTCGATGCGCGTGCGCAGGTTGACGTGGGTCGCGCCGGCCTCGATCGCGTTGCGCACCAGGTTCCACACCGCCTGCATCAATCGATCGGCGTCGCCGGCGAATTCGGGCAGGCTCGGATCGTAGTCGCGCACCAGCCGCACCGCCCAGCCCGCGTCGGCCTCGGCCAGGCGCAGCACGCGTTCGAGCACCGCGTGGATATTCAACGGCGCGTGCGGCCGCGGCGGCGCCGGCGTCAGCAGGCGATCGACCAGGCCGGTCAGGCGCTCGACCTCGCTGTCGATCAAGCCGATCAGCTCGCGCGAATCCGCATCGTCGACCCGCCGCGCCAGCAACTGCGACGCGCCCTTCAGACCCGCCAGCGGATTGCGCAATTCGTGCGCGAGCCCCTTCAACGACGCCGACAACGCCGACGGCAGCAGCAAGGCCGGATCGTCGCCGGGAAACTCGTCGACCGGGTGCGCTTCCAGCAGCCAACCGCCGCCCTCGCGCCGGCTCAGCCACAGATCGGCGAAACGCTCCTCGCCATCGGCGTAGCGCAGCCGCATCCGTCGCATCCGCAGCGGCGCCTCGTCGCCGCCTTCGCGCGACAAGGCCAACGCCAGACGGCCATCGCCCGCGTCCAGGCCGGCCAGCGGCCAACCCAGCAACCGCCGCGCGCCGATCCCGAACCACCGCGAGAACGCGGTATTGCAGCCGCTCAAGGTCCCACCCGCATCGCTCCAGGCGAGCGGCGTGGTCAGGCTGTCGAGGCTCAGGTCGGAGGCGGGCTGGGGGTCGGCGGGCATTGCACCATCTTAGTGCAAACAATTGAGCCCGACTGCGCGGGCCGGGCGCCGTCACGACGGACCGATGCTGGAATCGGCGCCACGGGCCGCGTCGGTGCCACCGAACTCGTCATGCGATCGCTTGCGCGCGCCTGCCGGCCTTCACCGGCGCTGGATCAGCGATCCTGTCGTTATCAGGCGCGTGTCCGATCCGTCACCCACGCGACGCGCCTCATCGTGTTCCATGGCAACGCCTTGCAGCTTGAGAGAAACCGACGCATGACCGAAATCGCGGATTTTTCGATCTGGGCGAAGATCCGCCCGAGCCACAAACGGGAATTTCGAAAATGGATGGCGGCGCAGACCGGCTGGCGGGAAATCGACGTCCATCGCCTGCTGGACGCGGCGGTGAATGCGGGCCTGCCGGTCGAACTGCTCCGGCACCTGGGCTGGGAGGATGCGCAAGCCGAACTCGCGGCGCTGCCGGCCTTTGTCGAACCCCGAACCGGGCAGTTGACCGTGACGTCATTCGCGCCCGACGAGCACGCGCCGTATTGCACGATCCACTCGCTGCACACGTGGCTGCTGGGATGCCCGGTTTGCGACGACAACTACATCCACGCGGGCCGCGGAAACGGATGGTCGTAACGCGGCCTGCGACTGCTCGGCATCAAAAGCCCGGCCCGCCCCCGCAACCAAGATCACACACGCCCCCTGGAAGCCGACGAGGCCCCGCATGACTCAGATAAAGCAGCCCGAAGACGCGCCTGTCGCGTTTCAAATCGCCTGGAACCGCCACGACATGGAATCGCTCGGCGCGTTGTTCCATGAGGATGCGACATTCGTGAACCGATTCGGTCACTACGTGCGCGGCGTCGACCAAATCGTCGCCCTGCATGTACCCATCCATGCCACCATCTACAGCGATTCCTCGTTGGAAAACGAGCTGATCGACTCGATCCCCCTCGGCGAGGACGCGGTCGTCTTGCACTTCTGGAGCCGTCTCACCGCCGGCGCGGCTCATCCAGCAGGGCCGCACGCGGTCGATACGGTGATTCTTGCGGTGTTGACGCGACAGGCGGGCGAGTGGCGGATCAAGGCACTCGAGAACGTGACCCTCACCAACCCGCGCACGGGAGCGATCGTGCTGAGAGACAGCCAAGGTTCCTGACCGGTGGCGGAAATCCTGGCTACGGTTGCCCTCACAGGACGCCGATGCCCGAATCGGCGAAGGCAATAAATCCTCGCCATCATGGCGGGTGGATCAACGGCGCTGACTGACGCCCGTAACAGCGAGTGACGGCGCAAGAGTTTTTTCAAAAAGTCCGGTGCCAACGTCCCGTCACGTTTTGCTTTCGGAGCATGGGTCGAGGTGTCGAGGCGAAGCACATGGGTTGAAATTTCTTCCCTATCGCGCCCCGCTTTCGGATGGTGCGTAAATTTTCCAAGAACGCAGACATGCGTGCTTCTTCGATCGGCAAGCGCCTGCGGCATACCGGCTAGCGACATTCACTGTGTTCAGTCCCGAAATTCTTTACGTCGCATTGACGAGGGCCGCTGGATAACACGATTCCAACAACCGCCGCATTACCATCGACGCGCACCAAAGTCGTTTACTAAGGAGAGTAGGCATGAAGAAGTGGTATGTGATCGCCCTGATGGGTGTGGCTTTCGGGATGAGCCAGAACGCGTTCGCGGAAGTGGTCAACCTGACCAACAGCGCCGATGGCGCCACGCGCGACGCCGCCATTGCCGCGGTGAAGGAAAAATTGACCTCCGCCTGCACCGAGCGCGGCGGCAAGCCCGATTCGGAATCGTTCAAGCTCGACGGCGAGCAGAAGAGCTCAAACCCCGACGTTCCGAAGCCGTTTCATATCGATGCAAGAATGAAATGCGATCTTCCGGAAGGATGATCGCGGCGCCGGCCGGCCCTTCGGGATCGGCCGAGACGATCCGGCAAGGGCCCCGCTTCGGCGGGGCTTTTGTTTCTGGCGGATAGGCCAGCCAAAAACAATCCGAAATGGCGATTCGCCTGGGCAGACGCCGCCGATCCAGCGAATTGAGCGTGCCGCCACGCAGTTCCGATTGACGCCCTGCCATGGTCCCGTCGAGAATCCGGCCATTCCCCTTTGGGGCCCGATCGCAACCAGGATGGTCGTCATGACGATGCGCAAGGCGCGAGTGATCGTGATGTTGGTAGGGATACTGCTGCCGTACGCGGCGCGCGTGCCGCACGGCATCGGCTGGCTTGCGCAATACACGCACAACGGCATCGGCGCCGCGTTGTTCCTGAGCGCCTTCAACGCCATCGCCTGGGGCGCGATCATTGCCGTGAGCCTGCTCTACAAGCGCGCCTCATCCCTATGGGCGCCCGCGCTGCTCGGCTTCGGCTTTCTCGCGTTCGCGCACTACTCGTTGGATCTTGCGGCGGATGCGCAAGCGGCGATCGCATTGGTGTTCATCCCGATCTACGCACTGGTGCCGATCGCGATCGGCGCGATCGTTGGTTACTTCATGGATCGGGCCGGACGGGTGCCTAGCGCTGCATAGCGGCTGAGGCGGCGGGGCCTGCCAACGGCGCTGTCGGGTCGGGTCAGGTGCCGGCAATCATGCTGGCGTCGACTTCGCGACCGTAGGTCTCGGCGCGCTTGATCCAAACAATCTCCGTGAGATTCTTGCCCTGTTTGTCGGCGTTTCGTGTGCTGCCGCCGATCGGCTCGACCATGCGTGCCGGGAAACATCGCGGTGCCGATTCACGCGTTCACGACCTGCCAGTCTTTCGCGGCGAACTGTTCAACATCGTCGAAATGATCGACCCGACCATCGACCCTTAACCTGACACTCGCAACACGAGCGACCGAGGCGTCGGCGTTGGCCAAGGTCTTCCGGCTGTGGGCCGAGCAGGTAGAGCGCATCCTCGACGTCATACAACCGGAATAATTTCGCGCACCAGCCGCTGTCTGATTGATAGCGGCTGCTTACCCATTTGATCGCGCCAGAAATTTCCTCGGCGTCAGCCTTGCGAAGCCATCAATGCGTTCGCACCCGCTGCATACCGATCGTCCTTTCGCAGGTGATACAACAAACAATCCACCATCGCATTGCTCTGGTCGTCTTTTGCGATCACTTCGCTGCTCGGATCGTTACCCTCATCGCTCTTCAACATCAAAGGACGATACTGCCAATGCCTACGGTTCG
Organism: Lysobacter capsici; assembly: GCF_018732085.1. Lineage (NCBI taxonomy): Bacteria > Pseudomonadati > Pseudomonadota > Gammaproteobacteria > Lysobacterales > Lysobacteraceae > Lysobacter > Lysobacter capsici. Next base: position 319,917 of record NZ_CP076103.1, on the reverse strand, counting down.
ATAATGCAATCGCCTGTCGAAGCAGGACCTCGGACATCTCCTCAGCCACGCCGACGGCGAACACCAACAAATTGTCGAAATCCTCGTCGAGGCGGAGCGCCTGCGCGCTAACGTACAGTGCATCCCCTATCAGCAGATAGCGCTTGCGAACTTCATCCGACGGCAAGGATGCACTGTCAAGCACAGCCTCTTCGATCGTGCTCAGACCAATGATCTCGGACGGATCAATTGAATTCAGGCTGGCGCTCATATTTTCCCCAGATCACGGGCGACCACTCGGGCTTGATTGGTGAACGCCCGAAGATGCGTCTTCAAGGGAATATCCCTGATGAAAGCGGGAAGATTTCTACGTCCGTTGTTGAGCATATTCATCACTTCAAGCTGATGACAAAGCGTGTTTTCGGCTTCGTTGAAGCGCGAAGTACCGCCGCCGAACCTGCCTCTGGATTGTTCGGCCATCGCACGATGCACCGGCGTAAGGTCTTTCGACAAGAACCTACCGGCGCAATACGCGGCCGTCGGCGTCGTAGTTGTAGGTTTCGTCGTGCTTGATCCGGCCGGCTACCGGGATGTCCTTGCGCTCGTCGTCAGCGTCGAAGTACTCCAGGCGTTAGCTCAAACGCAAATGGCCCAGGGCGTCGAAAATATAGAAAATACGCACGCCCCGACTCTGCTGCATCAGCGGCCCACGCGTTACTCACTCACCGTATTCGTTCAAGTCGCCTATTTTTTTCTTCAGGCAGGAATTCAACTTGGCATTAAAATCACGCACCTCGATTGCCGCGCCATATATACCAAGCCCGTCTTCCGAGCGCAGCTTATCTACAATGCCACACTCGGCAGCCCGGCCCAAACATAAACCAGGCACATCTCTGACTACCGCGCCATCATGTTGCATCCAGTAGGCCCCATCGACGGGAACAAAAAATTTCGCGGCGGTATTTATTTTTACAGCTCTCGCATTCTCGATAACATCTCCACCGACATCCAAGAGAATACCGGCCACAGGCGTTTTAGATAAAAATAAATAATACTCTCTTCCCACGACCAAGCTGGCTGTAGAGAAAAATTTAGTCCTATTCTCTCCCGAGCCACCCACATACTCACCTCCCATACAATGGTCAGCTGAACATATCGCCTTGGAGGACAGGACCCTGTAACTCCCTCGCTTGTCCGCGCTAATGCCGACCTCACACAGGGACCGGAAATTAGAGCCCTGTTGGCCATGCGAAACAGGGCCGCATGCGGCAAAGAAAATAAATAATGCAATCAGACATGATTTCACTTCTTTACACCCTTAACTGGGGGCTTTTGAACGTGCTCTAATGTATGGAAACGATCCCTGTCACTATACCCGAGCACTTCTTGGGCCCATCTACGCGCATCACCCTCGTTGTCGCGCGACAGCTTAAGCTTATCTCTATCCCTCTCATAGCCGCTGGATCCGAAGGTGCTCTTGATAGGAATATTTTTATACAGTGCATTTCCATACATCGCGTGCCTAAATTCATGCGCAATTGTAAAAAGCTGATGGTCCGGAGACTCAAACTTAAACCAATTTTTGTTAACCGCAATAATTCCGCCTGAAACCCCGGATTTGCTTCTGTATAAGTGATCGGCCACCGCATGCTCATGCCCGTAACCTTGCCAACGACAATTCCTATATAACTCATATCGTTCCATGCCTGCAGATCCTCAGGCCTACCACGCGCCCGAATTATTAGCCTTATTGCATTGACATTATCGATCAATTTTTGACGCATACCGCCTGAAAACTGAGCCAAGGCGGCATCAACGGCGGTCGCTTTGGTGTTCGTCCCGATCTATGCGCTGGTGCCGATCGCGATCGGCGCGATCATCGGTTATTTCATGGATCGGTCGGCACGGGTGCCTAGTGCTGCGTAGCGACTGAGGTGGCTGGGACGCCGTTATCAACGGGTCGCGCCAGATACCGACCACCAAGCGGCCGTCGACTTCGCAGACGTAGCTCTCGGCGTGCGTGATCACACGGCCACAGTGATCTTTTACGCTGTTTGCCGGCATAGCAGCGCATTGCCACCGTCCGGACCTTGAATGCTTAACTGCGTTGTCCGCCATGGCCCAACGCCGACATCGCCTGCCGATCAGTTCAGACACAAGAAGATTCGTCGGAATTTCAGCCGCCACCATCGGCCTTTGCATCAGACCGGCAACTTCACTTAGCCATGCACTCCGACTTCTTTTTCTCCAAATCGCGAAAAATGACTTTCGCCGAGATGATCTCGCCCGAGAGCTCACGAGGCATGCCTTGCATCACATCGCAGGCATCTCCCGCACCGATGCAGGGAAAGGATGGAAGCTCCCTATACATCAGTCCGGACGGACCCAAGCCATATGCGGCATCCAGCGCAACGAAATATCGAACGCCCTTTGGTGCGGAGTAATATTCAGCTCCAGTCGGCAAAAGGAACTCGGGCGTCGTTAACCTGGACAAGAATAATAAATAACTGTCGCCAACCCCCAGCCTGGCCGGGGAAACAAAACTTATCCGACGCCGATCTTCCGCGACTGCCTCGTATTGAACGGCAACGCACTGCCGATCAGGACAGTATTCTTTCGCCGAAACCACCTTGTAACGGCCAGACTCATCGGATCCCCGCATGAGTCCGCATATGTCCCGGTAAGAGAATTCATAGGAAACAGCCGAGCCCGAGAAAGACGACGCCACTAGCAAGACGACGACTTTATCGAAATGCATCCTCATCTTCTGTGCTCCAAAATCGCCCATTAGCTCCGCAGCTCATCTCCTAATTTCGCCTTCATGATTGCGTGAAGTCGTAGTGCCCTATGTTTTCGATGTACTTCGCCGGAGCGGCGGTCCTTGGGCCCGCGCAATCACCTTCCATCGGCATTATTACCACTTTCGTTACATTTTTCTTTAATGCCTTCAAATCCAGGGACGACAACCCTGGCGAATTCTATTTTATTCTCCATGCCGGCAGGAAGATCCAGCATCACTTCACACCCTTCCCCACCCCCAAAACACATCACAGGAACATCCCGGTAATATACACCTGGATATTCAACGACAAAAACCGCGTCTTCTCCGACAAAATATTCAACCCCGCTCGGCGCCCTAAATGATTTACCCCTGAGCCCGGGCAGCATGAAACTAGAATATTTCATTTTCGAGAAGAACATAAAATACTCCTCGCCAACACGTATTTTTGCCGGAGATATAAATCTTATTTTCTTTGGACTGGACCCATCGGATGTAGCAGAGTATTCCGCAGCAACGCAACCATTATCCACGCAATAGCTTTTAGCCAAATTTATCTTGTACCTGCCGGAAAACTCCGTCCCCTTGCTCAACCTACATATCTTGCTATAAGTTTTCTCATATGCATCACAACAAACAGAAATCGAATAGAACATCAAGAAAAATGACAACTTCACGGCCAGGCTAGACATCAGTTTCTCCCATAGTAACCCACAAGATCACTCGCCCATCTACGCGCTTCGCCTTCGCCATTTCGGGAAGTCACCTTAACGTGGGAATCAGGGAGCCTTTCATACCCCTCAGCCCAGGTTTCATGGGAGCTAGGTAACTTGACACCCTGATACAGTGAATTGACCAGCATCGTATGGCGAAACTCGTGAGCGACAACAAATAACTGATGCCGCGGGGGGTCATCGAACCATGCGTCGTTGAAGAGCATTGCTCCACCTATTTTTTTGGCGTTGTTGTCGGTGGAAAAATTATAGCCTGCTTGAGCGCCATACCCGCTTGGAGCACCCAATTCAATTCCAACGGCACCGAGATTGCTCCACGCCTGGATATCTTCGGCGCGCCCCCTGGCTTTTATAAGTAGTCTAACCTTGTTTACATTATCGACTAAGGCGTCTATTTGCCATTGCGGTATTTTTTTAATCTCCATCAGATATTCCTCACTACCCCTGGCAATCATGACGGTGTCGTACCTAGCGATGCCGCCGCTAGTTTTTCTTTCAACATGCCTGAATATTGAAATTTTATCTTCTGTAAACGCATCATCGATACTATTAAATAATTTCGGAACATCCCTTGGACCAACAGCCGCTGCGATCTCAGGATAATTATTCTGTTCTTGATGCTTCCTCGCAGCCTCGGCAATCACATAGTTTGGGTCATCGAAATCCTCACGGAACGCAATTTCCTCCTTTGTCACGGGCACTTTTTCTATCGGCTTTTCATCGTTATTGGCCGAGTCACTGACGTCATAGCCATATGAACTCCCGACAGCCCCTGATTCATCAACTTGGTTAGACGGCCAAGGGTCTATCCGCTTACTTATGCCTTCCACTGAGAATGGATTGATGGTTTCCAACTCATCCAGTTCCTGTTCCAACTGCGCCTGCCGAGCCTTCCGATAATCCAGTCGCCCCCTAATCGCGTTACCCAACGCATTACCGAACGCGTCAGCCGAGACGTCGCGCCAGTTCCAACTCGCGCCTTCCACGCCGAAGGCTTTCTCTGCGCCGTACTGGATTCCGCTGCGAATCAGGTTCTGGCCGAAATCTTTCACGAACTGTCTCGCAGCTTCCTTCAACTGCGCGGCGGCCGCGGCGGTCCAGCTGAAGGCCTGGTCGCCCTGGGTGACCGGCGCGCGGGTGCTCGCAGTCGCATCGCCCCGGGTTTCGACTTCGCTTCCGTGGAACATCGCCTGCCCCGCGAACGCGGCGCCGATGTTCGCCCCCAGTTGCCGATTGCTCCAACTGACGTCATAGCCGGCCCACTTGCTGAATTGATAGTTCGTGGCGTAGCTGGTTGCAGTCTGGAGCGCCAAGGTCGTGTAGGTTCCCGCGCCTATGGCCTGAGCCCACTCGCCCACGCCTTGCGTGGCATACGCCGAAGCGCCGGAGATGGCGATGCTCTTGTAGTCGATCATGCCCGGCGCGCCATGCGATCCCGGGTCGTAGACCGAACGCGCCAAGTCTTCCCGGTTGCCGCCGAATGGATTCAGGTTCAGTCGCAGCGCACGATCCCAGTCGTAATCGCCGTTGAGCATGATCTGGCTCATCTGGCCGGCGTAGTTGCCCGCCATCGCGCCGAGTTCACGGCTGCCGGTGAAGTAGGTGACGACGACATTAACAACTATCGAAATAACCATCGCTAATCCGGAGCAATGATTCTTCGGCGGCGGCTGGATAAACGGCAGGTTCGGCGTCGTGCTCCCGATCGCCTCATTCAGATCGAATGGCTTGAACGTGTTCGCGTCGTTCGCGGTGACCTTTACGTCCGGCGCCTTGATCGTGGTGCCCGCGGTCAGTTCGGTGTCGGCGCCCAGTGCGTTGGCTTCGGCCAACACGTACCACAGGTTTTCGTTGCCGTAGACGCGGCCGGCGATGCGACGCAGGGTGTCGCCGGCTTGCACGGCGATGCGGATGACGCCGACTTCGCTGCTCTGGTACGCGGTCATGCGGCCGAGCAGGTCGACGTCGCCGTTGAACTTGCCCGAGGCGATGTGTTGGCCGGCCAGATAGGCGTAGGTCTGGGTCTGCAGCGATTCGCTGGCGAATTGCTGGAACGCGCCGTCTTTCTCGTGGCCTTCGCGGCGGCGCAGGATGTTGCCGTCGCCGTCGAAGCTGAAGTAACGCAGTTTGTCGTCGACGTCCTGCCCGGGCGTGTGCTCGCGCACGCTCAGGCGCCGGCCCCAGCCGTCGTAGTGGCTGGTGGTGGTGGTCGCCTTGAAGTTGGCGTTGCTGCTGGTGCCGAGGACGACGGTTTCCAGGTAGCTTTCGCGGCCTTCGTAGGTGTAGGTGTAAGTCTGGGTGTAGCCGACCGGGTCGTTGGGCAGCGCGCCGGTGCTGTCTTCCAGCGCATGGCTGACGAAGGCATAGCCGCGCTGGCGGCCGGCGTCGTCGTAGCCGTGGCGGGCGTAGTCGACGTGCGAGATCAGCGCCAGCGACGACAGATCGGTGCGTGTGGAGGCCGGCGTGTTCGGGTCGGGCGTCCACTGCAGCGGTCGACCGTAGCTGTATTGGCCCAGCACGCGGCCGTCGGCGTCGTACTCGTAGGTTTCGGCGTGCTTGATCCAGCCGGCGACCGGGATGTCCTTGCGCTGGTCGTCGGCATCGAAGTACTCCAGGCGTTGGCTCAAACGGCCCAGGGCGTCGTAGACGTAGCGCTCCTTCAGCTCGACCGGCGCGCCGCCACCCAGCGGTTGCGCCATGAACACCAGTTGGCGTTGGCCGCGCTGGTCGTACTGGGTGAGTTCCTGCATCACCTGCTGGCCTTGCAGGAAGCGGCGATACACGGCGCGGCCGGCGCCGTCGTAGGCCAGGCCGTAGCTCACGTCGGGGTTGCCGAGCACGATCTGGCCGTTGACCAGCTTGCCGTGGGCGACGGTGACGCGGTTTTCGGCGTCGTAGTCGTACCAGTAGGTTTTCAGCGCTTCGGGCGCGTTGTAGCGCGGGCTCTGGGTCGGCGTGCCCGGCGTGTCTTCGTCGCGTGCGTACTGCCAGGTGAAGCGATCCATCACGATCGCCGAGCTGCCGTTGGTGTAAGCCACGCCGCCGATCACCATCGTCACCGCGCCGGGCGGCACCTGCACCGGGCCGAGTTCGGATTCCTGCCAGCCCGAACCGCTTTCGATCATCGTGCCGCGCACGACGCTGACGCCGTTGCCGTTGGCGTCGAGGAAGTGGATGAACACGCCGCCGCCGGAGCGGCTGCTGTTGCGCTGGACCATCGCGCTGGCGCTGATCCACTGGCCGGCGCGCAGCACCGGACGCGCATCGCTGTAGATGCGGCCGGCGGTCGGGCCGAAGAACGCGGCGCTGAAGTCGGGATTCGGCGGGCCGTTGGCGACGATGTTCCAACCGGGTTCCTTGACGCTCCAGCCGGTGTCGCCGTCGATGAAATCGCCGTTGGGCACCGAGAACGACCAGCGGAAATCGTCCATCCACAATGGATCGCTGCCGCCGTCGCGGTAGGCGACGCCGCCGATCTTCATGTAGGCCGCGCCCGGCGGCGCCACGGCGCTCGCCGTGGACAGATGCCAGGCGCCACCGGAACCGCTGGTGACCATGTTGCCGCGCACGACTTCGCCGATCGGATTGCCGTTGGCGTCGAGCCAGGACAGGAACACGCCGCCGCCGGCTTCGCCCGAACTGGACGCGCCCTGCTGCACCGCCGCGCTGAGGGTGATGCGCTCGCCCGGACGCACCGGGATCGGCGCCTTGTAGGTGATGCGCCCGCCTTCGCCGGTCAGATTGAACTGGGCGCTGAACTTGCTGCCTTTGTAACCGGTGCCCGGCGCGTTGTTGACGATGCTCCAGCCGTTCTCTTTCTCCCAGCCGGCGTCGCCATGTTCGAAGCCGCCGTTGAACAGGCCGCCCTCGTCCATCTGCGCCAGATTCGGATCGCCGTAATCGGTGGCGGCTTCGACCTTGCGCCGGTTGCCGACCGCGTCGTAGCCGTAATGCACGTCGAGCAGGCGCTTGCCCGGCGCGGACTGGTTGTCGCCGGCGACCGGCTCGTAGCTCCAGCTGAAGTCGTCGACCCAAAGCGGATCGTTGCTGTTCTTTTTCGCGCTGACGGCGATGGCCATGGTCGCCGCGCCGGGCGGAACCGTCGCGGTGACGCTGGAGGGATGCCAGTTGCCGTTGGAGCCGCTGTCGACGAGGTTGCCGCCCGCCCAGCTCTGGCCCTCGCCGCCGGGCAGCATGTTGCCGTCGGCGTCGAACCACACGATCAGCACCCGCGCGGCGGCATCGCCGGCGCTGGACGCGCCCTGCTGGATCATCACGCTGGCGTTGATCACCTGACCGGGCTGCACGCGCGCGCGCAGGTTGCTGGTCAGGCTGCTCGGGCCGATGCCGGTGAACTCGGCCGCCCAGCCGCCACTGAGCGTGTCGGCGCCGTCGAGCGCCTGCTTGATCGACCAGCCCTCTTGCTTGGTCCAGCCCTCGTCGCCGCGCTCGAAATCGGCATTGGGCGGCGGATCGCCGCTGTTCCAGGCCGCGCCCATTTCGTCCTGGCTGACGCGCACGACGCGGTTGTGGGCGTCGTACTCGGCGCGGGTCAGCATGTGGATGCGTTGGCCGGCGCCGTCGCGGGTGTAGGTTTCCTCGCGGGTGCGATTGCCGACGGCGTCGTAGGCGTAGCGGAACCAGTCGTCGCCCTCGCGCAGTTCCTTGACCAGGCCGTTGGCGTAGTAAATCGTTTCGCGCGCGGCCGCGCCGGCCTTGCGCTGGACGTTGAGCTGCCCGGTCGAGGGATCGTAGTCGTAATCGCAGTCGGCGCCGCTGAGGTCGTTGTGGTCGATCAGGCGGCCGAAGTCGTCGTAGTCCCAGGTCTGCTCGTCGAGGAACACCGCTTCGTTCTCGTGGTCCACGACCGTGCGGCGCCCGGCGCCGCTACCGATCAGCGACGGATCCGACAGCGCATTGGTCTCGCGGATCTTCCTGCCGTTGGCGTCGAAGCCGTAGCTCATGGTCACGCCGGCGTTGCTGCGGCTGCGGACGACCAGGCCGCGGCTGTCGTAGTCGTACAGCGCCGACTGGCCGGCGATGTCGGTCACCGCGATGCGGTCGCCGCGCTGGTTGAGGCGATAGACCTCGCGCAGCTGCTGGTCGCGCGCGCTGCCTTCGTTGTTGATCAGATAGTCGCCCTGTCCGGCGATGCGGCCGGCGGCATCGAACAGGCGGAAGCTCAGATAACCCAGCGGATCCTGGGTGAGCACCTGCTGGCCGAGCGCGTCGTAGGCCATACGGGTGACGTGCCCGGTGGCGTCGCGGCTGGCGATCAGGCGACCGGCGGCGTCGTAGCTCTGCTGACGCAGGTAGCCGTTGGCGTCGCGGACGCCGAGCAGGCGGCCGAGCGCGTCGTAGAACCAGGCGTTCTCGGGACGCTCGACGCGCTGGCTGCCGTCGCGATGCACGACCACGACCTCCGGGCGGGTCTGCCTCACCACTTGATTGGCTTCGTTGTAGACGCTGACGGTGATGCCGCCGCGGGTGTCGACGCTTTCGAGCGCATTGCCCCAGCGATCCAGGCGCTGGCTCCAGCGCGGACGCTGAGTGAGATCGTCGCCGAACGCCGGCTGGGTCTGTTCGATCACCCGGCCCAGCCGGTCGGTAACCTGCGCCGTCACCGCATCGACCAGCGCGCCGCCGGCGCCGCCCAGGCGCATGGCCTGGGCGGTGGTCTGCAGATGGCCGGCGGCGTTGTAGCCGTATCGCCGCCATTGCCCGCCTTCGGCGTTGCTGGCGACGACCCGGCCGGCGGCGTCGTAGACGTATTGCGCGGCGAACTGCTCGGTCGCCAGCGCGGTGTCGGTGCGGCTGTCCTTGGCGAGGATTTCGCCGAACGCGTTGTAGCGCACCTGCGAGGCGGCATCGCGCGCGATGCCGGTGAACTGGCCGTCCTGGTACAGCTCGCGGGTGGTCAGCGTGAGCGTCTGCCGGCCGCTGCGGTCGTAGGACGTCGCAACCACGATCACCGCGCTGCGTCCCTCATTGCCGTCCAGGCGCGAGCGCACTTCGACCAGGTTGTCGGCTTCGTCGTACTGCTTGGTGTAGACGGTCCCCGCCGAATCGCGTTCCCACACCGCGCGCCCCTGCAGGTCGTAGCGGGTGGTGTGCAAGGTGTCGTTGGCGGCGGCCTGCGGCGCGGCCTCGCCGCTGCGCCAGCCGTTGGCGTAACGGCGCAGCTGCACGAGGTTGCCGAAGGCGTCGTAGACCATCGTGCTGTACGGCGACACGCGCTCGGTCAGAGCTGCGCTGTTGAGATCGACGCCGACATTGCGCAATTGATCGTAGCCATCGGCGCGAATCGCATCGCGCTCGGCTTCGAGCACCGACACGCTGCGGCCGAGCGCATCGAACGCCGTCGCGGTGGTCTGGCCGTCGACATCGACGGTCACGGCATGGCCTTCGCCGTCGTAGCCGATCGTGGTGACGACATCGCGCACACCGCTGACGCCGTTGCCGTCGTGGGTGTGGCGGGTGACGGTCTCGCGGATCCTGCGGCCCAGCGCATCGTACTGACGGCGGGTGCTGCGGTCGTAGCCACTGGCCGCATCGCCCGCGGCCGGAAGCGCCGGCGGCTGGGCAGTGCCGAGCGCGGCGGTATCGACCGCGCGCGCGTACTCGATGGATTCCACCACTTCGCCGGTGGTGTTGTAGCGCAGCGCGCTGACATAGCCTTCCGGATCGACGCTGAGGGTGAGCCGGCCCAGCGCGTCGTAGTAACGATAGGTGTCGGCCCAACGGGTCGCGTCGAGCTGTTCGGACTCCTTGACCAGATCGCCATAGGCGTCGTAGACGAAGCGCTTTTCCGGCGCGATCGACACGACGCTGCCGTCGGCATTGACCACGCTGACCACGCTTTGCACCACGCGGGTCTTGTGGCCGCGCTGGTCGTAGGTGGTGCTCAGGCTGCGGTCGCGGTCGCTGGCGATCAGGGCGCCGAACAGTTGCGCGCGGTCGATCGGCTGTCCCGCGCCGAGCAGGCCGGCGCCGATCGGATGGGCGTAGCGGGTCAGGCCGGTCTGTTCGCCCAGCGCGTCGTAGGCGTAGGCGGTGGCGTAGCCCTCCTGATCGACCTCGGCGGCGAGCCGGCCGAGCAGGTCGTAGGTCTTGTAGCTGTAGTGGCCGCGCACATCGCGCTGGACCACGGCGCGGCCGAGCGTGTCGTAGATCACCTCGATGCTCGGCGCGCGGCCGCTGGCCACCAGTTCGCCACTGGCCGGATCGATGCGGCCGGCGTCGGGGAACACGGTGCGGACCTGATGACCGCGGTTGTCGTAGACGTAGACGGTGGTGCGCGCCTGCGCGGTGTCGGCGTTGTCGGTGCGGGCGATGACGTTGCCCTGGCCGTCGTAGGCGATGCGCGCGATCACCGAGCGCATCACCACGCCGACATTGCCGGCGGCGTCGGCCATCGCGACCGCGACCGGCGGACTGATTTCGGTGCGCTTGCGGCCGGCGGCGTCGTACTCGTAAGTCCAGCGGTGGCCGTCGCGATTGGTGACGCTGAGCACCTGGCCGCTGCCGTCGTAGGTGATGGTCTCGCTGTGGTTGAGCGCGTCGGTGCGCACGCTCGCGCGGCCGGCGGCGTCGTGCAAGGTGGTGCTGATGCGCTGTTCGCCGGCGGGCTGGCCTTGCGCCCAGGCGACCCAGTCGGCGAGGTTGGCGCCGTTGAACGCGCGCGCCTGCTGGTAACGCACGCTCTGCACGACCAGGCCGGTCGCGTCGTAACGCATTTGCGTCACCGCGCCGACCGCATCGACCACGAAGCGCGCGCGGCCGGCCGCGTCGTACACCGTATGCATGCTACGTTGCCGGCCCGGATCGGCGGCGAGTGCGGCGCTCAGCGCGCCGGCCACGTCGGCCTCGGTCGCGGCCGGATTGAAGCCGATGGTCACGCCGTACTGGATCTGCGCGACCGTCTGGCCGACCGCGTCGAAGCGGCTTTCGCTGACCACCGCGCGATCGCTGTCGGTGCGGGTCAGGGTGTAGCGCAGGCGGCCGACGCGATCGTAGACCAGCACGACGCCGCGGTCGCGCGCGGGATCGGCGGACAGCGAGCTCAACACGGTGTTGGCGTCGAGCGTGCCGGCGCGCAGTTGCGCGCGGCGCACGTCGTCCAGCGGCCAGGCATTGGCGTAACGCAGGCTGCGCAGCGTGCGGCCGACCGGATCGTAGACGGTCTCGGTCACCGCGCCGGTGGCGTCGATGCTCAGGCGCTCGCGGCCCAGCGCGTCGCGCACGCTGTAGCTGCTGTGGTCGCGGGTCGGGTCGGCGGCGATCCCGGCCAGCAGGCTGCCGATATCGGCGGTGCCGGCCCACAGCTGCGCGCGCAGGCCGGGATCGAGCGCCTTGGCGTTGGCATAACGGGTGACGGCGGTCGCCTGATTGGCGGCGTCGTACACGCTCTCGGCGACCGCGCCGGCGCCATCGATGCGCAGACGCACGCGACCGTCGCGGTCGTAGACGCGGTAGTCCTGCACGTCGCGCGCATCGTCCGCGCGCAGGCGGGCCTGGACCTGCGCGCTGTCGATCGACAACGGCAGGCCGCTCAGGTCGATGACGTTCGCATAAGCGCGCACCGCCACCACCCGGCCATTGGCGTCGTACGCGGTTTCCGCCACGCCGCCTTCGCCGTCGATCGCGAAGCGCTGGCGATCGGCTTCGTCGTAGGTGTAGCGGGTGACGCGGCCGGCGGCGTCGGTGCGCGCGATCAGATTGTCGTTGCCGTCGTAGGCGTAGGTGGTGGTCAGGTTCAGCACGCCCGGCGCGATCGTTTCGCGGACCCGGCGACCCAGTGCGTCGTAGCCGTATTCGACCGTGCGCGCCTCGGCGGTGCCCGCGCCGGTGGTGACGCGCACCTGCTGGCCGCGCGTGTTCCAGGCGTAGGTGGTGCGCAGGGCCAGGCCGTCGGCGTCATGCACCTGTTCGATCAGACGCCCCTGGCGGTCGTAGCTCAGCGCGGTGCGCACGCCGGCCGCGTCGGTCACCGACACGCTGCGGCCCTGGCCGTCGTACACGGTGCGCTGGGTCAGCGCCAGGCCGTCGGGGTCCTCGGTGCGTTCGATCGCGCGGCCGCGCGCGTCGTAGACGAAGCGGACCACGCGGCCGGCCGCGTCGACGCTGCGGATCATCAGGCCGCGCGCGTCGAACTGCTGCCGGCTTTCGCCGCTCAAGGCATCGGTGGTCTTGAGCAGCAGGCCGTCGCGGTCGTAGTCGAAGGTGGTCGCGTGGCCGAGGCCGTCGGTCACGCGCACGGTCTCGCCGAAGCGGTTGCGGGTCGAGGTGGTCGCTATGCCTTCGGGCGTGGTGACGGTGGCGCTGCGGGTCGCTTCGTCGTAGGCGTAGCGGGTGACCCGGCCCAGCGCATCGGTCTGGGTCAGGACGCGGCCATGCACGTCGTAGGCGGTCGACGCCATTTCCTCGCGGCCGGACACATTCTGGCGCTGGCTGATCTGCCGGCCCAGGCGGTCGTAGCCGAACTGCACGGCATGCCCGCGCGCATCGGTGGCGGTGGCGATGCGGCCGAACGCATCGAAACTGCGGCTGATGCCGCGCAGGCTGCCGTCGGCCGCGGCACCGACCGACTGCTCGGTCTGGCTCAGCCACTGACCGCGGCGGTCGTAGGCGTAACGCGTTTCCGCTTCGAGACCGGCGCCGAGCTCGCGCCATTGCGTGGCCAGTTCGCCGAACCCGTTGTAACGGTTGCGGGTGACCGCGCCTTCGGCGTCGGTGTGTTCGCTCAACTGGCCGCGGCGGTCGTAGACGAAGCGATGGCGGCTGTCCTGCGCGGCGACGAATTGCAATGCGCGCACCGCGTCGTCGACGCGGGCGCGGTCGTGCGGCGCGGCGATGGCGATGGCGATGCGGCCGGTGTAGGCGATGGTTTCGCCGACCTGGCCGAAGTTCGTATAGCGGGTCTCGCTGACTTCGCCGGCGCCGTTGCGCACGCCGGCGGCGTCCTGCACGCCGTGGACGGTGAAGGTCGGACGGCCGGCGACGTCGTAGAAATACCAGGTCTTGTTGCCTTCGGCGTCGACGCTTTCGGTGCGGCGCCCGAGCACGTCGTAGCCATGCCGCACGCCGTACTGGGCGTAGATCGCATCGAGCTGCGCCTCGCTCATGCCCGGCAGCAGATGGGTGGCGCCTTCGCCGTCGAGTTCGCCGATCAGATTGCCGAACACGTCGTAGCGGCGATGGCCTTCGCGCACTTCGCTGGTGCCGACCGCACGCTCGGTCGTGAGCAGGCGGCCCTGGGCGTCGTAGCGGTAGCGGCTGAGCGTGCCTTCGGGATCGAGTTCGGTGCGCAACTGGCCGAGCGCGTCGAACTGGCGCCGGGTCTCGCGCGCGCCGCCGGCCTGCACCTGGGCACGCAGCTGGGCGAAGCTCTCGTTGCCGGCCGGGCTCGCGATCCGCTGGTGGTAGACGCGCACCGCGCGTTCGTTGCGCGCTTCGTCGAACACCGCTTCGGTCAGCGCGCCCTCGGCGTCGAGCACGCCGATGCGGTTGCCGCGGCCGTCGTGGAAGTAGCGGGTGAGCTGATCGCCGGCGTGGGCGAGCGGACGCAACGCGGCCAGATCGCCGGTCGCGCGCGCGGCGTCGGGCGTCGCCGCGGCATAGGCGATGGTCGCTTCGACCCGGCCGGCGCGGTCGTAACGGGTCTCGACCAGGAAGCCTTCGGCGTCGAGCCGGCCGACCTCGCGTCCGAGCGCATCGCGCAGATAACGCAGCACGCGCTCGGGCGCGTCGTTGGCGGCGGCCTGGACGCGGGTTTCGATCAACCGGTCGGCGCCGTCGTAGACGTGGCGGGTGACCGTGCCTTCGGCGTCGGTCTGGCTCAGCAGGCGGCCGAGCGCGTCGTAGCTCGCGAGCACGCTGCGATCGTTCGCGGCGGCGGCGGGACGAACGGCGGCGAAATCGGCCGGCACCACCGCGCCGTTGACCAGCCACGACGAGGTGTCGACGCGCTGCTCGTGCACGGTGGTGCGCACCACCCGGCCCAGGCCGTCGCGGAGGTAGGCGGTGACCGTGCCCTGCACGTCGACCTCGCCGGCCAACGCGCCTTCGGCGTCGTAGAAGAAGTAGAAGCGCGCGCCGGACGCATCCTCGCTGGCGCGCAGGCGGCCGGTGCCGTCGTAGTAGTTGCGGCTGGTGCGGGTCTCGCCGCCGGACACCGCCGATACCGTCGTCGCGATCAACTGGCCCGACGCATTGCGCAGTTCGGTGCGCAGCTGATCGTTGGCGCTCACGCCGTCGCCGGCCGGTCCGCCCTCGAGCGTGGTGCGCAGGGTGTTGCCGTTGTCCTGATGCACCCACGCGGTGGTTCGCACGATCCGCACCGCGCCGGTGCCGACACGTTCGCTGACCGTTTCCGAGAGCATGCGGCCGATGCCGTCGTAGCCGTAGGTCGTGGTTTCGACGCTGTCGCGGCCGTCGTCGGCGGCGACGGTGGCGCTGCGCTGGACGATCTTCTGGCGCAACAAGCCCTGTGCGTCGTAGACGTAATCGATCAGTTCGGCCGCATCGTCGACGATGCCGGCGCCGTTCGCGTCGAGCCGCGCGTACGCCAGCGTGCGCGACAACCGGCCGGCGACGTCGTAGTGCGATTCGACCAGCACGCTTTGCGCGCGCTGCGCCGCGGTCGCCCAGGCGTCCAGTGCGACCAGGGTGGTGTCGGCGGCGGCATAGGCCGCGCCGAGGTAGCGACGGGTGCTGGCGACCTGCCCGCTGCCGTTGCCGCTGGCGTGATAAGTGCGCTCCTCGACCGCGCCGGTCGCATCGACCGCATAACGCAGGCGGTTGCTCGCGTCGTAGACGAAGCGCGTGCTCAGCCCGCCGCCAGGCGCCTGCGCGGTGCCGGCGCCGTCGGCGTCCAGGCCGGTGAACACGGTCTCGCTGGCCAGCTGATTGGCGGCGGTGTAGGTGCGCTGCACCGCGCGCGCGGCGCCGCCCTGGGCGGGATCGACCTGATCCCACTGCCACAGCAGGTTGCCGTTGGCGTCGTAGCTGAAATCGCTGCGGCTGAGCAGCTGCCCGCCGCGCTGGGTGCTGACCCGGACGACGTTGCCGGCGGCGTCGTACTGGTAATCGGTGACGTCGCGCAGGCCGTCGATCGCCGGCGCCTGCACCTGGATCAATTGCCCCGCGGCATCGTAGCCGTAGGTCCAGGTGCGGCCGCTGGCGTCGCTGACGTCGGTGCGGCGGTGGTCGTCCTGCAGGTCGTAGCTGAAAGTCAGCGTCTGCAGCGAACCGTCGGCGGCGCGGCCGCTGCTGACCGTGCGCACGCGCCCGCTGGCGGCGCCGCTGGTGTAATAGGTGTAGCTCGATTCGGTGCCGTCGCTGTGGCTGATGCGGGCCAGCCGCTGGCTGCTTTGTTCGTAACTGTAGGTGGTGACGAAGCTGCGGCCCGGATTGCCGGCGTTGTCGCTCCAGTCGCCGGGGGTCAGGTCGCTTTCGACCCGGGTCAGCCGGCCCTGGTTGTCGTAGCCGTAGCGGATCTGCGAACGGGCGACGCCGCCTTCCACGGTCGACAGGCCGAGCAGGCGCGAGCCGAAGCGGTCGTACTCGAACACCAGCGCGTCGCCGTTGCTGCCGTCGATGCGCTGCAGCCGGCCCTGGTCGTCGTAAAGGAAGGTGTATTCGGCGCCGGTCTTGAGATCGGTGGTTTTCGACAGGCGGCCGTCGAGCAGACCGATGCCGAGCAGGGTGCCCGGAAAGTACAGCTCGCGCCGACTCTGGTTGCCGTCGGTCCATTGCCAGCGCGCCGGCTGGCCGGTCTGCTGCGGGATGTAGCGGAAGCGGTCGTGCGCGCCGTCGCCAACCGTGCTGATGTAGTCGCCGCTGGCTTCGTCGTAGTCGTAGTAGACCATCGAGCCGTCGCCCAGCAACTGCTGCACCTGGCTGCCGCGGGTGTTGAGGACGTTGAGCAGGCGCAGGCCCGCGCGGGTCTCGAACCCGCCGTTCCAGCCGTCGGAGCCGAACTCGCCGAACAACCCGCGGCTGTTGTAGGTGCGCATCTGGCTGGCGAGAAAGCCGTTGCCGAACAACTGCTCGTCCTGGCCCTGCACGATCAGGTTGCCGGTGGCCACGTTGACGAATTGGCCGTGGCGCCCGGAGGCCGTCCGGGTGTCGCTGCCCAGTCCTCGCCCCACCTGGGTGAAGGAACTGTTGAACACGCCCAAGCCGCTGCCCGAAATCAAAGTCGTCATGTGTTCCCTCTCGCGTCCGATGGACGGCCCTGCGCGGCGTCCTTGCTCTGGGAACAAATCCGATCTTCGGGGTTAAAGTTGATGGGCAATAGATGTGATTTTTTCTGTCGTGAATTTCGCAGCAGTCGACGCTGTCGATCACGTCATGCAGGCAGAATGCGCAAGTTCGCCACATTGAAAGCAGCCACACGCGACCGCCACCGACACCGCCGCGAGCCCTCCCGATGAGCGAACACGCCAGCGTTCCGAGCGAAATCCTCGCCAGACTCAACGCCATCTGCCTCGGCCTGCCCGAGGTGCACGAAGAATCCGCCTGGACCGGCGTGCGCTGGATGATCGGCAAGAAAAATTTCGCCCACGCCGTGAGGATCGACCGCGGCTGGCCGCCGGCGTACGCGCGGGCGGCCGGCCACGACGGGCCGCGGACGGTGCTGACGTTTCGTTTGCCGACCGCGCGGCGGGCGGCGCCGAAGTTCGCCCGGGCGCCGTTCTTCAAGCCGTCGTGGTTCGCCGACATCGTCGGCGTGGCGATCGATGCGCGCACCGACTGGGACGAGATCGCCGACTTGATCGTCGAAAGCTATTGCGTGCTGGCGCCGAAGAAATTCGTCGCCTTGCTCGACCGCCCGCGCGCCTGAGCGGGCTCAACCCGGGTCGCGCGCCTGGATCGCCCGCACCACCGCGGCCATGTCGGCGGCGCCGTGGCCCTGCGCCAGGGTTTCGCCGAACAAGGCGTGGCATGCATCGAGCAAGGGCGAAGCGATGCCCGCGTTGCGCGCGGCCTGCGCGATCAGGCGATTGTTCTTCAGCACATCCGCGATCGAGGCCTGCACCGAATAATCGCCGTCGACCAGCTTGGCCAGCTTGATCGTCGACACCGCGCTGGCCATCGGCCCGGCATCGAGGATGGCCTGCAGCCGATGCAGGTCCAGGCCCTGGCGCTGGGCGAAATGCACCGATTCGGCCAGCCCGGTCACCATCGTGATCAGGAACAGATTCACCGACAGCTTCATCAGCAGCGCATTGGGCACCGCGCCGCAGACGAAGCTCTGGCTGCACATCGGCGCGAGCAAGGGCCGCACCCGCTCCACCGCGGCCTCGTCGCCGGCGAGCATCGCCACCAGTCGGCCGGCTTCGGCAGGCACCCGCGATCCCGACACCGGCGCTTCGACATAACTGCCGCCGGCCGCGCGGATATCGGCGTCCAGCGCCTGCGAATACTCGGCCGAGGTCGTGCCCATGTGGACGAGGACGCGGTCGCGCAGATGCGTCGCGAACCGCGGCGTGCCGCGGCCGAGCACCGCATCGATCGCGACCTCGTCGGCGAGCATCACGATCACCACCTGCGCTTGCTCGAACACCTGCGCCGGACTGTCCGCCACCGTTGCGCCGGCTTCGCCCAACGCCGTCGACGCGTCGGCGGACCGGTTCCACACCACCGGCGCCCTGCCGGCGCGGGCGAGGTTCAGCGCCATGGGCCGGCCCATTACGCCCAGGCCGATGAAACCGATCTGTGGGGTCATCCAGTGTCTCCGCGAGTAGAGCGCCGCCGGCCGTTGCGCGATTGACCGCCAGTGTGACCGATACCCGTGGCCGCCTCCATGACGCAGGCGACGAATCAACCGCCTTCGCCCCTCTCGAAGCCGGCGGGCTTTGCGATGTGTGGCGCGTTCCATCGCGCGATCTTCGCCGCGGCGGTTTTATAGTGCCCGGCCACGCGACGACGGGACGACACCATGTGGGACCCCAAGAAATACCTCGATTTCGCCGACCTGCGCGGGCGGCCATTCTTCGATCTGATCGCACGCATCGGCGCCGAGCATCCGCGCCGCGTGGTCGACCTGGGTTGCGGACCCGGCAATCTCACCCGTGCGCTGGCGCAGCGCTGGCCCGAGGCGACGCTGGAAGCGAGCGACAACTCGCCGGAGATGGTCGCGGCGGCGCGCGCGGCGGGCATCGACGCGCAACTGGTCGACGTGCGCGACTGGACGCCGCGGCCCGACACCGACGTGTTGATTTCCAACGCCGTGCTGCAATGGGTGCCGGAGCATCGCGAACTGTTGCGGCGCTGGGCGCGCGAACTGCCGCGAGGCGCTTGGATGGCCATTCAAGTGCCGGGCAATTTCGACGCGCCGTCGCATGCGCTCACCCGCGAGCTCGCGGCTAGCGCGGCGTGGGCGGCGCAGCTGGCCGATGTCGGCCTGCGCGAAGACGACACCGTCGACAGGCCGCGGCAGTACGCCGAACTGCTGGCCGGCGAGGATTGCATGGTCGATGCGTGGGAAACCACGTATGTGCAGCGCCTGTCGGGCCCTGACGCGGTGCTGGAGTGGATCACCGGCACCGCGCTGCGGCCGGTGCGGTCGGCGTTGAACGATGCCGATTGGCAGCGGTTTCGCGGCGAGCTGGCGCCGATGCTCGACCGCGCTTATCCGCCGCGCGGCGATGGGACGACCTGGTTCGAGTTCCGGCGGATCTTCG